>JACQDF010000004.1 GCA_016201205.1 Acidobacteriota bacterium
CGGCCCGGCCTGTGCGAGCTTCTAAGGAACACGCCCGAAGTTGTTGATAATAAAGGGGCGGAAAAATTGTTCGCTGCGGCCGAACACCGGATTGGACCCACACCGTGTTCCTCTCCGTTTGGTCCCGCCCACAGGCGGGCGCGATGCTTCTAAGGAACACGCGCAAAACGGACCGCGCCCGCGGCAGGAACACTCCGGTGTTCCTCAACGGCTTGGCGCCGCGGGGCGCGGCCTTTGCGCTTCAAGTAAAGGTCAAGGAGTGACCCATGCGATATGTTTTGACGTTGTGTCTGATGCTGGTCCCAGGCTGGGCCGCCCGGTGGACGGTCGACGATTTGCTG
This sequence comes from Acidobacteriota bacterium, assembly GCA_016201205.1. Lineage (GTDB taxonomy): Bacteria > Acidobacteriota > Terriglobia > Bryobacterales > Bryobacteraceae > CADEFT01. The sequence goes on from JACQDF010000004.1 coordinate 342, forward strand.
ATGGCCGAATCGGCCGGCCAGATGCGCCTGTCGCGCGATGGCAAGCTGCTGGTCTATGTCAAGACGCAGATGGACCGGGAGAAAGGGGAAAGCGTCTCGCATCTTTTCCTCAGGAACCTGGCTGAAGATTATGAAGTCCAGTTGACGCGCGGCAGCGACAGTCACTCGACGCCGCAGTTCTCCCCGGACGGAAGGAAGATCGCCTTTCTGACTTCGCGCCGGTCTTCGGAGACGAGCAGCAGCCCTCCGCCGGAGCAGACAGGACGCGCGGGCGGAGGCATGCAGGTGTGGCTGATTGACGTGCGCGGCGGCGAGCCGCACGCCGTTACGAAGCTCGAAAAAGGCGTCTCCTCGCTTGCCTGGCTGGACAACGACACGCTCCTGCTGGCGGCTCCCGAGGACCCGAGCCTGCATGATCAGCAGACCAAGGAACGCAAGGACACCTCGACGGTGGTCGAGGACGAAACACACGCAACGCCCGTGCGCCTTTTCCGCTTCGAACTGAAAGGGCGAACGGCGAAACGGCTCACCGAAAACCCCGATCGCATCACGCGCATCGCCGTCAGCCAGGACGGCGCCTGGGCGGTGACCACCCACGAGCGCAGCCTCAGTTACGTCTGGGACCAGAAGGTGCGTCCGATCACGTTCCTGCATGATTTGAAGAACACGAGCTCGAGGCAATTGTTTGCCGATGGCAAGCTGCTGCCGCAGAGCGTGAGCTGGACGCCCGACAGCAAGGGCTTCTATTTCACGTCGCCATACACCACACACCCGAAGTATCTGAATGCATCGATTGATCTGGTGTATTTCTACGACGTCGCCGCCGGCTCGGCGGCGCAGGCGCCGCTCGAATGGGAGAACGCGCTGGCGCAGGGTTTTGTCGTCACCGGGGATGGCTTCATTGCACAACTGGCCAACGGGGTGCGGCCCAAGATCGCCCGCTACCGCCGCGATGGCAACACCTGGAAGCGGGAGTTTTTGGAAGGCGAGCACGTTTCGAACATCTTCGGGATGGAATTGAAAGGCGACCAGATCATCTACCGCTACACGACTGCCAGCACGCCGGACCAGTGGTACGCGGCCAGGCTCAACGGCAACAAGGTTGAGAATCCGAAGCAGATCACTTCGCTCAACGGAAGCTGGAAGAAGAAGCCGCTGGCCAGGAGCGAGACCACCACCTGGAAAGGCGCCCGCGACGAGCAGGTGGAAGGACTTCTCTACTATCCGCATGACTACGAGGCCGGAAAAAAGTATCCGCTGGTGGTGATGATTCACGGCGGGCCGAACGGCGCCGACATGGACATGTTCTCGGACCGCTGGGGCTATCCGGTGCAGCTTTTTGCCCAGCGCGGGGCCTTCGTGATGAAGCCGAATTACCACGGCAGCTCGAACTACGGACTGAAGTGGGGTGAATCGATCAGCCGCGGCAATTACAACGAGCTGGAGTGGGTCGACGTCGAGAGAGGGGTGGATTCCCTGATCGCCAAGGGGCTGGTGGATCCGAACAAACTTGGCATCATGGGGTGGTCCAACGGCTCGATCATCACCATCGAGCTCACCACTCGCTCGACGCGCTACCAGGCGGCTTCGGCCGGCGCAGGCGATGTGAACTGGATCAGCGACTGGGGCAATTGCGTGTTCGGCCACGCATTCGACGATTTCTATATCGGCAAGACGCCGCTCGAAGACCCGGCGCTCTATATCAAGAAGTCGCCGCTGTTCCGCATGGACAAAGTGCGCACGCCGACGATCATCTTCTTCGGCACGGAAGACCGGCAGGTGCCCACTGAGCAGGGCTGGCAGCATTACCGCGCGTTGAAGCACCTCGAGAAGACCGATGTTCGCTTCCTCCTGTTTCCAGGGGAGGCGCACGGACCGCGGAAGATGGTGCATCAGCGGCGCAAAGTGGAAGAGGAGCTGGCGTGGTTCGACAAGTATCTTTTTAAGACAGCCAGCGACAAGAACGAAGCCCTGCGCCAGGAATCCCCGCTCTCGGCCATGCTCAAGCGGCGCAACCTGGGCGAGATTCCCGAGACAGTGCTGCGCGGAGAAATCGAGATTGGCCGCTTCGAGGTGACCCGCGGCCAGTTCAAAGCGTTCGATCCCGGCTTCCCGATCCCACCTGGCACGGAGAACCACCCCGCCAGTGGAATCAGTCTTGAACAGGCCAAGCAGTACTGCGCATGGCTGAGCCAGAAGACCGGCAGGAAGTACCGGCTGGGCGCCGAGGAAGAAATGCAGGGCATGCTGTCGGCTTCCAAGAACGAAAACACGCTGGATGCGTGGGCCGGCTATGCGGTCAACGCCGATGACGCCCGGCGGCTGGCGTCGCTGGTGGAAGGACTGGGGCCGGGGGCGCTGCTCAAACCGGTCGGCTCGATGCCGGGCTCTGGCGACGACCCCGCCTTTGATCTGGGCGGCAATGCCGCCGAATGGGTGGTGAGGAAGGACGGCAGCGGCAAGGCGCTGGGCGGCAGCGCGGATCGTCCGGTGGATCCGAAATCGGAGTCCAAGCCAAGGCCGGATTATGTCGGGTTCCGGGTGGTGCGAGAGCCGTAAAATAGAAGGCTATGCCCGAACCTGTCTATCTCATCGCCAACGGGGACCTGCGGCTGTCCGCCAACCGCGTCTGCTGGCCGGCGCAGCAGCAGGCCGAAGAGGCGGTAGGGGCCGCGATCCGCACACTGGGCCGTGACGTCGTGCGCGGCCACCCCGCCGATCCCGTCCGCCAGCATGGCTTCATCGACAGCCAGCGCTACGGCATGGAGGTCTTCCGCCGGATTCCTCCGGATGCGCCGCTGGTCGTGGTCGAAGCCGTCTGGCAATACAGTCATCACGTCCTCCACGGGCTCTACACACACCAAGGTCCAATCCTCACGGTGGCCAACTGGAGCGGGCAGTGGCCCGGCCTGGTCGGGCTGCTGAACCTGAACGGCTCGCTCACCAAGGCCGGCGTCCGATACAGCACTTTGTGGAGCGCCGGCTTCAGCGATGAATTTTTCCTCAGCGGCCTTGCCAAATGGCTCCACGGCGAGCAAGTGGTGCATGACGCCAGCCACGTGCGCCCTCTCAGCGCAGTGAGTCTCTCCGCCGAAGCCAGGCAGGCCGGCGAGTCGCTGGCCAGGGAGCTGAAGCGCCAGAAAGCGATCCTCGGCGTTTTCGATGAAGGCTGCATGGGCATGTACAACGCCATCATCCCCGACGAGCTCCTGCATCCCACCGGCGTCTTCAAGGAGCGGCTGAGCCAGTCGGCGCTCTACGCGGCCATGCGCACGGTCAGCGATTCGGAAGCTGCCGCCGTCCGGAAGTGGCTGGATGCGCGCGGCATGAAATTTCTCACAGGCCCCAACGAAGAAACCGACCTCACCGACCGCCAGATCCACGAGCAGTGCAAGATGTACATCGCCGCACTCCGCATGGCCGATGAGTTCGGCTGCGACTCTATCGGAATCCAGTACCAGCAGGGGCTCAAGGATCTCTGCCCCGCTTCCGACCTGGTGGAAGGCCTGCTCAACAACCCCGACCGGCCGCCGGTCCGCGCGGCCGGCAACGGCCGCATCCTTTACGACGGCCAGGCGCTCACGCATTTCAACGAAGTGGATGAATGCGCCGGGCTGGATGGGCTGGTCACCAACCGCGTCTGGCGCGCGCTGGGCTGGGATCCCTCGAACACGCTGCACGACGTCCGTTATGGCGAACAGTACGATGGCCGGTTCATCTGGGTGTTCGAGATCTCCGGCGCCGTGCCGGCTTCGCACTTCACCGGCGGCTACGCAAGCGCCGTCAGCGAGCGCCAGCCGCCCATGTATTTCCCGCTCGGCGGCGGCACGCTCAAGGGCGTCAGCAAGCCGGGAGAGATCGTGTGGAGCCGCGTGTTCATCGAAGAGGGGCGTCTGAAGGCAGACATCGGCCGCGCCGGCGTCGTCGAATTGCCGCCCGAGGAAACCGAGCGCCGCTGGCGTATCACCACGCCGCAATGGCCCATCATGCACGCCGTCACTTACGGCATCACGCGCGACCAGATGATGGCGCGCCACAAGTCGAATCACATCCAGGTCGCTTATGCACCCGATGCCGCCTTGGCCAATCATGCGCTGGCGGTCAAAGCAGCGATGTTCGCGGCCTTGGGCCTGGAAGTCAGCGTGTGCGGCCAATTGATACCCTAGAAGATTCGGATCACAGGAGAAGAACCTTGCGAGTCGGACTCATCGGTTGCGGCGCCATCGCCCACAAACACGCGCAGGCTTACCAGAACATCGGTTTTCGTCTGGCGGCGGTGACAGACGCGGTCGACCATGTCGGCCGTGAATTCGCCAGCCAGTATGGCGTCCAGTTCGTCAAATCCTTTGAGGAAGTCTGCCGCCACCCGGAGGTGGACTTCATCGACGTGTGCACATTTCCCGACTTCCGCCTCGAGCCGCTCGAAATCGCCGCTCATGCCGGCAAGCATGTGCAGGTGCAGAAGCCGATCGCCACCAATCTCGAGACAGCCAGGAGCATGGTGCGCTGCGCGCGTGACGCCGGCGTGCTGCTGAATGTGGTCAGCCAGCACCGCTTTGACGACTCGATCCGGTTCCTCGCCAAAGCGATCCCCGCCGGCCGTCTCGGCCGCATCCTTCAAGCCGACGCCTATGTCAAGTGGCACCGCTCGGCCGGGTATTATTCGCGGCCCATTAAAGGCAGTTGGGCGACCGAAGGCGGCGGTGCGCTCATCAACCAGGCGATCCACCAGCTCGACATGCTGCTTTATCTCATCGGGCGCGTCAAGGAGGTGTTCGGATACTGGCAGCTCGGAGCGCTGCACCGCATCGAATCTGAGGACGTGATCAGCGCCCTGATCCGCTACGCCAATGGCGCCACCGGCGTCATTCAGGCTTCCACGGCCTTCTGGCCCGGCTACCCCGAGCACATCGAGATTCACGGAACCAAGGGCACCGCCATCGTGACGGGCGACAAGCTGACTACGTGGGACGTGGACAGCGACTCGGGAGAGCCGCCGCCCCTGGCGAAAGAGACCATGTCCGGCGCCTCTGATCCGATGGCCATTCCGCTGACGCCCTTCGAGCGCCAGTTCCAGGATTTCGGCGACGCCATCCGCGCCAAACGAAAGCCATTGAGCTCCGGCGAGGAAGGCTACCGCGCCCTCCAACTGGTGGTTTCGGTGTACCAGTCCTGCCGCCAAGAGCGCAAGGTCGTTCTCGACGACGACGCGATTTAGGAAAGCGCTCCTTGGGAATGGCCTGGAAACTGCGAGTGCCGGCGTCGAGCGCAAACCTCGGCCCGGGCTTTGACGCGCTCGGACTGGCGCTCGATATCCCGCTCGAATGCAGCTTCCGGCCAGCCGGCAAGCTGGTGATTCGCGCCACCGGACGCGACGCCGATCAGATCCCGCTCAACGAAGATAACCTCATCTGGCAGACCGCACTCCGGGTGGCGCGCGACGTCGGCCGCGATACGCTTCCGCCCATCGAGCTCGAGATCCACAACGAGATTCCTTTAGGCAAGGGGCTCGGATCCAGCGCCGCCGCGCTCACTGCCGGCGTCGTCATTGCCGACAAGCTGCTCGGTCTGGGCTGGAAGCCCCTCCGCATTGTGGATGAAGCGGCTCGCATCGAGGGGCACCAGGACAATGTGGCCGCCTGTGTGCTGGGCTCGATTGTGGCCAGCGCCATCGATTCGCATGGGATGACTCGGGCGGTGCGGCTGGATCTGCCCGAGCGCTACCGGGTGGCGGTGGTCGTCCCGGATTTCGTTCTCCCGACCGCTGAGGCTCGCGCCGCTCTCCCATCGAGCTATTCCAAAGAAGACACCGTGTTCAACGTGCAGCGTTCGGCGCTGCTGATCGCCGCTCTGGCCACCGGCGCCACCAGCGCTTTTCCGGCCGCGCTCGAAGACCGCCTCCACCAGCCGTATCGCGCCAGGTTGGTCCCAGGTCTCGAGGAGATCCTGCGCCTGCGCGCTCCCGGCTTGCTGGGTTGCGCTCTCAGCGGCGCCGGCCCCTCTGTCCTGGTGCTTTACGAGAAGGGCTGTGAGCAGGTTTGCGAGCTGGTCTGCCAGATCTTCGCCCTGCACAGCCGCGCCTCTGAGATCTTATGGACGCGCATCGCCTCAGAGGGCTACCAGATTTCGTAAGAATTCACGTCAGCATCCGGATCTCGACGATACGGCTGGTGATGATCGGCCGCTCGTAATCCGGGTGCAGGAACTCGAGATGCATCCCTCGGCCCACAAAGGCCTTTTTCAGCATCGATCCCCCCCAGTTGCTGCCGGCAATGTACACCAGCGTGGGTTCCGGGCAGAACTTCGGGTGCCCGCATATCAGGAACTGCCCTCCGCCACGATTCACCAGGGTGTAAAAGCGGTTCTGCGTTTCCACCTCGAGCGTGCTCTCGAGCGGCAGGTCCTTGAGGTAAACGCCGCCTTCCACCTCCGAGCGCACGATGTTGTAATTGATCGCATCACTCAGGTGCGGGTTCGGCTTGAACATCTTCTCGGCAGCCAGCTCAACCGGATCCTGCATCCTGGTTCATTCTAGCAAAGAGTTTCGGGAAACCTCAAAGCGTTCGTCCTCTCCTCGTGAGCGTGTGCAATACCCCCTTGACACCGCCGCCATCGGCGTTAGAGTAAGAAGCATCTCTTGCGAGGTCGCCAGTGGAGGAGGCCCATGTTGCAGCGCTGGGTTCTTGTTGCTGTGCTTCTTGCTGCCGGGATGCCTGCCGGCGCCGGCATCATCTTCGGCCCCATAGGTCCTGGTTTCGCGGTCGGTCCCGGGTTGGGATCTTCGGCCGTCGCTATGATCACCACGGCCGCACCCAACATTGACAATGTGATCGGCGTTGGGCCGAACTCTGTTGATATCCAGAAGGCGTTCCAGGCCGTTGACTACATTGACCAGGTGCTGTTTGTCGCTCCATCGGGCGGGGTAACGGAGTACCACCTGAATGAATTTGTTTTCAACGATACCGGACAGACCTGGCTAGACTACCACCTGATCCTCGGTTTCGGAACGGGAGCACTTTTTCGCGCCCGGCGTCGTGCCACCGAGCAATTCCCTCACGTTCCTGCTCACGATCGATGTTCCGGACGGCTTTACGGAATTCACAATACGGCAATTCCCGAGCGTGCCGGAACCATCGACACTCTCGCCGGTGCTGATTGCGCTTTCGCTGTTCTGGATAGGCCGAACGATCCGGCGATCTCCAGGTGCGGGGCGATCCAATCCAGGTTGGGATACGTAGACAGCAAGCCGTAGAACTCATCCACGCGGAAGCCCGGCGGCAGGCTGAAAGCCTCGACCCGATCCCAGGACAAAGTGAACAGTTTTGTGGCCTAACGCAGCCTTCCTTCCCACCGCAGGCCGAGCCGCCACAGCCGCGGCGCCCCGATGTTCGGCGTTGGGCTGTAGCCGACCAGGAAGGTACGATCGAGCAGATTCTCGAAGGCCGCCAGCGCGGAGACTCCGCGGCCCAATCGCTGGCGGAGGCTCAGGTGCAGCACGGCGTAACCGGGAAGCAGGAACTGGTTGCGATCATCTTCAAACTGGGCGTCGAAGGTGCGCAAACCGAAGGTAGCCAGCGTGCCTCCGCGCACATAGGCGACCTGCGCGGAGCCCTGGTGGCGCGGAATCTGCGGAAGCCTTTCGCCGGTGATGAAGCGCGAATCGGCGAACAGGTAACTGGCCTCGCCCTGCAAGGAACGCCAGCGCTGGCGAAAGTCCACTTCGGCGCCGCGGCCGAGCGCGGCGGCTGCGTTGCGCCGCTGGCGCACAATCAGCGCCGGCGTGCTGGAAAGCGTCACATTGGTGATGAGATTGGAAAGCGAGTTGCGGTACAGCGTGAAGCCGAGACGCCGGCTCTCGCCGATCAGATCGAGGCCTGCTTCGACGCCGGTCAGCGATTCGGGAATCAGATTCGCATTGGCCTGGGTGACGGCGTTGCCCGCGCGGAACTCGCGGTACAGCTCGTTGAGCGTAGGGGCGCGGAAACTGCGGTAGGCGGAGGCGCGCAGCCGAACCATGCCGCGGGACACGGTGGCGCCGCCGCTGGGACTCCAGAAATGGCTGCCTTGTCCGGTGAAGTGATGGCGCAGGCCGCCAAACAGGCGCACCGGGCCCGCGGAAGCATCTACCTGGCTGAAGGCGCCCTGCTGGAGCTGATCGCCGCCGCCGATCCGTTTGCCGCTTGGCACAAGGGAATCAATGGAAAAACCCTCGACCCGGACGGCGTCGGCGCCGGCCACGAGATTGGCGTGGTTGAAGCCGCGGCGGTAGAGAAACGCCCCTCCGGCCGTGGCTTCCGACGGAACGCTCTGGCGGTAGCTGATTCGCTCGGAATTGCGATCGGCGGCAATGGTCGAGAACGACTGCCGGTATTCCTCGCGCGTGTGGTACCCAAGCAAAGAAATGTTATGGACTGTGCCCGTGGTGTAGTGCGCCGAAACAGTGCCCAGGCTGGTCGAGTTGCGTTGCAGGGTGGTGCCGTTGTCGCGCTGCTCCACCAGCAGATCGCCTTTCAGGAACAATCGGTGGCGGTCGCCGGAATAATCGAGGCGCAATTCAGGGGCAACGAAGTCGACGCCGGCCTGCGTGTCAGCCCTGCCCCGTATGTTCGAGGGCACGATGAAGTATCCGCCGGTGGTGTAGCCGCGGAACCGGGAGGAAAGTGAGTAGCGGCCGAAAGGCTGGACAAAGCCGCCACCCGCCATATGCTGAGTGCGGTTGCCGCCTTCATAATCCAGGTACACGCGGGAACGGTCATGAGCGGGCGAGAACAGGCCGATGGCGCCGCCCATGGCGCGGTCCCCGAAAACGCTCGTGTTGGCGCCGCGGAGAACTTCAACATGCTCGATCTCATTGGGAGAAAAACGCGTCCAGTAGACCCAGCCCCCGAACGGGTCGTTGACGGGGATGCCGTCCCACAAGACCAGTGTGCGGCTGGCGCCGGTGGAGCCAATGCCCCGCAGCGAAACACCCTGCGTGGTGGGGTTGGCCACCAGACTCGAAGTGCGGCGAAACAGGGAGAAACCAGGCACCATGCGCAGGCGGTCATCGAGGTTGACACCGGGCACCTTGGCCAGCTCGGGCGAACCGAGAACCGAGATGCTCGCCGGTGTTTCATTCCGCAGCTCACCGATGACGGTGACGGAGGTGCGCACCGGCTCGAGGTTTGGAATTTCCCCAGGGGCGCTCTGAGCCGCCAGCAGCGGAGGAAAAAGCATCCACGCCGAGAAAACGAGCCGCATGCCAGCCCGTTTGCTCGAAGGGGGCCGCCGACAGGCTGAGCACAATCTGGAAACTGTTCTCCTCATAGGGCCAGACTGGCGCCCGGGCGCCGAGCGGTGACGCCTGTGCCAGAAACTTCAGGATAGTATAGATGTCCCCCTCTTCCGGAAGGCGGACATCGAAATTTTGGGTGGCAAAGCGCAGCCGGCCCTGGCGAGCGGCCAGCCGCCAGCAGAAAAACGCGCAGCAGTCGATGGCCTGCTCGAGCCAGGCTTCCTTTCCAATCGGCACATTCAGGTCGAGGAATACTTCCACCAGTTGATCTTCCTCGCGAGCGAATTCGCGCACTTGCAGCTCGCCGATGTGGGCGGTGGCTTTCCAATCGACGTGGCGGGCGCTTTCGGCCGGCTCATAGGGGCGGATGCGATAGAAGTCATGACCTCGCCCGCGAAAGTGGGCTTCCATGTCTCCTTCGAGGGAAAACAGCAGATCCTCGAAGCCGGGCTGCGGATCGATGGAAGGGTACACGAGCACCTCGCGATGGAGCCGCACCTGCAAACGTCGCTCGGTGAAGCCGAAAGGAAAGCGAGTGGTGAACTGATAGTGACTGTCGCCAAAAATGCCGCGCCTCGGGAAGTAGACCTGGGTGAGCGCCTCCAGCGTGGCGCTCCCGGGGATGATCGGAAAATAGAGCTGCATGCGCGCCTCTTCGGCTTCCGTCGAGGCGAGGTGCAAAGAGAAGGACGGCATCCAGGACTTCGCGTTCCGGAGCTGGATGCGGGCCGGCAGCTCGCGCCTCGCAAACACGTTCTCCGGCAGCAGCAGCTTGACTTCGAGGCCGGCCAGGCCCAGGCGGCTCACCAGCCCTGAAATCAGCATCGTAGCCAGCAATGCGGCCAGCAGCAGAAACAGCAGGTTATTCGCCGAAGCAAACGCCGCCAGGCCGATAAACACAATGAGCACCGTGAACGCCAGCCCGCTCCAGGTGATGTGGTGCCGTACGCTGGGCCTCCAGCCGAGCGCTGCTCGCCAGGCGCGGCGCAACCAGCCTCCAGAATTCATTCTGCGCTCATCGTGACACACCTGGCCGGCGATGGTAAAGTCGGAGGAATTGTGAGCGCGCAAGACACTGGAGCTGGATTAGTCCGAGGCATCCGGCGATGGGATGCCGTGGCCCTGATGATCAACTGCATCGTCGGGGCGGGCATCCTGGGGCTGCCATCGCAGGTCTATGCGTTGACCGGCCCATACAGCCTGCTGGCGTTCCTGTGTTGCGCCGTGGTGGTCACGCTGATTGCGTTTTGCTTTGCCGAGGTGGCCAGCCGGTTTACCGAGACAGGCGGCGCGTACCTGTACGCACGCGAGACATTCGGCCCGGTGACTGCTTTCGAAGTCGGCTGGCTGACCTGGATCGCCAGGCTGAGCTCCTTTGCAGCCATCTCGAACGTGCTGGTGAGTTATGCCAGCTTCTATTGGCCCCCGGCCGATTCCGGGCTGTGGCGAGCGCTGCTGATTGCCGGCCCGACTGTAGCGCTCACCAGCATCAATCTCGCCGGCATCAGGGAAACGACAACAGTGAACAACCTGCTGACGGCGGGAAAGCTGATCCCGCTGTTCCTTTTTGCCGCCGCCGGCCTGTTCTTTATTGACCTCGAAAACTACCGGCCGGCGGCGCCTTTGAACGCCAGCGCTTTCTCGCTGGCGGTCTCCCAGTTGGTCTTTGCATATACAGGGTTCGATCTGGCCGTGATCACGGCCGGCGAGATGCGCGACCCGAGGCGGAATCTGCCGTTCGCCATCGTGGTCGCGATCGCTGTGGTTGCGCTGCTCTACATCTTGATCCAGACGGTCTGCATCGGAACGCTGCCCCAGTTGGAGGCTTCCCAGAAACCGCTGGTGGATGCCAGCAGCCGTTTTCTCGGCCCAGCCGGCGTTTCGGTGATCTCAGCCGGCGCCATCCTGTCGGGCCTGGGAACGATGAACGCGATTCTGCTGGCTGGATCCCGGGTGCTGTTCGCGATGGGGGAACGCAACGAGCTTCCGCGATTCCTATCGATCACCCATCCGAAATTTCGCACTCCGCATGTGTCCATTCTGATCACGGCGGGAGTCGCATTGACAATGAGTGTCTCGGGGACGTTCACCTACATGCTGACGATCGGCGTCATTGCCAAGCTGATCGCATTCATGGCCACCTGCGGTTCCTTGCTGGTGTTGCGAGCCAGGAACACCTTGCCGGCATCCTTTATCCTTCCCGGCGGGCGATTTGTTGCCGTTCTTTCACTGGCGCTCTGTGTGTGGCTGCTTTTCCACAGCGGCTGGCCGGAGATCCGCGCGATCGGGATTGCATGCGCTGTGGGCTTCCTGATCCATGCCGTTTCCAGGCAAGCTGTGCGCTGATATGCGTTACATGCTCATGGCTTTCCAGGGGGCGCCAGGAATTCCGACGGCGACAGAGCCCTGCGCGTGAACCGCGCCAGGTGAACGGCGCCTTTGAAGTAGTAAACCCGATTGATCCGCACTCCGACCGAGGAGTGGCCCTGCCCATGAGGAGCAAGGTGCAGTTGCGCAGCGCCTTCCTGAACACCGTCGACATAGTTCCTGAGTTCCTTGCCGTCATAGACGGTGGCCACATGGCGCCAGTCGCCGAGAGGATGCAATGCCTTCCGGTTCATCAGCGCCCTGCTCGCGGTTCCCGATTGGTTGAAGCTGTCGAGGAACCACTGATCGCCCACGACACGGATTTCAAAGAGCATGCGGTTGTCCGTGTCCGCGCCGGTCCTGGGATCCTGCTCGCTCAGATGAAACCACCGCTGCTCGGTTTGGCCTCCGTCCGGCCGGAAGATGACTTCCCAGGTGAACGTCGTGGCGCCCGCCAAAGGGTGGTTGTCGATAAACAGCGCATCCTTCACGCCATCAAATTCAACCGCTTTGCCGAATGGCGAGTCGATGACTCTGGGCTGGCCCAGGACCGTCGTCCTGTGGCCGCCGATGTTCTCGATCCGGTCGAACAGCCACACTGTGGCTTCAGCCTTTGGCCGCAAGGAATCGAGATATGCGATCAGGTTTTCCAGATCGGCCTTGGAAAGCGAAGTGTAGGCCGGCATCAGCGACGTTCCGGACAGCTTGATGTCTTTGAGCTCGCTCTTCAAGAACGATCGCAGATTCCCGCTCATGTCGCGCAGGTGAAGCGCGTATTCGTCTTCGTTGAGATGAATCCCGCTGATGCTCTTGCCCGCAACGGTGGTTGCCGCCACCGGGCGATAGTCGAGCGGGACATCCGCGCTCGGAGTCACGATGGATTCGCGCAGGTGCCGCGGCGCTCGCTTCGCTCCGATGTCCGTCAGGTCTGGTCCGAGGAAGCCGCCTTGCCCGGCGACGCTGTGGCACTGGGCGCAGCCGTTCTTCTGATAGACGATGGCGCCGGCAGTGGCGTCGCCTGTGATGGGATCCTGCGCCCCTTGCCGGCCCAATTGTTTCACGTAGGCCGTCATCCGCCACACCTCGGCGTCGGAAACACCGAACGCGCCTGGCATCTCCGTGTTGGGGATGCCGCCGCGGATGATCAGGAACAAGTCGCGGTCGGAGCTGCCGTGGCGAAACCGGCCGCTGTTTAAGACGGCGCCGCGACCCCCCTCGCCGCTCTGGCCATGACAGTGGCCGCACCGGCCCATGTACAGCTTGCGCCCGGCTTCCACGTCCTGGGCGGAGGTGGAGGGGTTTGTCTCCGGGAGATTCGCCGGGATGGGCCGGGGCTGCCTTCCCTGTCTTTGAGCCGGCAACATCAGCACGCAGCAGGAAAGGAGGAGAATCGCGCGCATAACTCAATCGAGTCCGAACGCGATCAGCACGTCGCCGATCGGGATGGTGATCAACTGCCGTCCCCGGCTCAGAAAGGTAATCGGACTGGCATAGACGCGATCACCTCCATTGAAATGCCAAAGCTCCTTCCCGGTGCGTGCGTCCAGGGCGTAGAAATTCCCGCTTGGCGTGGCCGAGAACACCAGGTTCCCCGCCGTGGACAGAACGCCGGCCCACGGCGGCGTCAGGATACGGTGCTCCCACTGGATTTCTCCGGTTTCCGGAGTCATGGCGATCAGCTTGCCCCAGCTCTCTTCGGGCCGGAACCGCACGCCTCCTCCGCCGCCACCGCCGAAAAAGGACTCGAACGGCTGGAATTCGGGAGCGTCTGTCTTGAAGTACCGGCGGCGCTCCTCGCGTGCGTTGAAATACAGCAGCCTGGCGCCGGGATTGTAACTGGGCGACATCCAGTTGTTGGCGCCGTCCACGCCGGGCCAGATCTGATCGTTGCCTTCCAGCGTCGGCTCCTGGCCCGGATTCAAAACGGGGCGGCCTTTGCTGTCGATCTCTTTCGCCCACGTCTGCTTCACGAAAGTCCTGGCCAGAAGGAATTCGCCGGTCTGGCGGTCCAGCACATAATGGAAACCGTTGCGGCTGGGCACGACAACCAGCTTGCGGAGGCGTCCCCCCAGCGTCGCATCCAGCAGAACCGGAACCTGAGTGGCGTCCCAATCGCGTGTATCATGCGGGGTGAACTGGAAATACCACTTCAGTTTGCCGGTATCGAGATCGAGGGCAACCAGCGAACAGGTGTACAAGTTGTCACCGGGGCGCACGTCGCCGTTGTAATCGGGACCGGGATTGCCCGTGCCCCAATAGACCAGGTTCAATTCCGGATCGTAGGAGCCCGTCACCCAGGTGGATCCGCCGCCGTGCCGCCAGGAATCGCCTCCCCAGGTCTCCGAGCCCGGTTCTCCAGGCGCCGGTACAGTCCAGAAGCGCCAGGCGCGCTCGCCCGTTTTCGCATCGTACGCATCGAGGAAGCCGCGTATGCCTGCTTCGGCGCCGGCGATGCCGATGATCACCTTGTCTTTGATCGCCAGCGGCGCGGCCGTGGCCGAATAGTTCAGAGCTGGATCCGCGATGTCCTTCTTCCAGAGAACACGGCCGGAGCGGGCGTCGAGCGCGATCAGTTTTGCGTCGAGTGTGGTCAGGAAGAGCGTATTGCCGAGGATGGCCAGGCCGCGGTTGACTTCGCCGCAGCAGACGTAGACCCTCGTAGACAGCCTGTATTCGAACGTCCACAGCGCGCGTCCTGTTTCCGCGTCCAGAGCGATCACATCGCTGGGCGGCCGTGTGACGTACATGACTCCATCCACCACGATCGGCGTGGTCTCGACCTTGGGGCGGTGCATCTGGTGAATCCACTTTGCCTTCAGCCGGTGGACGTTGTCGGCTGTGATCTGGCTCAAGCGGCTGTAATGATGGCTGCGATAGTCCCCGCCGTACATCAGCCAGTTGCCCGGTTCCTGCGGCGCTCGAAGCAGCCTTTCGTAAGGGACCGGCAGGCCAGCGGGGGACTGCCCCATAGCGGCGAGTGCGAGCGCCGCGGTCATGAGCAGATTTCTTGCGAACATTTTCGGCTCCAGGCAGTCAGCATTGTATATGATCCGCCACGGTGGGGTCAGGCTTTCAGCCTGCGGCGGGCCTTCAGGCCCGCCCCGCGCCGGCCGGAAGGCCGGCGGCAGCCATGAATGGCCGCCCCACACGGTCAAGCCACGGAACGGGAGGGCTCAAGCGTCGACGGAATCCAGAACCACAATGCACCAGCGATGACGGCCAGGAAGGCGGAGATGAGCAGCGCGGCCTCCCAGCCCATGAGACGGGCGACGATGGGAGTCAGCGCGGGAGAAATGAGTCCTCCGAGATTGCTGCCCATGTTCATGGCGCCGCCGGCGGCGCCACTGCGTGGTCCGGAGATGGACGTCATGGCGGCCCAGAAGGGCCCCTCGACGCTCAACACAAGCCCTGTCGCCAAAGCAAGGCATGCCGCCGCAAGCCACGCATTCGCGGCATGGGCGCCCGCGGCGATCAGCACGCCGGATCCGACCAGTCCGGCCACGGGAACGGCCTTCCGCCGCGCGCCCAAGCGGTCAAAAGCCCAGCCGCCCAGCGGGATCGAGACGATGGAAAGCAGCCACGGCAGGCTTCCCATCAGCGCGCCGCGCAGCAGGTCGAAATGCCGCACTTCCACCAGGTACAGATAAAACCAGAACACGAAGATGTAGCCGACGTATCCTTGCAGCGTGTAGCTGAGCGTCAGCAAGGCGAATGCACGTGTCCGCGGCGCGCCGTTGCCGCGCGCCTCAGCCACGGCGGGAGCCGTCTCGGGCGGCGTCCGCACAGCCATCCAAGTCAGGCCCGCGAGCACGGCGGGAATCGCCGTGACAACAAGCGCCGCACGCCACCCCGATCTCACCATCACGAAAGAAACCAGCGGAGGAGCGATGGCCGAGCCCAGCCCGATGGCGGCAATCACGGCGCCGTTGGCCCGGCCGCGCTCTTGCGGCCCCGTCCAGGCCGCAATCGCACGCGCCGCACCGGGAAACATTGGAGCCTCTGCCACTCCGAGCAGAAACCGCGAGGCTAGCAGCAACGGCATCGCGGCGCCGGCGCCCGCGGCCAGCACGGTCGCCGCGGCCCAGACGAGCGATGCCCAGGCCAGTACGCGGCGCGCGCCGAAACGGTCGGCCAGCATCCCACCCGGGATCTGACAGAGTGCATAGCCCAGCAGAAAGGCGCTGAACACGCGGCCCATGGCCTCCTGCGACAGGCCCAATTCGCGCATCATCATCGCGCCCGCGACGGTGATGTTCACACGGCACAGATAGGCAGCCGTCGCCGTCGCCGACAGCAGCCCCACGAGGGCCCAAGTCCGCTTCACCGCCCTGCAAGCCTTTTGTGCATGAGGATCTCCGACGCCCCCTCGATCACATAGTCGATCAGCTCCCCTACCACCTGGTAGCCGCAGCGTTGATACAACAACCGCGCTCCGTCATTGAACGAAGAAACGCAGAGGAAGATGTGCCGCGCCTCGGGCCACCAGTTCTCCGCCCGTTCGAGCAAAAGGCGGCCGATTCCTTGCCCTCGCGCATCCTCATCCACAGCGATAGCGGCAATGTACGGCGATCCGGCCACGCCACGCGGATGCAGGAGGACAAATCCAAGCGGCCGTCCCTCCCGCCGGGCGAGCAGCAGCGTATACTCCGGATGCTCCACGCGCGCCAGGCAATCCTCGTGTCCGCGGCCCAAGGTCCGCCACGGATCCGACGCGGCCATCAGGCGCGCGCACCATTGCTGATCTTGGTCCCCGGCCGGCCCAATCGTTACGTTTCCCACGGCGGACCATGCCCCACCAAATGGTCATTTTACATTCAAACCGAGCCGCGCGCGTGAGCAAGCGGTTTCATCCGCAAACATTAATGACGCTGTGTTTAGCGAAACCCGGCCGCCACGAGAATGACGCCGAGCGTTCGCTGATCACCGGGAACCGAGAAGGTGCGGTCCACTTCAATGGCCACCGTGGCCGATTCTCCCGCCACACTGGCCGGCGGCGTCACCAGCTTGTGAGAACCCGGGCCCGGGAACGTCTGGCGCGCAAGCTGGGCGCCATCCACCATTACAGTGACGGTGCGCGCGGGCGCGGTATCAGGAATATAGAGTTCCACCTCATCCAGCGGTAGCGGTTCTCTTCCACGCGATCGATGCCGCTGACGATCTGCTCATCCGCCTCGGGCGCGTTCATGGGGAGAAAGCTCAGCGCCGGTTTGCGCGCCACCACCGTTTCGATCCGCACGATGTCGGCCGGGCCGGTGTGGATATCGAACGGCCGGAAGCCCTGCGATGCCGTGCTGTAAGCGGAATGCGTCCCAAGTCCGATCAGGCGCAGCGGGATGGCGGGTCTGATCGGCGTTTCCGACACCGGAACCAGGGCGCCTCCGCCGGTGGTGAAGCGAATCGGCAGCGCCAGCCTGCTCGAGATCACAATGTCGCCGGGCCTCACCGCTTGTCCACGCATCAGAGGCATCGCACCGGCCGTTTCCGCATAGTATCGCAAGCCCCATTCCCCATTGATCCACACGCGCTTCAAATCCCACTCGCGCTCATGGGTGCAAACCACGCGCCGGTAGCCGTCCCAATGCCCGTAATTGGCTGCCGCGAGTGCAAGACTGAGCAGAAGCTGAATCGCCATACCGGCCCACAGCCAGCCCGGCCGGCGGCGCCACACGTTCACTGTCAGGATCGCCACCGGGGCCGCGATGGGAAGCAGATACCGCGCCGAGCCCGCAAAGAACAACACCAGCGCGGCTGCGAAATAGATCAGCGTCCAGGCGGCAAAGCAATCGCGCCGCATCTGAATCGATCGAATCAGCACCGCCGCGCCGGCCAGCAAAGAGACTGCGTAAAGAGGATGCACATCGATCCAGAACACAAGCGGCAGTGCAGCCAGGGCGGCCATCGGAAACGGGAACAGCGCCAGCACGGGGAACACCAGCCAGCCCAGGTGCCCAACGAGCGCGGCCGCGTTTCGCAGCTTGTTGGCCAGCGTCTGCAACGCGTAGGTCGTGAAATAGCCCGCCAGGAATTGCGCCGGCAGTTGCCCGGCAGTCATCTTCTCGAAGAGCTGCCAGCCTCCGAGCACAGCGGGAATCACCGCCAGCGCGAGCCACCCCGGCTTCCATTGGCGGCGCTGCCGCCACAGAAACGCCGCAAGCACCGGAACCAGCACGATGGATTGAAACGCGCTGATGGCCGCCAAAGGCATCAACGCCGCCGCGGCCGCGAGCCACTTGCGCGAGCCCTGGTCGGCCGCCTTCACAAAACACGCCGTCACGGCCAGCCACAAGGCGAGAAAGGGGAGGTCGCTTTCGAGCGACGTGCCGTTGACCACAAAGGCCGGCGTCGCCGTAAAGAGAAACGTCGCCAGCAGAGGACGAGAGGTGAAACGGCGCGCCAGGGAAAGCACCGACAGCGCCGCCAGAATTGAGAATGGGATGTAGGCCGCATGGTACACCGGCTCGCGGACGTCGCCCGCCAGCGCCAGCAGCGCCGCCAGAAACCACGCATTCAGCGGCGGGTGCGGATGCCCCTGCATGGTGACGATGTCGCCTTGAAACAGAAATCGCGCATGGGTCGGATGCAGGGGATCGATCTGCGCGTGCTGCGCCGCGGCGAGGTAGTTGACGTCGTCGCCCTGGATCGCCTGGTTCAGGAACGGGACCCGCAGCAGAACGACGAAGGCGATGACTGCGAGCGTGTCCCGCAAGGCCGTTGCCCTAATCGGCTTTGCCGGCAGCCGGTTGGCGCGTCCAGCGGACCACCGGTTTGCGAGCGGCCGCCACCTCGTCCACACGCGAGGTGCGAGTACAGTGCGGAGCCTTCAACACAAACTCCGGATTCTGTTCAATCTCCTTCGCGATGCCGGCCATTGCCTGAATGAACAGATCCAGCTCCTGCTTGCTCTCGGTTTCGGTGGGCTCGATCATCAGCGCCCCATGCACAATCAGCGGAAACGCCACCGTATAGGGATGGAAACCATAATCGATGAGCCGCTTGGCGATGTCCATTGTCCTGACGCCTCGTTTCGCCTGGCGGCTGTCGCTGAAGACACATTCATGCATGCTGGGGCTCGGATACTCGAGCTCGTAATACGGCTCCAGGCCTTTTCGCACGTAGTTGGCGTTCAGGACGGCGTCGAGCGTCGCCTGCCGCAATCCCGGCCCGCCGTGCGCCAGGATGTAGGCCAGCGCGCGAACCAGGACGCCGAAGTTGCCGCAGAAAGCGCGCACCTTGCCGATGGACCGAGGGCGATCGTAGTCAAACGTCCAATGGTCCTGGACGCACTTCAGCCGCGGATAAGGAAGGAACGGATCGAGGTGTTTCTTTACCGCCACCGCGCCCGATCCGGGACCGCCGCCGCCGTGGGGCGTCGAGAATGTCTTGTGCAGGTTGAGGTGCATCGCATCGATGCCGGCATCGCCCGGCCTGGCGATGCCCACCAGCGCGTTCATGTTCGCGCCGTCCATGTAGACCAGAGCGCCGCGCGAGTGCATCAGACCGGTGATCCGGACGACGTCCTGCTCGAAGATGCCGAGCGTATTCGGATTGGTCACCATCAGCGCGGCTGTTTCCTGGTTCACCAGCGCCGCCAGCGCGTCGACGTCAATCATGCCATGGCCATTGGACTTCACGTTTTCGACCGAGTAACCGGCCATCGCGGCGGTGGCCGGATTGGTGCCGTGAGCCGAGTCGGGAATAATGATCTTCTTGCGCGGATTGCCCCGCGATTCGAGCAGCGCGCGGATCAGCAGCACGCCGGTCAATTCGCCCTGCGCGCCGGCGGCCGGTTCGAGCGTCACTGCGTCCATCCCGGTGATTTCCGCGAGCGCCGCTTCCAGGCGCGCGATCACTTCCAGCGCGCCCTGCGCGAGAGCTTCGGGCTGGTAGGGGTGCGCCCACAGCAGGCCCTCGGTGCGCGCCACCTGCTCGTTGACGCGCGGGTTGTACTTCATGGTGCACGAGCCCAGCGGAAACAGGCCGAGATCGATGCCGTAGTTCCAGGTCGAAAGGCGTGTGAAGTGGCGGATGACTTCGACTTCGCTGACCTCCGGAAAATCTTCGATTTCCTGGCGAGTGTTCCCGGGACCCAGTGCGGAAGCGGCATCCACCGCCGGCACGTCCAGATCCGGCAATTGGTAGCCCCGCTTGCCGGGCGAGCTCAATTCAAAAAGCAGCGCTTCGTTCCGGGTGATATGCTGTCTGGTTTTGCCGGGCATGACTAGGCGATCGCTTTCTTGACGAGATCCATTTGCGCGCGCTTGCTCATCTCGGTCGCGCACAGCAGCAGGCAGTCCCTCAGCTCAGGATAGAAGCGGCCCAGCGGCAGCCCGCCGATGATTTTGTGGCCGAGCAGCTCGTGGTTGATCTCGTCGGGCGTCCTGGCGCCCGCCTTCACGACAAACTCATTGAAGAACGGGCCTTGGAACCGAAGCGGCAGCCCGCCGGCCAGGTAGTGGGCTTTGGACAGATTCTGCTGGGCCAGCTCGCGCAAGCCCTGCTTGCCGTACACCGACAGGAACACCGTCGCCATCAACGCAATCAGCGCCTGGTTGGTGCAGATGTTCGAGGTGGCCTTCTCGCGGCGGATGTGCTGCTCGCGGGTGGCAAGCGTAAGGCAGAACGCGCGGTTGCCGTTGGTGTCTTTCGTTTCCCCCACCAGCCGGCCCGGAATCTGGCGAATGTACTTCTCACGGGCGGCGATGACGCCCGCGTAAGGACCGCCAAAACTCGGCGGGTGCGCGAACGACTGAAGCTCTCCGGCCACGATGTCCGCATCCCGCGGCGGCTCGAGCAGGCCAAGCGAAACCGCTTCCGTGAAGACGTAAATCAGCAATGCGCCTTTCGAGTGCGCCAGCGCCGCCGCCTTGCGCCAGTCCTCGATCGAGCCCAGGAAATTCGGAGATTGCACGATCACCGCCGCTGTCCGGTCATCGAGCTTCGATTCCAGATCGCCCCAGTCCGCCTGCCCGGTCTCGGCGTCGTAGCCGAACTCGATCACCGGAGCGCCGAGATGACGCAGATACGTGCCGAGCACCGTGCGATATTCCGGATGGAGCGTGCGCGATACCAGGATCTTCGAGCGGCTGGTGATGCGCATGGCCATCATCGCCGCCTCGGGTACGGCCGTCGAGCCGTCATACATCGAGGCATTGGCCACTTGCATGCCAGTGAGCTGGCAGATCATCGTCTGGAACTCGAAGATCGTGGTGAGCGTGCCCTGCGCCATTTCCGCCTGGTACGGCGTGTACGAAGTCAGGAACTCGCCGCGAGAAACCACCACGTC
The DNA here is from genome assembly GCA_016201205.1 of Acidobacteriota bacterium. Classification (GTDB taxonomy): domain Bacteria; phylum Acidobacteriota; class Terriglobia; order Bryobacterales; family Bryobacteraceae; genus CADEFT01. Next base: position 21,266 of record JACQDF010000004.1, read on the forward strand.
GCACATCACGGGGCGGTAGTGGGAATAGCAGCCCGCGCCGAGAAAGCATGCGTATCCAGCGGCATTACGGTCACCCAAGGCGCGGAAGTAATCGATGATCTCGTACTCGCTCTTGCCGGGAGGCAGATCGAGCGCACGCGCCAGCAGAACCTCCTTCGGCAAGTGCGCGTAAAGCTGTTCGAGGGAATCATAACCGAGCGCGGCCAGCATCTGGCCCCGCTCAAGTTCGGAGTTCGGAAGATAGCGCAAAGCGAAACTACTCTCCTATGTAGCTTTGATACTCGGCGGCCGGCATGAGCTGGTTCACTTGCGAGGAGTCGCTCAAGCGAATCTTCACCAGCCAGGCCGCGCCGTGGGGATCCTCGTTGAGTTTTTCCGGTGACCTGGCCAGCGATTCGTTCACTTCCACCACCACTCCGGAGACGGGTGCATAGATGTCGGAGACGGCCTTCACCGACTCGACCGATCCGAGCGGCTTTCCCTGTTCGAGCGTCGCGCCCGCCTTCGGCAAGTCCACATACACGATATCGCCCAGCTCCTTCTGCGCGTGAAAGGTGATGCCCATCGTTCCGACATCGCCTTCCACCGAGACCCACTCATGTTCTTTGGTGTAACGGTAGTTTTCCGGATACATGTTCAACTGGCTCGCTTGTAGAAAGGAATGGGCCGGGTGACCGCTTCCACCGGCTGGTCGCGAATCTGGATCTGGATGGTGCGCCCGGGTTGCGCATGCGCGATCGGGAGATAGCACATGCCGATGTTCTTGTTGAGTGTCGGGGAAGGACCGCCGCTGGTGACCCACCCGGCCGCGGCGCCGTCGAGAAAGACTTCATAGCCGTCGCGGGCGATGCCGCGGCCGGTCATCTCGAAGCCGGTCAGCGAGCGCGTGACGCCCTTTTCCTGCTGGGCCAGCAGCGCTTTGCGGCCGAGGAATTCGCCCTTGTCGAATTTGACGATGCGCCCCAGCCCGGCTTCAAGCGGTGTGATGCTGGCCGTGATCTCGTGGCCGTAGAGCGCCATCGCTGCTTCCAGGCGCAGTGTGTTGCGCGCTCCCAGGCCGGCGGGCTTGATCCCGAATTCGGCGCCGGCATCGAGCACCGCATCCCACACCGGAGGCGCCTGCTCCGGCGGCAGATAGGTTTCAAAGCCGATCTCGCCTGTATAGCCAGTGCGCGCAATCCGTGCCGGCACACTCGCAATCTCACCGTCGACGAAATGGTAATACTTGATCGGCGCCAGTTCGGTCCTGGTGAGTTTCTGCAACGTCTCGATGGATCGCGGGCCCTGGATGGCCAGCAGTGCATAGCGCTCGCCGGCGAATTCCACTTGGGCCTGGAACCGGTTGTGCCCGCAAATGTGCTGGTAGTCTTTTTCCTGGTTCGATGCGTTGACGCACAGGAAGTAGTGGCCATCGGCGACTTTGTGCACCAGGATGTCGTCGACAAAGCCGCCGTGCTCATAGAGCAGAGCTGAGTATTGCGCCTGGCCGGATCTAAGCCTGGAGACCGTGTTCGGCGTCAGGAAATCGATGAGCTGGAAGGCCTCTGGTCCTTTGATTTCGATTTCGCCCATGTGGCTGACGTCGAACAGGCCGACAGAGCGCCGCACGGCGCGATGCTCCTCCAGGATTCCGGTGTAGTACACCGGCATGTTCCAGCCGCCGAAATCGACCATCTTGGCGCCCGCCTGGCAATGCACGGCGTTGAGAGGCGTCTGCTTCAGCGCGGCCGTTTGCGTCATGAATTTTTCAATCTAGCACACGACATGTGCGGCCTCACGAATCCACTGCCGGAAGAATAGCGTTCGAGTAAACCCGGGCGGCGCTCACCGCCATCCGCTCGACTGTGTAATGCCGCCGCACACCTTCGTAACCCCGGCGGCCCAGCTCCTCGGCAAGGGCCGGCTCCTTCCACAATTGCAGGATGAGGCGGCCAAAGCTGGCAGCATGATCCGGCTCAGCGAGCAAACCACCGCCGGTCTTGTCGATCATCTCCGGAAATGCGCCGTGGCGCGGCTCGACGACAGGCACACCGCAAGCCATGGCTTCGAGCGCATACAACCCTTTGGGCTCGGCGTATACGCTGGGCACGCTGAGCACATCGAGGCTGCGCAGAAAGCGCACTTTGTGCTCGCGGTCGAGCGCCCCGCGGTAGTGGAATTCATCCCCAAGGCCCCACTCCTTCATTTGCTTCTCAATGATCCGGAGATACTCGCGATACTCCGGCGCCAGGTAGCCGGCGGCCTCGATTCGGCTGGGCGGAAGCCCGCCTTCGCGCCTCATCCAGAGGTAGGCCTCGCAAAGCTGGTGCAGGCTCTTTTCCGGGGTGATGCGCGCCAGGTACCCGATGGTAAACGGCGCGCCGGGCGTCTTTACGCGCATCGCCAGATCGCGGGTATTCACGCCGAGGGGCGCCACATGCATCTTGTCTTTGGGGATGTCGAGGTAGGCCGACATCAGACGCCCGCAGAATTCGCTGACGGCAACAAAGCCGTCCGCTGTCGCCACCTGGCCCCGGATCAGCGCAAGCGAGCGGGTGCGAAACGGCTCCTCGAGGTTTTCGAGAAACAGATCCTCTCCCTGAAGGGTAACGAACACCGGGCAGCCGAGCGCCCGCCGGATGGGCTCCGCCATGGCGATCAGAAGCGAATTCGGCAGCGTCACCACGTCCGGCCGCTCCAGGTGCGCCAGATAGTACACCATCTTCTCAAACTCTTTGTGCTGCGGACCGCTCTCGCCTTCGAGCATCGCCACGGTCATTTCGCCGAGGAACTTGGGATTCACGGGAATGGACCGGCGCGAAGCTGCCTTCAAGGCGAGCCACGAGTCCCAGATCCTGTCCACGAACCAAGGCGTCCTGCGGAAGAAGGCCGAGTATTGCTGGAGGTACACGCTGATTCCGCCAAACAATACATGGTGGGTGGCGACATTTTCTTCATCCACCAGCGTGGGCGTGTAGACGGGCAGCAGGAGGACGTCGTGACCCTGCGCCTTCATTTCGCGGGCGAGCGCGTTGTCGCGGAGACAGCTTCCACAGTACATGCTCGCTGCGCCGGCGGTGAAGGCGTAGATGCGCATGGCGGCAATCCCAGGCCGGTGGCCTGCGCGACTTAGTAGACTCCTTCAACAACGCTGCCGGAGAACCGGGAAAAGGGGCGGACGTTGCGGACGCCGTCCCAGGGGTAGCTGGGATGCGGACGCTCGCGCTCGCATTCATCGCGCTCGAGAAACCGCGGCATGAAGAATTCCTTGGTGAGCGTGGTAAGGCGTGCGCGGCCTGTTTCCCCGTATTCGACGATGCGGCTGGGATTGTCGGGATCGACGACTTCGATCATGGCGCGCGGGACGGGCGGGTAGTAGATGATCGCGTAGCCGTCTTCCGCTGTCAGCGGCTTGTGAACGGCAAGGCCCATCAGCGTGTTGCCGTACGTAGGCGCGAAATAAACGCCTTCGAGCAGTTCTTCGACGGCAAAGCGGCAAAACTGCGGCGTCATCTCAGTGCCGCCGCAGAAGACGCCTTTGATGCCGAGCCTCTTGAGCGATACTTTTTCGCACAGCGCTTCGAGCAGCTTCGGAGTCGTGAAGATGCACTGGATGTTGGGATGCGCTTTGAGCAGAATGAGCGCCTGGTGGATGACGTGCTGCTTGTAGCGCTCCATCATCGCCATCTCGCCCCACTTGATGAGCTTAATGACCCAGCGGGGATCGAGATCGACCATGAAACAGATGCCGCCGCGATGTTGGGCGAGGTGCTCGACAGCCAGGCGCAGACGCCGCGGGCCGGAGGGGCCGATCGAGATCCAGTCGCTGCCCTTGGGAAAATGCTCGTCGGGCAAGGTCTCGCTGAACAATTCGTAGTCGATGCGGAAGTCGTTGATGTTGATCCGCGATTTGGGCACGCCGGTGCTGCCGCCAGTCTCAAAGACCGTGATGGGACTGTTCTGATAGGCCAGCGGAACCCAGCGGCGCACGGGCCCGCCGCGCAGCCACTCGTCCTGGAAGTTGCCGAATCTGGCCAGGTCGTCGTAGCAGTGGATTTCCATGCGCGGATCCCAGCCTGCCTTGTTGGCCCACTCGATCCAGAAGGGGGCGCCGGTGGCGGGATCGAAATGCCATTGGACGACCTCACGCGTCCAGGCGTCGAGCTTTTCTTTCACCTGCCGCTGGCGGGCATCGACATCGGTTTGAACGGTAGAAATCACGGGGAATGCGGCTCCTGACATGCACCAGTGTACTGCGATTTTGCCGCTCAACGGCAGGCGGTCGGGAGCCTTCACGCGGGACGCAGGTGCGGATCGCGGCCGGCCCGCGTGTCACTGGTCTCCGACGCGCTGGAGCGGCTCCAAATAGTCACGAGTGTTTGTACACCTGACCGCGAGTATCGACGGTCGCTACGAAGAGTACCCTCGCGTCGCGGTCAACCGTAAACAGGATGCGCCAGCCGCCGACGCGTGACTTCCGTACGCCAGGGCGTTCGGTCAGTGGCGCCGAGAGGCGGGAATCGAAAGGGTCTTCGGCGAGCTGTAGGAATCGTGCCCGGACGCGCTGCTCCGTTGGCCGATCAAGCCGGTCGAGCACCTTCTCGGCTTCGTGCGCGACAACGACGCGGTAGTTCACAATCCGCGTTCGCGCTCGTACTCATCGAGGGGCTTCACACGGCCGGCGGAGATGTCGGTGAGACCGCGATCGAGCGAAGCCAGGGTTTCCGCGTCGAGCGGTGGACCGTCGTCGTCGGCCGCATGACGCAGATCCTCCAGCCAATGGCGAGCCAGTTCCGCTTGATCCTCCTGTAGTTCGTCGACGAGTTGGTGAAGGGCATCTTTCGTGGTCATTCATGCCTCTGTGCATTGCTATTATAGAACTTGTTTGTGTGTGCAAGCCTTGACAGGTCAAATCGCCGGTCGTGGAAAAATCGGTCCAAGACCGCGTTTCGGCAGTCCGGATCACCTTTCGAAACAATCACTTGGCCGGACCATTGTTGGCCGACGTTTCGTGCGTTCTCCTTCTCTCCGTTTGCCTCCGCGTTTCGCCTTGGTGGGCCAAGCCGGATACCGCGCGGACGGCATGCCAGGACCGTCGTGGCGAGCTGCCTGGCCCGACTTTGAAGTGCACTGGACCAACCTCCGGCGTTCCTGGCATACTGGAAGAGGTCGCCGATAAGGGGCCTTCATGACGGTCAACGCACATTTTGACGGCAAGGCTATCATCCCTGATGAGCCTCTCGACATGCCACCGAATCAGGCCTTGATCTTGCAGATCGAGCGGGTGGGCCCGCATGAGCCAGCGGAAGAGTCGGCGTTGGCTTGGATCGCCGCCAATGCGGTTGACAGCGACGCGCTGCCCACCGATCTGGCCGATCAACACGACCATTACCCACTCCAAGCCGAACCGATGGACTCTGCCATCCAGCTTTATCGCGGCAGGCCCGACAAGAACTGGAGCCTGACAGATTGTCTGTCCTTCTTGGTCATGGAGCGGCGCCGTCTGACGGAGGCGCTGACCACGGATGGCCATTTTGAACAGGCGGGCCTGAGAGTGATGATGCTCGCGCAACCGCCGCTCGGAGTTTGAGCGCGGTTGTGGACAGCCCGGCGGGTTCCTCACCGGTATGGAGGCCGGCCCGGCCTGTGCGAGCTTTTGAGGAAGACGCGCAAAACGGACCGCGCCCGCGGCAGGGACACTCCGGTGTTCCTCAAGGCTATGGCGCCGCGGGGTGCGGCCTTTGCGCTTTTGAGGGAGGGGCTTTGCTGACGAGATTCTTCCTGGGACTGCTGTGCGCCGTCCCCTTAATGGCCGAAGACTGGCTGCAATTTCGCGGCCCGAATGCCGCCGGAGTATCGAACAACAGGAACCTGCCGGTGGAGTTCGGACCGGACAAGAACGTCGTATGGAAGACCGCGCTGCCACCAGGGCACTCGTCTCCCGTGCTGGCCGGAGACCGTATTTTTCTGACCGCATTCGAGGGCAACTTGCTGCTGACGTTCTGCCTGGATCGAGCCAGCGGCAGGATTCTCTGGCGCAGAGAAGCTCCCCGGCCGCGCGTGCAGGAGCTGCACAAATCCAACACGCCGGCTTCGCCGAGTCCGGTGAGCGACGGCAAGAACGTGTACGTGTTCTTCACCGATTTCGGCCTCCTCGCCTATGGCCCGGATGGCAATGAGCGGTGGCGCTTGCCGATGGAGCCTTTCAACAACCCGTTCGGCATGGGCGCCTCTCCGGTGCTGGCCGGGGATACATTGCTGCAAGCGTGCGACTCGGAAAGCGGGTCGTACCTGGCGGCGTTTGACAAGAACACGGGCAAGCGGAAGTGGCGCTCGGAGCGGCCCGAGTACACCCGCGGATTCTCGACACCGGTGATCTACCGGCCCGCCGGCGGACCAGTGCAGGCCATCCTGGCCGGGTCGTATCAGCTCACTTCCTACGACGTGGAAACCGGAAAAGAAGTCTGGTGGTACCGCGGGCTGACATGGCAATTGAAACCCACGCCGGTGCTGGATCTGGAAAAGCAGGTGATCTATCTGCTCTGCTGGGCAGGCGGCTCGGACACGGGCCAGCAGGAGAACATCCCGCCATTCGAGGACGTGCTGAAGCTGTGGGACGCGAATCACGATGGGAAGCTGGCCAGAGAGGAGGTGCCTGATCCGAAGATCACCAAGGATTGGCGAGCGGTGGATCTGGACGACGACGGCTCGCTCGGCGCGCGCGACTGGCGGTTCTATCAAAGCCGCCGCTCGGCGCAGAATGGCTTTTCCGCGATCCGGCTGGGGCCAAAAGGCGATATTACGGAGAGCGGGCTGTTGTGGCGTTACACGAAATCGCTTCCCAACGTGCCGTCGCCGCTGTTGTACAAGGGGGTGCTGTACCTGATGAAAGAAGGCGGCATTCTGACGTCGATCAACCCGGCCGATGGCTCGGTGATCAAGCAGGGACGGCTGCACGGCGCGCTCAGCCAGTATTTCTCTTCGCCAGTGGGAGCGGACGACAAGGTGTACGTGATTTCCCAGGCCGGAAATGCAGTGGTTCTGAAAGCCGGCGGCGAGTGGGAAGTGCTGAAAGTGAATGATCTCGACGACGAGTGCCACGCGACGCCCGCGATTGCCGATGGAAAAATGTACCTGCGGACGCGCAGCTCGCTTTACTGCTTCCGCAAGAGCGATTGACCGCGCACCATCATCATGAGCGAAGAGCTGTTCGGCGCCTTGGAAGAAAAGCTGGCCGGCGAGCATCCATCGGGCAGCCTCGATTTCCTCATCGGGAAATTCCGCCGCCAGCAGGAGATTCCGCTGCTGTTCGAGGCCAGGCTGATGAAGAAACGGCTCGATCTGGGGCTGCCTTTGATTCAGACCGAATCCGCAGCCTCGTTTCCGGCGGAGGCGCGAAGGGCGTATGAGGAAGAGATGGTCGAGGCGGCGCGGGAGGCTGGCTCGATGTTCCTGGCGAAGGGAGAGATCGATCGGGCGTGGCCATACCTTCGGGCGATTGGCGAAACCGGACCGGTGAAAGAGGCGATCGAGCGGTTGTCGCTCGAGGACGCGACCGACGCCGTAATCCAGATCGCGCTTCAGGAGGGAGTGCATCCGGCCAAGGGGCTCGCACTGGTGCTGGGGCAGCACGGCATGTGCCGGGCAATCACCTGCTTCGGAATGTACCCCATCCAGGAGGACCGCGAGGCGTGCATCGCCCTGCTGGTGCGCAGCCTCTCGGTGGAATTGGCCGGCCGGCTGAAGGACGCCATTGAGAGCCGCGAAGGGAAGACACCGGAGGCAAGCCGCGTTGGAGAATTGATCGACGGCCGCGAGTGGCTGTTCGGCGAGTACGATTATTATGTCGATACATCGCACCTGATCTCCGTCATCCAGTACAGCCTGGAAACCACCGAACGGGACACTCTGCTGTTGATCCGCGACTTGTGCCGATATGGCCGGCGGCTGTCCAAGCAGTTCCATTTTCGCGGGCAGCCCCCGTTCGAGGATGTCTATACCGACTATGGGATGTACGTGCAGGCTCTGCTCGGCGAGGATGTCGAGGCGGCCATGGAACACTTTCGGCGCAAAGTGGCCGCGAGCGATCCCGAGGAGGCCGGTTATGCGGCCGCCGAAGCTGTGGTGAAACTGCTGGTGCGGCTGGGGCGCTTCACGGAGGCGCTCGAGATCTCGCTCAGCCATCTGCGGGATCTGGCGCCCGCGGAAATATCATGTCCCTCAGTCCTGCAACTGTGTCATATGGCGGGAGACTTCGAGCGGCTGATGGATCTGGCCCGCGAGCGGGGAGACGTGCTCAGCTACACGGCCGCAGCGCTGGAGAGAACCAGGGCGGCAGCGAATCCATGAGCTGCGCGCGGAAATCATAGCGGCGCGATCGTTTATGCTACGTTCAAAGGTTTATGGCCTTTGAGTCCGACAAGACGATGTTCGAGATCTACCGGGAGAGCATCTACACCGGCAAGTTCCGCGTGGTCTATTTCACCGAGCTGCAGGATCACAATAAGGAAAGCGAGATCAACCGGGCGATGTCCGGCGAACACTTCTTTGACGGATTCCTGAGGAACTACGGCAAGGACGAGGCCAAGCAGATCATCGAAGGGCTGCTGGACCGGATGAACAGCGGCGAGCGGGTTTCGCCGGAGCAGATTGTCACCGAGCTCGGGGAACACCTTTCCCGATGAGGCCTGTTTGCAGATCACACGCTTCCTTTCGCTGAACGAAAACCAGTTTCTCGGCTGCCTGACCGCATTCATCGATGCGCTGTTAAGTAACCTTTCCAACCGCTCCCTCACGGTCGCGGCTCGGAAGCCCTTGCTGAGCCGCGCGCGTCAGCAAGCGGTCCCGAACGGCTGGCAACGTTATTCCGTGACAGGCCCTCCCGAAGTCGTCGAGGCTGCCCGCATGGCCTGCCGCGCAAGCGGCAGCCGAAGCCCTTTCGCGGAGCGGTGACATGCGCGGCAGTGCCTTTGCCTTGGTTTTGGCCGGGGCTGCCGTGTTTGCGCAAGGGATCGCCTCCCGCGGCGTCAGGCCGCAGCCTCGAGGCAAGCCTTCCGGCATTCCGTTTCAGGCCAAGTTCACCGATGTCGCCGGGCACGCCGGCTTGCGCGCCCCCGTTGTCTACGGCGGCATCGACCGCATCAACTACATCGTCGAGACTTCCGGCGGCGGCGTTGCTTTCTTCGACTACGACAACGACGGCTGGCTGGACATTTTCCTGGTGAGCGGTGCGCGCTTCGGCCAAATGCCCGCCGACGCCACCAGCCGCCTCTATCGCAACAAAGGTGATGGAACCTTCGAGGATGTGACCGACAAGGCCGGCTTGCGGCAAAGCGGCTGGGGCATGAGCGTCGCCACCGGAGATATCGACAACGACGGCTGGGAGGATCTCTTTGTCACTTACTGGGGCCAGAACCGGCTGTATCGAAATACGGGCAAGGGCGGGTTTGAAGAGATCACCGAGCAGGCGGGGTTGGTTCTTCCAAAGCGCGAACGGCCGTGGTGGAGCTCCGGCGCGACGTTTATCGACTACGATCTGGATGGCGATCTCGATCTGTTCATCGCCAGCTACATCGACTTTGACATGGCTCGCACCCCGAAGCCCGGCCAGAACCCGAATTGCGCCTGGAAGGGCGTCCCGGTTGCCTGCGGGCCGCGCGGGCTGCCGCCGGGCCGTCTGTGGATGTTCGAGAACAAGGGCGGCCTGCGCTTTGAAGACGTAAGCGACCGCACCGGTGTCAGCAAGATCCGCGGCACCTACGCCATGACGGCAGTGGCCGTGGACATCGATTCCGACGGCTGGACGGACATTTACATCGCCGGCGATTCCAGCCCCAGTCTGCTGCTTCGCAACACGGGCAAAGGCGCGTTTGTCGACGAAGGCCTCGAGCGCGGCATCGCGCTCAACGATGACGGAATGGAGCAAGCGGGCATGGGCATCGGCATCGGCGATTACAACCTCGACGGGCATCTCGATCTGTTCAAGACGCACTTCAGCGACGACACGAATATTCTTTACCGCAACGACGGTAAGGGCAATTTTCGTGACGACACCATCAGCACCGGGCTCGCGGTGGAGACCCGGTTTGTCGGCTGGGGCGCGGCGATCACGGACCTTGACAACGATGGCCTGCCGGACCTGTTCTTCGTCACCGGGAACGTCTACGCGGAAACGGAAAAGCCGCTGCCGGCGTACCCCTATAGGACGCCGCGCGTCGTCTTCCGCAACCTGGGGAACAGTAAATTCGAGCAGTTGATGGAAGAAGCAGGACCAGGCGTGGCGGCAGTGCATTCGAGCCGCGGCGCCGCGTTCGGCGATTTTGACAACGATGGCGACATCGATGTCGTCATCGTGAACCTGAACGAACCGCCGAGCCTGTTGCGCAATGATCTCCCGGCGGGCGCTCACTGGCTGAAAGTGCGGCTGGAGGGCGTGAGAACAAACCGGAGCGCGATTGGAGCGCGAGTCATTGTGAAGTACGGCAACCGGCGTCAGGCCCAGGCATTGACCAGCCAGGCGAGTTTCTACTCGGTCAACGACCCCCGGCTCCATTTTGGATTAGGCAAAGAAACCAAAGCCGACGTAACCGTGATCTGGCCCGGTGGAAAGCAGGAGACTTACCCTGGCCTGGAAGCAGACCGCCTGGTGACCATCCGGGAGGGGGAGCTACTTCCGCCACGGCGCATCGGGCGCGCCCAGTGACACCAGATTGGCGAAGATGCGAGCCGCGCCCGGCACGGCGAACGGCAACTGGCGGTACCAGGCGAGCGCGCAGTACACATACAGGCCTTTTCCATGACGCGCAGCCAGCCAGGCGCCTCGCTGCGGCGCCTGCCCGGCATCATGGGTTTCGATCAGCGGCTTCCAGCCCGCGTCCCAGGTGGTGAAGAACTTCGAGCCGCGCTGCTCGACCCATCCGTCAAAATCTTCCTCTGTGATCCGGTTTGGGAAATGGAACACGGCGTCATCGGGAGCAAGAAACCGCACCGGCGCATCCTCCTCGCTGACTTCCTCGGCGCGCATCGTCATCGAGTACGGATAGGGCCCGTAATTGTTGTCGTACTCCTGGGTGTTGTACTGCACCACCAGCACGCCGCCGTTGTTGACGTATTCGAGCAGGCGGCTGTTGAAGGTCCTGACGTCCTTGCGAGCGGCGTACGCGCGGATACCCAGCAGGATCGTGTGGTAGCGGGAGAGGTCACCGGTGGCGAGCGTGTCGGTGTCGAGGATGTCGGACGCCAAGCCGAGCTGGCGCATGGCTTCGGGCACATCGTCTCCAGTGCCGGGAATGTAGGCGGTGCGAAGTCCCCGGACGAGGGCGACATCGAGCACTCGCACCTGATGCGTCGAGGGTTGGGACAAATACACGCTGGCGAGGCCGGCCTCGGTGACCGGCAGAAAGCTTGACGACCAATCACGCCCGTTGACATGGGCGATGGCGCGCACTTCGTAGACGCCCTCCTTCACACCTGCGGGAGCAGAGACGTCGAAGGGTTGCGCGGATTCCTCGCTCTCTTTGGCGAGTGCGACGGTCGCGGATGCGGGCCTCACCTGCCAGCCGGGAGGCGCTTCCACTCGCACGACGCCGTTCGCCGGCCCATGAAAATGGTTTCGCACCGCCACCGTGAGCCTGTAGGCGCCGCCTCGCAGAGGGAGATAGCCTGCCTCGGTGAAGAATCGCAGCGAGACGGCGGGCGCCACCGCCAGGCTGCGCCGGAGCTGGATTCCGAGCTGATCCAGATAGCTGACCTGCACATCGCGCTCGACGGAGGCTTCCACGCCTCCGACACGATAGATGGCGCGGGCGCGCACAGGGCAAGGAGGCAGCGGGCGGCCAAACCATTGGTCTTCGGAAATGTTGTATCTCGCTTCGCGGACCGAGGGCCGCCGCCAGTAAGCGGCGGTAGGAGCCGCATCCCCCGGCAGTTGAATCTCAAAGCGGCCGGCGTCCAGTTGCTTCACGCTCCAGCCCGCCGGCACCAGCAGCTCGATACGCTCCATTGGGAGATTCGGTGAGTGGAACGAGGCGGTCACCGTGAAGCGCTGGCCCGGCGTCGCATAGAGAAAGCTCTCCCAGGCGCGAAAGTTGGCCGCCGGCCCGGTGACCGGCTGATCCGGGTCGGCGAGCGCCTGAAAGGAGATTCCCGCTGCTTGCTCGAGGGCCAGCAGCAGTTGCGCTTCTTTGATCTCGAGGTCTTTGGATCGGCCTCCGGCGCGCACCTGTGCAAGCGCCTTTGCCAGAATCGGAAGCAGCTCACTGGGCTTGTTGGCTTGGAATCGCCCCTGCGCTTCTGTAATCAGCGAAGCCAACGGAGGCCACTTGCCGAGCGATGTATCCAGCCGCTCGAACAAGTGTGTCTCCTTTTGAGCCGGCCCTGCTTTCGAGCCGGCGAGCAAGTAGTAGCCGTACACGGGACCTGGCTGCGGAATCGAAGGGCCGGCGCCCTGGGAGCGGTGCTGGCGGTAGCCGAGCCGCCCCATTTGCGCATAGGACTTGCCGAGCCACGGGTCATAGGCGCCCGAGTCGATACGCACTGTGTATTCATCTTCACGGCGATGATTCAGGTAAAGTTTTAATGGCTGCCAGGGCTTGAGTCCGGCGGCCATCTGCGAGGGGAAGCGCATCGGATCGCCGGCCGCTTCAAAAGCCTCGCGAGCCAGGATTCCGGCCGCCTCATGGTTGCCATGGCCATCGCGAGGCGTTCCTCCCCATCGGGAGATCACAATGTGCGGCTGTTCTTCGCGGATCACGCGTACCACGTCGGCCAAAACCGCGTCGCGGTTCCAGTTGCGGAAGGTCTCAGCGACGTTCTTCGAGTAGCCATAATCGACGAAGCGCGTAAACCGCAGGCCGCCGGCTCCGTAATACTGGCAGGCGCGCAGGAACTCGACCGTACGCAAAGCGCCCAGGCGATCGAAGAAATCGCTGCTGACCAGATTGGCGCCGGCCTCGCCGCGATTCAAGGAAAGCAGCACGAGATGGGCGCCTTGTCCACGCGCCAGCCAGGTCAGCGTCGCGCTGTCTTCATCGTCGGGGTGAGCAGCGATATGCAGCACGCGCACGTTGACCGCCAGCTTGCGGAGCGTCTGCGCCAGGCCTGCCGAGCCCAGGTCTTCTTGCAGCGGCTCTTGTGCAACCGCCGCGGCCGTCATCCACAAAAGAAAGTAGCAGCGCACCGTTTCATTCTAGAATCCTTTCGGGGGCCATCGGCATCCGATAATGGTTGCCTCGATGCATACCAACCGCTTGATCCACGAAAAGAGCCCGTACCTGCTTCAGCACGCTCATAATCCGGTGGACTGGCAGCCCTGGGGCGAAGAGGCGTTCCACAAAGCTCGCACCGAGGATAAGCCGATTTTTCTCTCCATCGGCTATTCCACCTGCCACTGGTGCCACGTGATGGAGCGCGAATCGTTTGAATCAGAAGAGATCGCGCACCTCATGAACCGCTCCTTCGTGCCCATCAAGGTGGATCGCGAGGAGCGGCCGGACGTGGACCGGATCTACATGTCCTTTGTGCAGGCGACCACCGGCGGCGGCGGCTGGCCGATGTCGGTGTGGCTGACTCCGGATCTGAAGCCATTTTATGGCGGAACTTATTTTCCCCCGGACAACCGCTACGGGCGGCCCGGGTTTGGCACGCTGCTCGAGCACATCGCGAAATCGTGGCAGAGCGATCGGGCGCGGATTCTGGAGAGCAGCGGGGACATCACCCGCCAGCTTGGTGAAATGCTGGCTGCGAAAGCGCCGCCGGCGGTGCTCGACGAGAGTGCGCTCGAAAGCTGCTACTACGCCTTGCGACGCAGTTTCGATCCTCAATGGGGCGGTTTCGGCGGAGCGCCGAAGTTCCCCCGCCCCGTGCAGTTCGATTTCCTTTTCCGCTACTACTGGCGAACGCACCAGCAGGAAGCGCTCGACATGGCGCTGGTGACGCTGCGCGAAATGTACAAAGGCGGCATGTACGACCAGCTTGGAGGCGGCTTTCACCGCTATTCGGTGGATGCGCGCTGGTTCGTGCCGCACTTCGAGAAGATGCTGTACGACCAGGCCCAACTGGCCATCGCGTATCTGGAGGCGTATCAGATCAGCCAGGATGCCTTCTACGCACAAATCGCCCGCGAGACGCTCGACTACGTGCTGCGCGATATGACGGACGTGCGCGGCGGCTTCTACTCGGCCGAAGACGCCGACAGCGTGATTGACCCTGCCGATCCAAAACACAAGGGCGAGGGCGCCTTTTACATCTGGTCCGCGCAAGAGATCGACGAATTGCTGCGCAAGCCGGAGTCGGAGTGGTTCTGCTACCGGTTCGGCGTCGAGCCGGGAGGCAATGTTGCCGAAGACGCCCACGGCGAGTTCACCGCTCGCAACATCTTCTTTCAGGCGCACACCATAGAAGAGACTGCGCGGCATTTCGGAGTTTCCGAAACTGAAGTAGAGAGCGCTCTGGCCGGCGCCTCCGCTCAATTGATGGCGCGCCGGGGACAGCGGGTGCGGCCGCACCTGGACGACAAGATCCTGGCCGGCTGGAACGGTCTCATGATCTCGGCTTTCGCCAAAGGGGCGCAGGCGCTTGGCAGCCGGCGCTACCTCGAGGCGGCACAGAAAGCGGCAGCTTTTGTTCTGAGCGAGATGACGCGCGGCGATATCCTGCTGCGGCGCTACCGCGAGGACGAAGCGGCGATCCCAGGCTTCCTCGATGATTACGCCTTCTTTGCGCAAGGGTTGCTGGATCTGTACGAAGCGGACTTCGAGGTCGCTCATTTGAAGCAAGCCGAACGGCTGACACGGAAAATGTTGGAGCTGTTCGAGGATCCCGACGGCGGCTTCTACAGCACCGCGACGGACGAGGAAGCCCTCCTCATGCGTTTGAAGGACGACTACGATGGAGCGGAGCCGTCGGGCAATTCCATCGCGATTCTGAACCTGCTGCGCCTCGAGCATATCACCAGGGATGCGGCCTTCGGCGACGCCGCTCGGCGAGCCTTTCGCCATTTCGCGGGCAGACTGCAATCCGCTGCGATCACTTTGCCGCGGATGCTGGCGGCGTACATGTTCACCCTGGCCAGGCCGAAGCAGATTGTGATCGCCGGCGATGCCCAGGCGATGCTCGCTGAAATTCGCCGGCGCTTTCTTCCGCATGCCATCACGTTGCTGGCCGGCGAGTCGCTTGCTGAATGGCTGCCGGCAGTGCGCGACATGCGCCCGGTTGACGGCAAAGCTGCCGCGTATGTGTGCGAGAACTTCACCTGCCAGTTGCCGGCCACCGATGTGGGCGAACTGGCGAGGCTGTTAGAATAACAAACCGGGGACAGGCTACCCTGTCCCCTTTTTTTAGGAGGAATGATGGAAAGACCAGGTGCAACCACGCTGCGAGGAAACCCGCTCACGCTCGTGGGGCCGGATCTGAAACCCGGCGACGCGGCGCCGGATTTCGACATGGTGGATAACTCGCTGCAACCCGTGAATCTCGCAGCGACCGGCAACTCGGTTCGCATTTTCAGCGTGGTGCCTTCTCTCGATACGCCTGTTTGTGACGCCCAGACCAAGCGCTTCAACGAGGAGGCGGCCAAGCTCTCCGGCGTGGACATCTACACCGTCAGCATGGATCTGCCGTTCGCGCAGAAGCGCTGGTGCGGCGCGTTCGGCGTCGAGCGCGTGAAGATGCTCTCCGATCACAGGACGGGTTCTTTCGGGAGCGCTTACGGCACGCTCATCAAGGAGCTGCGCATCGAGAGCCGGGCGATCTTCGTCGTCGACAGCAACAACATGATTCGCCACGCCGAATACGTGAAGGAAGTAGCCGATCACCCCAATTACGAAGCGGCGTTGAGCGCGGCGAAGTCGCTGGCGGGCTAGCCGCTAGCCAGGGCCTATTTCTTCGGCTTGTAAGCGAAGTCCCAGACCTGGAGGTTCACTTTCCCCTCGGTGTACTCGACGGCGGCGTATTCTCCGGGCGCCAGCGCTTCCATGGGCCAGACCTTGTAGAGATTCTCGCCCACCTGCCGGCGGAAGATCTCCACCGGCTGCGGCTCCTCGACCATCTCCTTGGACACCGGGATGATGGTGATTTTTTCGACGACGCGGATTCCTTTGCCGGGCGTCAGCTTGATGATGCCGAACCTCTGCGGCTGTGACAGGCGGAAGTAGAATTCCGGCAGCTCAGTGTGAACTGCAAAGGCGGAAGTCTCGCCATCGATTTCCACCGTTGCCTTGCCGGTGATCACCGGCAGCGGCGTTAGAACTTTCAGGATAGAACGGCGCTTGTCGTTGTTGACCTTGATTTCGGCCTGCTTGAGCGGTCTTATCTCGCCGCCGTCGGCGAAAAAGACGCCAGCATCCTCTGGAACGCGAGCCACTTCGCGGCGGGCTTCGCGCTCTGCTTTGTCTTCCTCCTCGATCAGCCTGGCTTCTTCCTTGTCGCGCGCCTGGCGGTCCTGGATTTCTTTCCCGGTGCGCTTCAAATCGGCGAGCTCGAGCGGGATCTCCTCCCAATCGCTGCGCTCGACGCTGTAATAACGCACCCGGTCCTGCTCCACTTTGTACTCGCTCACAAGCTGCCAGCTCCCATCTTTGAGATAGAGCTTGAAGCTGGCCGCCAGAAGCAGCAAGGGCAGCAGAAACCGGGCTAGCATCGAGGAATCCCTCTTCTTCTATCCTCTATCATGTAGACGTGGTGCGTTTGCGCATCCGCTCCTCTGTTTCGGAGCCGCGCGCGTCAGCAAGCGGTCTTATCGTTGCGCCCCTGGAGCCATCGGCGAAGAGACTCCTGCGTTTCACCAGATCGGCGCACAGAACCGTTGGCAACGTTTCCACTTTACATCGTCTTGGCTGGCCGAACGGCCCCGGTGTCTGGGCTGGCAAATCCGCACGGAACGTTCCATCGGAGCTACCCATACGGCCCAAGGAACCGCTCGCCGTTGAAATGAATGATGTGGCTGGGTGCCTCAGCGATCCAAACCTCCGTTTCCCATGCGATGTCCGCGAGGTACTTGGTCATGGCCAGCCGCGTAAGAAACGAAGTCACGAACACCAGACCGGCTCGCGCCCCCTTGAAGAGGTCCTTCAACTCGTTGTGTCTCTTCAGACCGATTGGGCCGTGGCTGGTGACCGCTTCGATCAGGACGAGCCAATTCCTTTCCGGGAGGTGAACAACAACATCGGGGACCTTGCCGTGCTCGTCCATCTCCACGCCGAGCTGCTCAAGGTAGCCGGACTCAATGTGACGCTGCTTGTCACCAGTGTCGCCCACGTAGATCACGACTCCGCCCGGAGTGAAGCGCGGGCAGAAGTCCTCGACTATTTTTTTCACCAGTACGTTCTGGCCGCCCGCCGTAATCTTCAGCTCCGAGCCGTTGGGGAGCCTTACCGGAATCAGCACCATCTCACGCTCCCGAGGGTGAAGCCGGCGAAGGCCCTCCGCGTTCTTCAGGAAACCCGTCAGGTTGTCCATCCACGCGGGCGAACCGTATGTGCGGGCGAGCTTCAGCAGCGTGGGGACGACCTGGTAGCGGTTGTCCGGGCTGTTCACGGGCCGGCGGCGGTCATCAGGGTTGGCCACGACGAGCCCCATCTGGACGAACTGGTGCACGCTGAATCGGCGGACAGTCTCCCGGGTATTCGGGGCGTATCTCTTGCCGAAGTGGTCCCGGAAAAAGTTCATCAATTCAGTGATCCCGAGCATCGGAGCCCCTGCTGCGCTCCACCGTTTGCTCGGCGTCATCCCGAGCAACGCCAGAAGGGCCAAGGCGGAACGCTCGTTTTGCTGCTCCCGTGGCACACTCAAAGCCTTCAGGATGGTGAGGGCTTCGGCCACGCGTCTCGCGCTGGGGGTATTCCTCTTGGGCGCCCCCTTAGCCACGAGGCACTACCTCGTCAACGAGGCGATCCAACTCCCCCTGCGCGGGGAAGCTCTTC
Source organism: Acidobacteriota bacterium (assembly GCA_016201205.1). Lineage (GTDB taxonomy): Bacteria > Acidobacteriota > Terriglobia > Bryobacterales > Bryobacteraceae > CADEFT01. The sequence continues at coordinate 39,163 of JACQDF010000004.1, forward strand.
CCGATCCGCCGGCCGAGCGCAACGAGCTTGTTCCAGCCCGGGTACCGTAAGGAGCGGAGGTCGGTGGCGTTGACTTGAGTATGTCCGCTGAACTGACGGAAGTAGGAATCGACGAGCGTCGAGTTCAGGAAGGCGGCCAGCCCTCTCGCCACGGTCGCTGGCAGCCCCGAGCCCTGAAGATGGTAGTAGTTCAGGTGGTTCTCGAATGCGACCCGGTCGCCCGGGATGTCGACAGGATCGTAGACCGCGGCCACGACCCGACGCGGCTCCTCCTTTGCTGAAAACCTCTTTACGAGCACGTAGTGCCCTGCCGGAACGAGCAGGTCGTCGCTCCGGGAGCCGGGATCGAGGGCGTTCGGCTTCTGCGTGCGGGCGCTCGGCCACTCCACGAAACCGCCCTCAAGGTGGCAGGGATAGATTAGAGGAACCGTGTTCCGCCCTGGGTGAGCGCGGAGCAGATCCCTCGCCCGGAAGTCTACGACTCGTCCGGTGGAGACAGTCAGGCCGAGATCCGTGAGGCTCGCCTCTAGGCTCGCTATCTGACGGCGGATCGAATCTCCATCGCCGTCAGGAACGATGTGGATGAAGGCATGGGGATCGCCCAAATGAACAAGATTGTCATGCTTGATCGTTCGAATCCGGAGGCTCGATTCGTCGGAGTCGAGGCTCGAGGAGACCACGACATCGGCGCCCGGGTGATCGGTCGTCTTTTCCGCACGGAACACAACGTTCTCCTGCAGAACCTCGTCTTCGGCGAAGGCGCGGTCTCGCGTGTCAAACACGTGGACTCGACGAAAACGCATCTGCCGCAGGAAGAAACGGCGAAAGGGCTCGAAATAGGGCCCGTTGCAGAAGCTCCTTGGGGTGATCGCGACCATCTCACCACCGGAAGCGAGGAGCCTTGCCGTCACCGCTAAAAAGCCGGCGTACAGGTTGCTTGTCTCAATTCCGATCGCGCGGAGCAGCTTCCGCTCGCGGGATTCCGTCCGGATCTTCCTATAGGGAGGGTTGAGGATAGCGCAGTCGAATCGTTCCTCCTCCCCTGCGGAGAATAGATCACCGGCCAAGGTGCTCGCACCGACTTCCAAGAAGTCCTCGGGGACGATCCTTCCCTCGAATCGGATTCCTGCGTCCTCGCTCACCGTCCGGCACAGATCGAGTGTCGCTTGGAGATGGCCGATGAGCGTCGGATCAATCTCGTAAGCAGTTAGGGTGATGGCATCGGGGCGCCGTGGCCTGCGGCACATCGCTGCAACGAAGGCGGCAGAAAGCGACCCCACGCCGGCGCCTGGGTCCAGCACGCGAAGGACCGGTTTGCGGCACTCGATCATCCCGGCCATGAAGGTCGCAACGGAGGCCGGTGTCAGGAACTGGCCCATGAGGACGCGGCGCCGAGGGTCCAATCGGTGCGCCGCATCGCGGCGGGTAGACTCGACCGACGCGAGCAGGGAATCTACGTCCCTTGCGTTGAGACACTGAAGAGGTTTCATGCCTGCGACTCTTATCTTAGCCCCATTGAACCATCATCGTTGGGCTGGCTAACTTATGTCTTGGCTGGCCGAAACGCATGGTGGCCAGCAGCAGAAGCTGGCGCCGCGCCATAATCTACCAATGCGATATCGGGCGTTGGGTAAGACCGGATGGCAGGTCAGCGAGATCGGCTATGGGGCCTGGGGGGTCGGCGGCAAGGAATGGCTGGGCGGCGACGATGATGAGTCGCGCAACGCCTTGCGCCGCGCCATCGAGTTGGGACTGAACTTCATCGACACCGCCCTGGCTTACGGCGACGGCCACAGCGAGCGGCTGGTGGGCCAGATGGTGCGGGAGACAAAGGCAAGGATCTACGTGGCCTCCAAGGTCCCTCCCAAGAACCGTCTTTGGCCTGCCCGCCCGGGCATCGGAATCGAGAAAGTTTTTCCTTACGATTACATCCTCCGCTCGACGGAGGAGAGTCTGCGGAACCTGGGCGCCGATTGCCTGGACTTGCAGCAGTTGCACGTCTGGAATCCCGAGTGGCTCGAGCGCGACGAGTGGCGGCGCGCCTTTGCGGATTTGAAGCAGTCGGGCAAAGTGCGCGCCGTGGGCGTTTCCATCAACGATCATCAGCCCGATTCCGCACTCGATCTGATTCGCACCGGCCTCATCGACACCGTCCAGGTGATCTACAACATCTTCGACCAGACACCCGAGCAGAACCTGTTTCCGCTCGCCCAACAGCGCCAGATCGGCGTGCTGGCGCGGGTTCCCCTCGATGAAGGAGCGCTGACCGGCGCCATCCGGGAAGGCGTGAAATTCCCGGACGGCGACTTCCGCAGTTTCTATTTTCGCGGCGATCGTAAGAAGCAGGTAGCCGAGCGAGTCGCTGCCCTGCAAAAGGATCTGGAAGCAGTGCCGGGCACGCTGCCGGAAATTGCTCTGCGGTATTGCATCTCGCATCCGGCGGTGTCCACGGTCATCCCGGGGATGCGAAAAGCGCGGAACGCCGAATCCAATTGCCGCGTCTCTGACAGTGGGCCCCTCGACCCGGAAATCATCCGTGTGCTGCGACGCCATGTTTGGAACAAGAATCATTACAGGTAGTCTTTTCTGCGCCCTGGCCGCGTTTGCACAGCAGCCGGATTATTTCCCGTTGCAGGTCCGCAACCAGTGGATCTACCGGTCCGGCGGGGCTTTCGGCGTCGCGGATCCTCTGGTGGTGGAGGTCACCGGCGCGCGAGCGATCGCCGGCAACGAGTATTTCACGATCAGCGGATTCCCGGGCGGCGCGATCCTGGCACGCAAGAACGACACGGACACGCTCGTGTTTTATGACCAACGCACGGAGGGCGAGAAGCCCTGGATCGCCTTTGGAGCCGCCACCGGCGATTCCTTCCGCTCCCAAGTGCATCCCTGCAACACCAGCGGCGTGATTCAGACACGCGACGGGAAGTTGCGCTCTCCGATCGGCGAGTTCAGCAATGCGTTGGAGGCTCGTTATGTGGTGAGCAACTGCGCCGATGCGGGCATCACCTCCGAGGCATTTTTGCCGGAAGTCGGATTGGCCCAGCGGCGCTACTCGACGATCGCCGGAGAGCGGATTTACGAGCTGATCTATGCTCGCGTGAGCGGATTCACGGTGTTTTCAGAGAAGGAGATCAGCTTCGGTCTGACGCTCGATGCCGCTGTCTACCCGCCCGCTGGAGCCATCACCGCTCGGCTCACGCTGCGCAACACGCAAGATCAGCCGCTGCGGCTGATGTTCCCCAGCGGCCAGGATTACGATCTCGTGATTCGCAACCAGATGGGCGAAGAAGTTCACCGCTGGTCCAGGGGCCGCGCATTCCCGCTGGTCTTTCGCACGTGGGATTTCTCAGGCGAGCGGAACTGGGTGGTGCTGGATGCGTTGGGCGGGCGCGGGTCCGCGCTGGCGCCCGGGAATTACACAGCCACGGCCAGCCTGGCCGTGAGCGGAGCTGTCTATGAAGCTTCCGTCGGTTTTGCGGTGCGGGCTGCTCAGTAGCCTGTTCGTCCTGGCGTGCGCCGCCCAGGACTACTTTCCTCTGGAGACAGGCAATCAGTGGGTGTATCGAAGCGGAGGCACTCGGGTCGAGCGTCCCCTGCTTCTCGAGATCGCCAGGGCGGGCATGTTTGAGGACCGCACCTACTATCAACTCGAAGGCTTCCCCAACGGCCCTCACTGGCTTCGCATCAACGAGGAGGGCTCGCTGGTGGAGTGGGATTCCGAGCAGCGTCAGGAGAGGCTGTGGTACGCTTTCGCCGCGCAGGAAGGAACGACCTACCGGACATTTCTGCCGGCCTGTTGCGGGATCGCCCGCGTTGTGTCGCGCAAAGCCAAAGTCTCCCTTCCGCTCGGTGAATTTACGAATGCGCTCGAGCTGACCTATCCTGGTGTGTTCCAGGTCGGCATCGAGCGCGAATATTTCCTGCCGGGCGTAGGCTTGGTCCATCGCACGGAGAACACCGGCGGCCCCACGATCGCCGTGCATGACTTGATCTACGCCCGCATTGGCGGGAACACGGTGCTGGCCGCCGCCGAGAACGGTTTTCGAGTGGCGCTGGACCGGGCCGTGTATCCCCCCGGCTCTCAGGCGCTGGTCCGCCTGACTCTTCGTCATACCCGGGCAAACCCGCTGCGGTTGGTCTTCCCCTCCAGCCAGCAATTCGACATCGTCGTCCTGAATGAGAAAGGCGCCGAGGTCTACCGCTGGTCGTCGGGACGGTTCTTCATCCAGGCATTGACCGGAGTCACTGTCGAGGGCGAGAAGAATTGGGCGGGGAACGTGCCGCTGACTGGCCTTCCCGAGGGGCGGTATCGGGTGGAAGCGTGGCTCACCACGACGGGAGCTCGAGCGTACGCAGCATCGGCCAGCTTTGAGATTGGTATGTGACAGGCTTATGTCTTCTGTGACATAATACAGTCATGGCAGTCCGTACAACCGTTGACATACCGGAGGCCCTACACGACGCGCTCCGTCATCGCGCCGAGCGATCCGGCACGTCCATGCGTGCACTCATTGTCCGGGCCATCGAGCAGGTCTACAACGAGCCCAAGAAGGGCGGCTATATCCGTGGCCCTCTCGTCAGGGGCAAGGGCAAGCTAGGTCCGCGCTTTCCCGTAGACGAGAACCCGCATGACCTCGTTTTTTCCTGACTTGAACGTTTGGCTGGCTCTCTCGGTGGCCGGGCATTCTCATAGCCCCGAAGCCTGGCGCTGGCTGAGGCTGGTCCCCGTCGGGGCAGTTCTCATCTTCTCGCGCTACACGCAGGTAGGCCTGCTGCGACTCCTGACGAACCAAGCTGCCATGGGCGCACAGACACTGACCCTTGGAGAAGCTTGGAGTGTGTACGACCGATGGTTGGACGATCCGCGGGTGAAGTTCTATCCGGAGCCACGTGGCTTGGAATCCTCTTTCCGCGAGGTGACGGCTCCCTTCGCCGCGCAGGCGGCGTCGAAATGGGTCGGAGATTGTTACCTGCTCGCCTTTGCCAAAGAAAGCCGCGCAACCATGACCACCTTTGACAGAGGGCTGCTCCAGCTTGCCCGCAAGAACGGTTGTGCCGCTGTCGTGCCGGGTTGAAACGTGCGCGGGAATACCTGGAGAGCGTGATCATGGGGCTGGAGGCGGCCTGAACAGCTCGTTCACCACTCTCCCGGCGCCGTAAACTTTCTCGAGCGCCTCCATAATTCCGGCGCTGTCCACGGCCACCGCCCGGTTCACCTCCGGATCGAATCCGTAATTACCGCCCAGAGAATGGATGTTGCCGTCGAAGATGAGTCCGACCAATTGGAGATCTTTGTTGAACACGGGAGAGCCTGAGTTCCCGCCGATGATGTCATTTGTGGTGACGAAGTTGAAGTGCGTTTGCGGATTCAGCTTCTCTTTGGCGTCCAGCCAGCTTCCGGGCAGCGCAAACGGGTCGCTGCCGGTGTGCCGCTCGAATGCGCCCCCGAAGATGGTGAACGGGTGCACCATGCGCCCGCTCTCCATCCAGCCCTTGACCTGACCGACGGACAGCCGCAGGGTGAAGGTGGCGTCCGGGTAGATCGAAGCGCCGTAGACGGCAAAGCGAGCCTGGGCCAGCTTTTCTCCCAGCCGTTTTATCGGCGATTCCACTTCGTCCTCGTGCTGCTTGCGCACGGCGCGGGCGGCAGGATCGATCTTGCGCGCCAGCCCGATCATCGGGTCCGTGGACTGGTCCAACGCCGCCTTGCCGCCTTCCAGGAGCCGTTTGCACACCTGCGGTTGATCGAGCTGGGTTCCGTTCACCATGGAAGTGGCGATTTCCCGCGGCGATTGTTTGCCGAGAATCCGCCGCACGTCCGGATCGTCGGGCCCAAGCGCCTCGACCAGTTTGGTCAGAGCGAAGGTCATCTTCTCGATCTCGAGCTCCTTGGAAACCGGCGCCGTGCTCAACAGATACTGACGCAACTGGGGCAGTCGTGACTCGGTGTACTCCTCGAGCCGCTTCTCGTTCGGCTTGGCGAGTTCGTCCGCAAGGCGGACAAGCTGCCTCGCGTGTGCAAACAGGGATGTGCGGAATCCGGCCGCCAGATAGATGTAGCGGAGGAACAGCGCGCGTTCCCGTTTCACGACAGCTTCCATCTCGTCCCACAATCCGCCCATCCCGAAGGCTAGCTTGCGATCGGCCATGACCCGCTTGCGGAAGTCCACCTCTTTCGCTTGCAGTTGTTTGAAAAAATCTTTCGACGTCAGCGCGGCCTGCTCGCCTTTGAATGCTTTGATGGTGTTCTCGACACTGAGCAGGTAGGATTGCGAAACGCGCTTTTGTTCCGCTCCCCGCTGCTGAAACTGGACGAGGTTCCCGCGCAGCTCGGAAAACGAATACAGCAAATGCGGCTTGACGAAATCGCGTTCCAGTTCCAGTTGAGCGATGGTGAGCTGCCGGTAGGTTCCACCGGGATGGCCCGAGACGAACGTGAGATCGCCTTCTTTGGGGCCGCTCTTCGACACAGCAAAGAAGTTCGGCGACGCGGCGGGCCGGCCGTTATCGTAGGCGCGGAGAAAACTCAGGTCGAGGTTGTAGCGCGGGAACATGAAGTTGTCGGGATCTCCGCCGAAGAGGGCGATCCCAAGCTCGGGGGCAAAGACCAGCCTCACATCCTGGTACCGGCGGTATTTGTACAACTCGTAATGGCCGCCACCATACAGCGTGACCACGTCGCAGCGCACATTCTCGCTGGTGGCGGCCGCCTTTTCCAGCCGCGCGATCTCGGCTTTCCGCGCTTCGTTGGCTTCCTGATCTTTCTTTCCGCTGGTGACCTTGGTGATGGCCGCCGTGACGTCGGTGATCTCGGCCAGTTGATTGGCTTCCACATTCGGGCAGCGCAATTCCTCGCCTTCCTGCCTCGCCCAGAAACCCTTCGCCAGGTAGTCCTTCTCCGGGGTGGAAAGATCCTGGATACAGGCAGTGGCGCAATGGTGGTTGGTCAGAATCAGACCGTTCGGAGAGACAAAACTCGCCGAGCATCCTTGCGCCAGCCGGACGGAGGCCAGGCGCGCCTTCTCCAGCCATTGCTCGCTGGGCGCGAAGCCGTGAAGCGCATTCAGTTTCTGGCTGGGGAAGTTGTTGTAGGTCCACATACCTTCTTCGGCGTGGACCGCCACCAGGCCCCACAGAACGATAGGGAAGGAACGAAGCAGAGCCATTGCGCCCCAGGATAGCGTAGCCGCAGCCGGGTCTATGTGGCAGCCGGACAGGGCGAACGGAAACCAGCGGGTCCAATCACATCGCATCAGACGCGGTGCAAGGCGTCGCGTGTGCATAGGTCAGGTGGAATCCTCTTTCCGCGAGGTGACGGCTCCCTTCGCCGCGCAGGCGGCGTCGAAATGGGTCGGAGATTGTTACCTGCTCGCCTTTGCCAAAGAAAGCGGCGCAACCATGACTACCTTTGACAGAGGGCTGCTCCAGCTTGCCCGCAAGAACGGTTGTGCCGCTGTCGTGCCAGGTTGAAAGGTGCGAGCGAGAGAGATCGCTCAGGCGCCCCGCCGGGCGTGTCCTGTCCGGAGCAGCGCAGTGGGTGATGTACAATAGTCCCAAGCACAACAACAGGCAAATTTGTTTTATGCCGCTGAGGCAGGCGATGGCCGAGCTGGAGACCGCCACCCGTGAGCAGATCGCGCAGGTGCTCGCCGACCGCTTCGCCTCAGCCCGGGAAGCGTTTCAGAAGGAAATCGCCGCCGGCGAGCTGGCTCTCAGCGAGCGTTTCAACCAGATGGCGAGGCGGCTGCGGCTGGCCGAAAACTCCGCTGAATGGAAAGCCATCGTCCTGGAGATTGCGAGTCTGTTTGCTGCCAAGGCGGCCCTCTTCGACGCCACCGACACCGCGATCGTGGAAGCGCCGGCTTTTGCCACCGCCGTCGAATCCAAAGACACCATCGTCACCGTACGGGCGGCGAGCGAGCTTTCCGCGCAGGTCCTCGAGACGCTCGGCGAATCGTCGAGCGGGCGGTGCTATCTTTTCCCTATTCTCGAGGACGGCAACGTGACGGCGATTCTTTATGCCGAGCCCGGGGAGCAGCCGCTGGACCGCAATGCCCTCGAGCTGGTAGCGACTCTGGCGGCCACATCGGTTCCCAAGCCTTCGCCTGCGCCCGAGGATGCCCTGCGCTTGCAAGCGAGGCGATTTGCCCGCGTTCGCGCGGCTGAAATGCGGCTGTACGATTCGCCGGCAGTGCTCGAAGGGCGAAAGCATCGAAATCTGTACATCATCCTGCGAGCTAAAATCGATTCCGGGCGGCAAGAGTTTCGCAATCTCTACCTGCGGAACTGCCCGTCCATGGCCGATTATTTCCATGAGGAGCTGGTGCGGACCCTGGCAAATGGCGATGCGGAGGCAATGGGTGCAGAGTACCCTGGACCGATGGCGTAAGGCGCTGGCGATAGGCGCGGGCCTGTTGTGTCTTTCTACGCCGGCGCTGGCGCAAGGCGCCAGAGACCTCCAGAACCTGGCCCGGGGCGTGCAGTCGGTCCGCGAAAAAGCTTATTCAAGAGCCGTTCCACTCTTGAAGGGGTTGCCCGAGCGGCTCCCTGCTCTGGCCGACTACGCCGCATTCTCACTGGGGCAGGCCTATTACGAACTCGGGGATAATTCCGCCGCCATGGCCGCGCTCGAAATTACCTGCCAGTACCCCCTCCCTTCGCCCCTGACCGGACACGCGGTGGTGCTTTCCGCGGAGGCCTTGTCCAAGACGGGCAAGGCCAGCCAGGCGGTGGCGCTTCTCCGGCAGTATTATTCGAGGATCCCCGTGCCGGCCGCGGAAGCCGGGCTGGCAAAGGCCTTCGAAGCAGCCGGCGATGCCGTTTCCGCCGCCGCAAGCTGGCAGCGTGTCTATTACAGCTTCTCCAACTCCGAGCAAGCTCGCGAGGCATCCGACGCTCTCAGGCGGTTGCGCCTGAAACTGGGTGCGGCCTTTCCGACTCCGCTGGGTCAATCGATTCTCGCCCGAGCCAAGGCCCTCGCCGACGCCAAGCGCTTCCTGGAAGCGAGAAGGGAGCTGGAATCGGCCGTGCTCACCCTCGGCGGAGCCGAGCGGGATCTGGCCAGGGTGCGTATCGGGAGCGTTGACTACCTGGCCAGGCAGAATCTCAGGGCTCACCAGTATCTCAACGCTCTGAAAGTGGACGACCCGGAAGCAGACGCCGAGCGGCTCTACCACTTGCTCGCCTTGGCCAAGCGGCTGGATCGTGAAGAGCAGATGGCGCGATTCCTCCGCGAACTGGATCAGAAGCACCCGCAATCCAACTGGCGGCTGGAAGGTATTCTTACGGTTGCCAACCATTACCTGATGAAGAACGAGCGGGACCGATGGGAGCCGTTGTACCGAACCTGCGCCGCGCTGTTTTCTTCCAGCCCGGAGGCGTCCTTTTGCGACTGGAAAATTACATGGGCCAACTATCTGCGTCGCCAACCAGATACGGAGAAAATCCTCAAAAATCACCTTAAGCAGTACCCGGGCTCGGAAAAGGCGCCGGCAACGCTTTATTTTCTGGGGCGGATGGCCGAGAGCGGGCGCGATCCCGGCAGTGCAATGGCTTACTACACGACCATCGATCAACACTATCCCAACCACTACTATGCCATGCTGGCCCGTGACCGCATGGCTACGGTTTCCAAAGCCATGCCGAACCAGGCAACACTGGACTTGCTGAAGGCAATCCCCTTCCCACAGCATCGCCAGGAGTTGAGCTTCGAGCCGACTGATGCGACCAGGCGGCGGCTGGAACGAGCCAAGCTGCTCGAATCGGCGGGACTGGACGAGCCGGCTGAGTCCGAGCTGCGTTTTGCCGCCCGCACCGACGGGCAATCCCACATTATTGCCATCGATCTGGCGCGGGTGTTGCGCAAGCGCGGAGCCGAGGACGAAGCGTTGCGCGCAGTCAAGGCTTACGTTCCCAACTACCTGTCTGTCCCCATGGAGTCAGCGCCTTCCTCGTTCTGGCGAGTGGCCTTTCCGCTGCCCTATCGGGAGTCGCTGGAGCGGAATGCCCGCCAAAAATCACTCGACCCCTACGTGCTGGCGGGATTGATCAGGCAGGAATCGGAGTTTAATCCCCGGGCGGTTTCCCGCACCAGCGCCCGCGGGCTTACCCAAGTGATGCCTTCCACCGGCCGCCAGTTGAGCCGCCAGACCGGCATGAACCGCTACAGCACACAGATGCTCTTCGAGCCTGAGGTGAACCTGAAGCTTGGCGCCCACTATCTGCATCAGTTGCTGGCGTCTCTAGGAGGCAAGTGGGAAGAGACCCTGGCTTCCTACAATGGAGGGAAGTCGCGCGTGATGCGCTGGCTCGGATGGGGCGAGTTCCGGGAACCGGCTGAATTCATCGAGACCATTCCCATCAAGGAGACCCGCGACTACGTCCAGATCGTGCTGCGGAACGCCAGCGTCTATCGAAAACTTTACGCCAACGCCAGCGCTGCGATACCTTCAGAGAATGGCAGTGCCCGTGGAGAAGCCCCGCGTCTTGCCTCCCAGCGCCAGTAGGGAGCGCTTTCGCAGCCTTCGTACGGAGAACTTCACCGAATCGGTCATCCGGGAGATGACGCGGCTGGCGATCCAATGCGATGCCGTGAACCTGGCCCAGGGCTTCCCGGATTTTCCAGCCCCAGGGGTACTCAAGCAGGCGGCCCATCAGGCTATCGACGCCGAGTTCAACCAATACAGTATTACCTGGGGCGCTAAGCCCTTTCGCGACGCCATCGCCGCCAAGTACAAGCGTTGGTACGGGATTGAGTTGGATCCGGAGCGCGAGATCACCGTTTGCTGTGGGTCCACCGAAGGGATGATTGCATCCTTGCTCGCGGTGACGAATCCAGGCGAGGAGGTGATTGTCTTTGAACCTTACTACGAAAACTACGGCCCGGATACGGAACTGTGCAGCGCGGCGCGGCGGATCGTGCCGTTGAGACCACCAGACTGGTCCTTTGACCCGGACGAATTAAAGCGGGCCTTTAACTCCCGGACCAAGGCGATTATCGTCACAAGCCCTAACAATCCGACAGGCAAGATCTTCAGCCGCGAGGAATTCGCTTTGATCGCCCGTTTGTGCCACGAATTCGACGCCCTTTGTATCACCGATGAGATCTACGAGCACATCCTGTACGATGGCGTCGAGCATATCCCGATTCTTGCCATTCCCGGGATGCGAGAGCGCGGCATCCTGGTGAACAGCATGAGCAAGACGTACTCGGTCACCGGCTGGCGTGTCGGCTGGGTGCTGGCGGCCCCGGACCTGACGGATTCCATTCGCAAAGTGCACGACTTTCTCACGGTGGGCGCCGCACACCCGCTGCAAATGGCCGGCGTCACGGCGCTCGCGCTCCCGGAAAGTTATTACCAGGGGCTGGCGGCCGAATACCAGAAGCGGCGAGACCACATCCTGGGCGTGTTGGAAGAGACCGGCTTCCGCTGCTTCCTTCCCAAGGGCGCCTACTACGTGATGGCGGACATCTCCGGATTCGGCTTTGACAACGACACCGATTTCGCTCTGCACCTGCTGGAGCGGGCTGGGGTGGCGGCCGTCCCCGGATCCAGTTTCTTTTCCAACCCCGCCGATGGGCGGCAATTAATTCGCTTCTGTTTTTGCAAAAAATATGAGACGCTGGAGCTGGCACGGCAACGATTAAAGAGACTGGCCTGAGAGGAGGTCTCTATGGCGCCAATTCTCCTCTTCCCTGAAACGGTGGTTGAGGGAGGCGGACGCGGCCCTGTCATTGACTTGGGCTCGGCAAGAGGGAAGCCGTTGCAGCTCACCCTGATCATTAACCGCATGATGGAGCAGCAGACCCTCGATCTGGCAGTGTGTGGGTCAGGGGACGGGTCGGACTGGAGCGCCAGGCCCATCATGATCCTGCCGCATAAGTATTATTGCGGCACCTACTACCACGTCGTGGATCTCTCGGAGCTCCCGGACGCGCGGTTCCTGCGCGTTGACTACCAAGTCCACGGGTGGGCTCATCCCGGGACATCGCCGGTGTCATGCTTTTCGGTGTGGGCCGAACCGGCGCATGAAGGTGTCCTCGCCGCCGCGCGCTAGCCTGACCTGTAACCTCCCCCGAACACGGCGTCTGAAGTGTTTGCGTAAGACCGCTTGCTGACGCGCGCGGCTCCGAAACAGAGCCGTGACCGTGAGATTCTGGAACTTTGGCTGCCCCACGCAGCAATACTGATCAGAGCATGACACGTCCTGAGAAAGGATGCGGATGGAGCTCGAGTCGTTGAGCGACGAAGCGCTGGTTTCGCGCGCGCGCAACGGTTGTCAGCAGAGCTTCACGCTGCTCTACCAGCGGCACCAGGGCAGGATCTACCGATTCTCGCACGAGTTAAGCGGATCGGCCGCCGCCGCCGAGGAGGTGACGCAGGAGGTTTTCTTGGTTTTGCTGGCTGAGATGGACCGGTACGACGCGAGCCATGGCTCCCTGCTTGCTTACCTCATGGGCGTGGCTCGCAATCAGACCTACCGCTGGCTGCGGAAGAACAACGTGTACCTGTCTCTGGAGCCGGCCGAAGTGGAAGCAGAGCCTGCAAGCGTGGACATGACAGCCGATCTGACGCGCAAGGAAAGCATCGAGGCGCTTGGGCAGGCGATTGCTTCGCTGCCGCTCCCCTATCGGGAGGTTCTGGTCTTGTGTGACTTGGAAGAATTGGATTATGCGCAGGCGGCTCAGGCTTTGGGCTGCCCCATCGGAACGGTGCGATCGAGGCTGCACCGCGCCAGGGCGCTGCTCGCGGAAAAATGCCAGGCTTCGATGAGGTGTTCGGCATGACGTGCCGGGAATTCATCTTGATGGCTCGTGATTACGGCCGTGACGAGTGGATGAGCGTGGACGAGAGGCGAGCCGCGGCGAGTCACCTGGAATCCTGTGGCGGATGCCGCCGGCGGCTGGAGCAGGAGCGCGCCCTCTCGTCGGGTCTGGCGGCATGGGCGTGCCGGCGGCGGGAAGTGGCTGCTCCGGCGGCGGTGGAAACCGCGGTTGTGGCGGCGTTCCGCGGGCGAAAGCAAAAGTTTCTGAAGCGGTGGCCGGCCTGGGCGGCGGTTCCGATTGCTGCCGCCGCTTTGCTGATTGCCGTCCTCCTGTGGCGGAGCGACAAGCCGCAACCGGCCGCGCCAGTGGAAATGGTGACCGAGTTCGTTCCGCTCCGCTATGGCAAACCCCTCGAGCCGGGTGAGCCGATTCAGCTAATTCGGATTCAGGTGCCGCAAGCGGAGCTGTTGCGGCTGGGAATGCCAGTGGCGCCGGATTCCGGCGCCCGGTTGGTGAAGGCAGACGTGGTTTTGGGCGAGGACGGATTGGCGAAAGCTATCCGCTTCGTCTACTGATTAGAGGAAAGGAACAGATATGAATCGCAGATGGATTTTTTTGGGTGCGCCCCTGGCCGCCTTTGCACAAAACAGCCAGAATGAAGAGGTTCGCATTGTCCGCCCGCAGGGCGGCGAGCATATGATCTGGATGAGCGCCGGCGGGGGACCGCAGGAATTCGCCGGCTCGACGTTCCAGTTCATTGCCGCCGAAGGCGGCGAAGCAAGACTGGTCAAGAACGCTCCCTACACCGGGGAAGCCAATACGGAAACGACGCGCGTTCTGGCCGATGGAACTCGCATCGTGAGCAAGAGCGCTACCAGCGTGGCCAGAGACAAAGAGGGGCGCATGCGCCGCGACAACAATTTCAGCAATATCGGCCCCTGGGTCAACAGCAATCAGCAGCCGCCGCGCTTGGCCACCATCACAGATCCGGTGGCGCGCGAAACCTATGTTCTCAACCTGAACGACAAGACGGCGCGAAAAATGAAGATGGGTGAGCTGATGCCCATGGTGCATCGGAAGGAATCGAGCAGCGGCGCCAAGAAGGAGGTTTTCGAGCACCGCGTGCAGGTGACCGTGCGCAGCTCGGAATCCGGAGCCGATGTGATCGCTTCGCCGCCAGGATTGCCGGCGACAGGCGGGATGGTGATGCGCATCGACTCGAAGAATTCGAAGACGGAAAACCTGGGCCGGCAAACCATGGAAGGCGTCCCGGTGGACGGAACCCGTACAACAGTAACGATTCCGGCAGGGGAAATCGGCAATGACCGGCCAATCGTCTCAGTGACCGAGCGCTGGTACTCGGCGGATCTGCAAATGGTGATCTACTCGAGAACCAACGATCCGCAGTTCGGCGAATCGATCTATCGCGTCACCAACCTGAGGCGAGCCGAGCCGGATCCTGGGCTGTTCAAAGTGCCCGCCGATTATAAGGTGGAGGAGGCGTCGCGCGGGCCGATGATTCACAAGAAGGTCGTCGAGTAGTCGTACAGGAGCGCACGGGGCGCTCCACTTTATTGGGACATGCCCCGCGCCGCGATCCGCCACACGGCTTCCACGTGTCCGCCCCGGACCGCGTACAGCCGGTCGTACAGGTTCACTGACGGGTCGCAATGCGGGATGATGAATTCGAGCCGGTCCCCCACGCTCACGCGCTTGCCTTCGTTCAGCGTGAGCCTTCCGTGCTCGTCGCCGGCAAACGCGTAAGGCAAATCCGAGCCGCTGCGCCACTGCGGCGGGAACGGCTTGTCCGTCGAGAAAGCTTTGAGGCCGCCATCCACGATGGCCATTTCGTCTTTCGGCTTGCTCACCACGGTGGTGACCACGAACAGCGAGTTCTGGAAATCGCCGTAAACATCCCCGCTCTGCCCGCCGATGCGGTTATAGTCGACATCCATGAAGATAAAGCTGCCCGGCTGAAGTTCCGTAATGCCGTCGATGGCCGTGTCAATGTTGTAGGTTCCCGTTGAGCCTGCCGACAGCAGCGGGCTGGCGATGCCTTTCTGCTCGAGCATGCGGCGCGTCTCGACTGCCGGCGCCATCGCTTCCTGTGACACGCGCCGGCGGTTCTCGAAGCCGATGGTGTGCGAGGCGTGGCCTGCGTAGGCTTGCAGCCCGGCGAGCTTCAGGTTCGGCATGCCCTGGATCACTTCCCCGAGAGACACGGCCGGCGCCAGCGGCAGGATACCGGTGCGGTTACCGACGTGGAGATCGATCGCCACGTTGAATTTGACCTTGGCGGCGCCGGCGGCCTCGTTCAGATCGCGCACATTCTGCGCGTTGTCAACGCTCAGAATCGTCTCCGGGCGCTTCCGCGTGAGAGCGACGGCCCGCTCGATCTTGTTCTTGCCGATGGTGGCCGTGGTGATGAGCAGGCCGGTGACGCCGCCGGCAGCGAGCGCTTCGGCTTCGCTGATTTTGGCTGCACAGGCGCCGCTCGCGCCGGCGCGGATCAGGTAATTGGCGATCTCGGGGCACTTGTGCGTCTTGGCGTGCGGTCGCAGCGCGCGGCCTCTGCTCTTGACGTACTCGGCCATCTTCTTGACGTTGGCCTCGAAGGCATCGAGCTCGAGGATGAGCGCCGGCGTCGGCAGATCGTCCTTGCTGAGCTTGCCTTTGACATCGCCGCGGGCCAGAATGCGATCGATTTCCGCCCAGGTGTACGTGCGGCGGGCCGCATGGAGGCTGGCGGCAGCGAGGCCGGAAGTGAACAGCGCGCGTCGCGACATCATACAATCTCCCGTCTGTCGAAGGATTTGCTCTATTGTACCGTACGTTGGCATCATGATCTGGGAGGCGCACCTTGATCCAAACGCTGATTAAGAACTGGCTGTTGCTGGCATTGTGTGGCGTGCTTGACGCGATCATTTCGGTCATCTACTTAATCATGCAGGACACGGATGGACCCCTGACTTTCCATTCGTGGAACGGCGCGGTTGTGTTTCTGGGTAAGCTCGCGCTGGCGGCAGGAGCTTGCACGATCGCAGCCGGTATTTTGAGGTCCACAAATGGCAAATGCTGGCTTCTGGTGCTGAATGGTCTTGCACTTGGCGCGCTCGGACTGATCCAATACGGCTTTGTCCGTTTCCGAATCAGCTTTCTTACTGTCGCGCTCCTGATCATCCTGATGGCAATGAGCATCGGCATTCTCGAATTGGGAATCGCGCGAACCCTGCGGCGTCAGCGTCATGTTGCGGACGCATGGTTTCTTGCCCTGGCCGGAGTGGCCTCGATTGGTTTTGCTTTGGCGTTTCTTGCTTTGGGGTTTCGCTGGATCAAGATAGAGCCAGGGTCACACTCAGACCTTCTTTGGCTTGGCTCCTATTTTGGTTTCAGTGCAATCTGCATGCTGGCGCTGGCCCTGCGCCTGCACAGCCAGGGTCTTTCCCAAGCAGGCCCCTCGCGCGGTTCGCACACCGGCTACTCCTTCGGCGGCGCCGGAAGCTTCTCGATGATCTTCGCGAACCGCAGGCGCGCCGCCATCTCGCCTTCGAGCAGCCAGCGCTTGTCGCGCAGCATGCGCTCGTAAGCGAGGTAGCTGAAGATCCACTCGCGCGATGGGCCCGGCTTGCCCTGGAGGACGGGAGCGAAGCTGCGCCCGTCGATCGTGACGCCTTTCGGCAAGCTCGCACCGGTCAGGGCTGCCAGCGTGGGCATCACGTCCGAGAAGTCGATCAGCTCGCGGCTCACGCGGCCGCGCTCGATGCCGGGGCCGCTGGCGATCATCGGCACGCGCACGCCGAGTTCGGTCACAGTGCCCTTGCCGTCCTTGCCCGTGCCGTTGTCGCCGGTGAAGAAGACGATCGTGTTCTCGCGCAGGCCCAGCTCGTCGAGAGAGCGCAGTACCTTGCCGACGATCTTGTCCATGTACTCGACGTTGGCGCGGAGGCCTCCCTTCGGGTCGTCGGGCGTCGGCTCCCACGGCTCGTGCACATGGCACATCGGATAGTACGCCA
>JACQDF010000354.1 GCA_016201205.1 Acidobacteriota bacterium
AGATCTCGAACGGGCCCGTGCGGCATTCCTGCCATTCCTCAGCGGACAGCGCCACCGCGAGAATCAGCGCCCATGCGGTCAAGCGGAACATGCCCGTACCGTATGGTACAACGGTGCGCCTCAGACGGGGTTAAGCTGCCGCTCATCACGGCTGCACCGCGCCGGGTACCTTGACATCAAGACATCATCAATATTATGATCTGATGTATGAGGACCACCCTGACCCTCGACGATGACGTGTCTGCCCTGCTGGCCCGGTTCCGTCGCGGCCGCAAGGCCGGCCTCAAGCAGGTGGTAAATGAGGCACTCCGTCAAGGCCTCCGGCAGATGACTGCTCCGCCTGCGCCCCGCAGGCCGTACCGGACCCGGCCCGTATCGCTGGGCCGCTGTCTGATCGGCAGCCTCGACGACGTCTCTGAGACCCTCGCCATCGCCGAAGGGGAGAACTTCCGGTGATCCTCCTCGACGCCAATCTTCTGGTTTACGCTCGCGTGGCCGGCAGCCGTCAGCATGACGCGGCCAGAGCCTGGCTCGACGAACAACTCGACGGGACTGCCGCCGTCGGCCTCCCTTGGCCCAGCCTCCTGGCCTTTGTCCGGCTGACAACCAACCCGCGGATCTTCGAGCGGCCCCAGACCGTCACGGCGGCCTGGAAGCAGGTCGAAGAATGGCTGAACTGCCCCGCGGTGTGGATCCCCTCCCCCACGGAGCGCCACCGCGAGTTCCTCGCCGCCCTGTTGACCGGCTCCGCGGTCCGTGCCAACCTGGTCCCCGACGCCCACCTCGCCGCTCTGGCCGTCGAGCACGGCCTCGTGTTGTGCTCTACGGACGGCGACTTCGCCCGCTTCCCCGGCCTGAGGTGGCGAAACCCTCTCGGACCTACCGAGACGATAAGGTAGGCCCCGGCTGCGGCGCCGCGCGCGAATGCGGAAGAGCGGATGTGATTCCTGGGTTTCCTACCACTCCAGATGGGAGAGGCCCTTGGGAAGATCCAGGCAGACTATCATCCCTTCCGGGTGGCGAGTCCAGGCGCCGGTTTCGAGGTCCAGCGGACGCTTTACTTCCCTCAGGGGGCGGGGCTGTCCTTCCACTCTCAGTTTCAGAGCCGCGCTGGGCTGGCCGGAAGTGCGGACGGTGAAGCGAGGGCACGCAAAGGGCGCCTGGAACGTCAGAGTGCTCGCGTCGCGCTCGATCCGAGTCAGTTCTCTGGCTGCCCAGTAGCGTGCGATGTCGCTCAACTTCATCCAGATGAGATTCTCGTAGGCGGCATGCAAGCGGCGGACAACCTCCTGGAAGATCCGGAAGCCAGTCTCTTGCCCATTGCCATAGATCCCCGCCCAGTGGCAGACCAGAACGGCGGGCTCACCTCTTCGGATGACTTCCGGCAGGCGGCCGCCGGCCAGATCCGCGGTTATGAACTGGTCCACCGAGCCCGTGCCCAGTCCATCCCACCCGCCGAACCAGTCGCTGGTGCATCCGATGATCGACACCACGCACCGCGGGTCCGGACCTTCGAGTCCGGAAGCGTACTCGACGCGAGGCGCCACGCTTCGGTCGTCTGTAAAGGCATGCCGGAAGTAATGGGGGATCTCCGCGCGGAACACGTCGCGGCAGGACTCGAAGGTCGCCTGGGCGAGTTCCGGGAGCGCGCGATTGCCGAAGCCGCCGGGCGTCGTGATCCCCTCGCAGGGAAGCTCGGCGTTCCGCAGGATGCGGAGTGCGTAGGCGAGATAATCGGCGAGCTGATCCACCGACTTGCCTTCCGACCACCCGAAGTTCTCCATGAAGCGGGCGCTTCGTTCCGCATACGGGCGGCCCGTCTTCGTATCGACGACCCAGGTGTGCGACACCATTTCCGGATGGATGTCCCAGTCCGGAAGGAGCAGAGTCCGAACCAGGCGCAGGCTGTCGTCCAGCTCGCGCTTCGACCAGCCGGGCAGGTCACGGTCCAGCCAGCCGACGCAGGCCGGGTAGGGCACTATGCTGTACTTGCCTTTCACTCCGTGCTCCCGGCACCACTCGCCGAACCGGCGCACGAACGTATCCGGAATCTCGCGTGGCAGAGACTTCCAGTCCTGACGGTAGCGGTCGGGAAAAACTTCGGCGAACTGGGGGATGCAGAAATGAGCGAGATTCACCAGGCAGGTCGAGTCGTCGATGATCAGGCTCACCGGGACGCGGTTCCTGGGATTGAGCACCTCGACACCCGTGGCTCGCGCGGGACGCTGCCCGGGGACTTGCGCCGCGAGCGAAGTCGCCAGACCGGCGACGGCTGTCCGTGAGAATCGCCGGCGAGAATAGAGCTTCATCGTGAGTGTTCCGAGACCCTCAGAGCCTCGCCGAGAGAGAGCGCCTCCCGAATCGGATTGCCCTTTCCATAAAGACGGAAGATAGAGGAAGTGTAACGGAAGGCTTCGGGCAATGGGGTAAGGGAGACGATCTCGCGGGGCGCCACCAGGCCGGCCACTTCGGGCAGATCGGTGAGCCGGAGGACGTTTAGCAGGGCGGGTCCCTGCCAGTGGGAGACCGGCGGATCCTCCAGAATGACCCGGCTGATGCGGTCGTCGAGAGCGGCGGCGTGGAGCGCCAGGGCCCCCATGTGCTTCCGCCCATACAGCGAGATCGAACTGAGGCTCAGCTTCTCTTCGTCCACGAGATAGTCGACCGACCGCAGGATATCCCAAAGCTGCATGGATTCGAGTGTCCCCCCGAGCAGGGCGGCCGTCATTTTCGTGGCCGCGGTCCGGAAATTGTCCATCGGGTAATCGACGGCCCTGGGGTTCAGCACCAGCACCACGTGACTGGCGAACGCGGAGAGGAGCAGGTCGTAGTCCACCGAAAACACGAGGTCGTCTTTCGCTTTCACGTAGATCAGCGCGGGATGGCGCGCCTTTCCATTGCGCGGCACGAACAACTGGCCGTGAACCCGGACGCTCTCATCGGTGGTGAACTCCACGTTGTGGGACTCGGCATAGCGGGTGGTCCATACATTGAGTTTGCCCTTCCATGCCTCGAAGGGGACGCGGCGCTTGGGGAAGGCGCGAAACACCTTTTCCTTCAGGGCGGCGATCAACTGTTCGCGCCGGCGTCGCCAGTCCGGCAGCGTCTTCCAGGGTTGCGCTTTGGGAGCGGCGATGAAGGTCCTGTGGATGCCCTCGTTGCTTGCGTCGGAGGGATAGCTCTTGAGCACGGTAAGCCGGGAGGCGTCCTCCCGTGGAACGTCTCCCTCCTCGAAAGGCGTCAGGTCTCCTCTTAGCCAGCGATTCAGCCACTCGTTGGCCGCCTTGCGGTAGGGCGGCAGATCCTGGTGGCCGGTTTCCAAGTCGAATGCGTCCAGCTTCTCCGGCGCTCCGTACCAATCGTAGACTGGCCGCAGGCACTGGTAGACAGCGTCGTAGCCCGCCGGGGGAAACGCGCCGTCTTTCTTCGCATTGACGATCTTCAGCGGCCGGGGCGCGATCAGCGCGCCGACGACGGCCAGATCGAGCTGATACGTGTTCCAGAAATAGATGCAGTCGCAGTTTTCGCGGACCACGTCGCCGGCCACGTGCGGCCCCACGGACCAGGTTCCATGGACCGGGGCGGCGACCTGAAAGCGGTCGTCCGCAGCCGCCGTGAACCAGGTGATGGCTCCGCCCCCGGAGCGGCCAGTGATGCCGGCCTTGGCAGTGTCCACGTCCTTTCTGGTTTCGAGGTAATCGAGAGCGCGGATGGCGTTCCAGACCTCCACTCCAGCCGGAGTGTAGCCCAGAGACAGCCAATGCCACATCCCCAGGTTGTGCGTGCCGTGGTGGATTCCCGGGATCTCGCCGAATTCGATCGTATCCAGCACAAAAGCAGCGAAGCCGTGACGGGCGAACCAGATCCCATGGTGTTGATAATCGAACTTCGCGCCCGCGGGCCCAGGCGAATGTCCCGACACGTACACGACGGCTGGGAACCGGGCCGGCGCGCCGGCTGCCCGGGGCAAATAGAGATTCCCCGTGACATACAATCCCGGCTTGCTTTCGAAGACGATGTTTTCCACACGGTGGGAGTCGCGCTCAAACCCTCCGGTGATGCGCGCGTTCAGGGGAGTGCGGGCCGGCAGGGGGTCGAGCCCCAGCATATCCAGCAGTTGCCGGCGCACTTCCGGGCGCCGGCGCGTCCAGTCCTCAAGGCTATGTACGCCCTGGAACTGATCGCGCGTGATGGCTGCCGCCCGGATGGCCAGATGGTTGCGGAACATCTCGTAACGCTGGGCGGCGGTGTGGGGCCCGCCACCGGCGCCCGGCGTCTGGCCCCAGAGCGAACAAGCGGCGGCCAGCAGGATTAGCGACCACATGCTTTAGAAGTCGAGGCGCAAGCCAAACAGCATGGACCGGCCGGAGCCCGCGGTAGTCACCAGACCGAAGGAGCCGCTCTGGATGTTGGTGTTTGGGTTGTTGAAGTTGACGCGGTTGAAGGCGTTGTGCGCCTCCCAGCGGAACTGCAACTGCGCCCGCTCCCCGGCGACTTTCCAGTTCTTGTGGACGCCCGTATTCCAGGTCGCCTCTCCCGGGCCGGTGAGGATGTAACGCGCGGAGTTGCCATAGAAGCCGCGCCCGGTAGCCGGCAGTCGGAAGGCGCCGAGGTCGAATACCGGCTGCCTGCTTCGGATCCGGTCCGCCATGCCGTCGCCGCCAAAGCTGCCGTCGCCGAGGCGGTCGGGACGTCCCGAGAATTGGTTAGTGTTGGCCGGTTCCGCATTGGAGTACGCCGGGCTGAGCCGCGCTCCCGTCTGCATGGTGGTGATGCCGGCGAGCTGCCACCCGCCCAGGATGTAGTTCACCACCACGGGCATGCGGCTGAGGAACCGTCGGCCTCGGCCAAACGGCAGATCGTAGACGTAGCTGAAACGGAGCTGTTGCCGGCGCAGGTTGCCATCGTCGGACCGCTCCAGATACCGCTCGTACTGATTCTGCTGGATCCCCGCGGGGTAGCCGCGGAGATCCGTGTCCGTCAGGGCCTTGGCCCAGGTGTAATTCGCGTTAAACCACAGCCCGCGCGTCATGCGACGGTCGGCCTGAATGGTCAGCCCGTGGTACATGGAAGAACCACCCGTTTGAATCAGGTTGGCGCTATTGAACCGCGGGTAGGGCCGACGGGCGGCGCTGAACGGCTGGGTACTCGGCCGCAGCAGGTTGAGATCCTCGTTGTACGGAATGTTCAAACTTCTGGTCCCCACGTATCCGATGTCGATGGCGGTTCCCCAGACCTGGCGCCCAATGGAGACATTCCACTGGTGCGTACGCTCGTTCGGGAAGTTGGCGCTCACTCCACTGATCGCCTGGATACCGGAGAAGGCCGAGGTGGTGCGGAAGGGGCTGGGAAATTGAATCGAGGGAACGCTGGGGTTCTCCAAGATGAAGGACTCGGTCGATTGCCACGGGCCGCCAGTGGCGTTCAACGCCAGCAGGCCGGGCCAGAACTGCGAATAGAGGCCGTAGCCCAGCCGAACCACCGTGGTCGCATCGCCCAGCGGCCGGATCGCAAGGCCGAATCGGGGACTCCAGTTGTTCCGGTCCGGGTTCATCAGACTCCGCGTGGGTAGACCGGCCTGCGAAGCGCTGATAATGGGCAGAGTGGCCGCGACTTTCGGTACCAGGTCCGTGGGGACGGAGGTTCCCGCCGTCACCATGCTCCCTGTCTTGGAGTCGAAGGTGAAGATCCGGTCGAACTTCTCCACCCAAGGGGTCTGGTACTCATAACGCAGACCGAAGTTCAGCGTGATCCTGGAGCTGACCTTGAAGTCGTCCTGCCAGTAAAAGCCCGCGTGTGTGCTGCGCGGGTAAGCATTGGGCCGCGCCACGCCGCGCGTGGCACTGCCGGGCCATCCCAGCAGGAAGTTGGAGTAGGCAAGGCCTGTCAGGCGGTCGTCGAAGGCGTAGGTTCCGCGCAGGAACAATGGCTTGTCCTGGCTGTTGACCTGAAGCCGGCGGATGTCCACGCCAAACTTGAAGTTGTGCCGGCCGCGGTACCAGGAGAGATTATCGATCGCCTGATAGGTATTCTGCGCGGAGTAGCTGTCGTTCCTTCCCGCAGTGCCGGCGATAGGAATCGCGCCGCCAAAACTGAATCCGGGCATCCCTGAAATGGCCGGGTCGTTGCCCGGGTTCTCAATGCCCTGGATGCCGAGCTTGGAAAGCACTTCCTGGCCAAAGTTGGTGTCCGCCCTGCGTTGGTACGTACGGTTGAAACCGAGCTTCACCTCGTTCACCAGCGCCGGAGTGAATGTGTGAGTGTCCGAGATCACCACGCTTCGCCCGGGGATGTTGCTCCTGATGCTGGACTGGCCATAGCCGTTTTTCAGCGGGCCGAGATAGGTGTCCTTGTTGTTGATGGTCAGCCCGACGCGGGCGAACAGCAGGTTCTTGCCGCTGAGCTTGTGATCGACCCGGAACGAATAGACGTCCGAGTCGAACCTTCCGCCCGGATCGGCATAGAAGTTGTTGGTCATCCCGTAGGTTCCCAGGCCCGGCTGGTTGGGATCCGGATAGAGCAGATCCTGGACCGTCTTGGAAACGGAGCTGAGGCGGCTGGCGGGAAGGACATTGTTCGGGAACGGCTGGCCGCTTAAGGAGTCGACCAGGTTGATCTTTCCCGCCAGGGCGGAGAAATCGCCCTGCCGCATCTGGGGCGTGGGGACCGACAGAAGCATGCGGTTGCCAATCCGGTATCGGGCCCCGCTGTAGGAGGCGAAGAAAAACGTCCGGTCGCGTCCGTCGTACAAGCGAGGTATATACACCGGCCCGCCGCCGTTGACGGCGAACATATTGTGATTTGTGAACGAGGGCGCCTGCCGGTCGGCCCAGCTTCGCGCCGAGAAGTTGCTGTTGAAGATGCCCCAGTAGAGGGCGCCGTGCGGCTCGTTGGAGCCCGACTTGCTGATCGCGGCAAACTGGGCGACCTGGGGATACTCGGCGGAGCTGTTGGCGGTCAGGATCTTGATTTCCTGGAACGTCTCGATGTCGCCGGAGAAGCCATTGGCCGTATTGCGGCTGCTGATCATGTCGTTGACCGAGATACCGTCGCTGGTGAAGTTATTGGCGGTATCGCGGGCGCCGTTCACCTCGAAGCCGCTGGCGCTCTGCACACCGGCTGTGACGTTGGTGATGTTGGCCCAGCCACGGCCGAACACGCTCATGGGGAGCTGCGCGAAGTCCCGGCTGGTCTTCAAGTTGGAAAGGGTGACGGTCTCGGTCTCCACCTGCGAGACGCCGCCCTCCACCGTCACCGTGGTGGAGAGTTCGCCCACCTCGAGTTTGGCGTCGATGCGCTTGATCTGGCTGCTGGCCAGATCGATGCGGGTTTGCGAGAAAGTCTTGAAGCCGGTGGCGGCAACGGTGACCTGGTAAAAGCCCGCCTCCAAGCCCGAGACCCGGTAGTCTCCGCTGGCGTCCGTCTGAATCGTTCGGGTGAAGTTGGTGCCTTCGTTGCGAACGGTCACCGTGGCTCCGGGGACGGGCGACGCGCTGGCGTCCGCCACGGCGCCCAGTATGCTGCTTTGTGTGGACTGCGCCTGGAGGACGCGGGCCACAGGGAAGCTCACGGCGACCGCCAAGACGGCGAGTGTAAGGTGCTGAATCCTCATCGGATGTCCTTCCTTGCTCGATCAATGCTGACAGCTCACGCTGATCAGTTATTGCAGTTAGTGTAGATATTTTGGCCGGGTGTGTCAAGAGCCAAGCTGCTCCGTGCTCCGTCAGCCGGCGCACCTGCCCGGATCACGCGGACGTGTGCACGGAGACCGAATTCAGCGCGCCGCCTTTTCCATTGCCGCAGCCGGACTGCGTGAAGAACTGGGAGAGCGCCAGGGCGAGCGCGCCCATCACCGTGGAATCCGCCACATGACGGGCGGGGATGATCCGCAGCCGGTGGAGATACCGCTGGGGCGCCCGGCGCCGCAGCGCCTCCCACACCCAGTCCTTCAACAAATCCCACCCCGAAGCGAGGTAATCGCCCACCACAATGGCTTCGGGATTGAGCGCGGCGTTGAGATTGGCGAAGCCCATCCCCACGTAGGCAGCCGTCTCCCGCAAGACCGCCAAGGCCAGCTCGTCCCCGTTGCGCCCCAGACGCACGATCTCGTCGGCGTCCGGTTTCTCCACTCCGTTGGCGATGCCGCGCCGCTCGGCATACAGCCGTTCCAGCGCCCGGTCGGAGGCA
>JACQDF010000355.1 GCA_016201205.1 Acidobacteriota bacterium
GCCGGGCGAACTGACGTTTCTGGCGAATCCCAAGTACGCCTCGAAAGCGAAAAAGACGCGCTCGCGGGCGATGCTGGTCCAGGCGCCGGTTCCAGGGTTGGAAATCAGCTTTCTGGTGAGCGGGAATCCGTATCTGGATTTCGCCCGCGCGCTCGAGCTGTTTTACCAGCCTCCACGGCCGGCGGCCGGCATCCATCCAACCGCCGTGATCCCGCCCACGGCTTCGATCGGCGAAAACGCTTCGATCGGCGCATATACTGTGATCAGCGAACATGTGCGCATCGGAAGAAACGCCGTCCTCCATCCGCACGTGGTGATCTACCCGCACGTCGAGATCGGAGACGATTTCGTGGCTCATGCTCATGCCGTCGTCCGCGAATATTGCCGCATCGGACATCGCGTGATTTTGCAGAATGGCGTCATTGTGGGCGGCGACGGATTCGGGTTCGCCAGGCAGAGCGACGGAACCCACCGCAAGATCGTGCAATCCGGGATCACCGTCCTCGAAGACGACGTCGAGATCCAGACCAACACCAGCGTGGACCGCGCCTCGATCGGCGAAACACGCGTCAAGCGCGGCGCCAAGATCGACAGTCTGGTGCAAGTGGGCCACGGCTCGGTGGTCGGCGAAGACAACATTATCTGCGCGCAGGCTGGGCTGGCCGGCAGCTCGATTCTGGAAAAGAACGTCCTGCTGGCCGGCCAGGCCGGCGTCTCGGGCCACCTGACAATTCACGACAACGCCGTCGTTTATGCTCAGAGCGGCGTGGGCGGCGATGTCGAGGCCGGCGCGGTGATCTCCGGCTCTCCGGCATTCAACAGCCGGCAGTGGCTTCGTACGATCACCGCGCTGCCGAAGCTGCCGGATGTGGTGAAAGCAGTGCGAGAATTGGAAAAGAAACTGGAATCTCTCACACAACCTGCTTCCGAAAAATCCCATGAATAAACAAACCCGGCGACCTGTCGCCTATAAAGACGAGCAGTTTCTCGAGTCCCCCGCCGCCCGCTCGATCCGGATTCTGTCCGAGTATTTCGAGCCGCTGGATCATTTCCGCCGCGAACAGATCCGCGACACGGTGGTGTTTTTCGGATCGGCGCGCATCCAGGAGGAGAATGGTGATCATCCGCTGCGGAGCTACTATGAAGAGGCGCGCACGCTGGCGCAAAAGATCACCGAGTGGTCGGAAAGCCTGAGCAAGCCGTTCCGGTTCGTGGTGTGCACCGGAGGGGGGCCCGGCATCATGGAGGCCGCCAATCGGGGCGCCGACGACGCCGGCGGCAAGTCGATCGGCCTCAACATCGGGCTGCCTTTCGAGCAATGGCCCAATCCCTATATCACGCCGGAGCTCTGTTTCGAGTTTCACTACTTTTTCATGCGCAAGTTCTGGTTCGCCTATCTGGCCAAGGCGCTGATCGTTTTTCCCGGCGGCTTTGGAACGCTGGACGAGCTGACCGAGTTGCTGACGCTGACCCAAACGCGGAAGCTGGAAAAGAAAATGGTCATCCTGCTGTATGGAACGAAATTCTGGAAGGAAGTGCTGAATTTTGACGCCCTGGTGCGCTTCGGAATGATCAGCCCGGAGGATCTGAACCTGTTTGAATACGCCGATGATCCGGACACAGCTCTGTCGATTCTGGTAAAGGGGCTGACCAAACACTATCTCGAACCCAAGGAGCCGCTGCCGGAATTCGAGCAGATGATTCCGGCCATCGCCAAGTCCCGCGTGTGACGAATGTCCTCCCCGCAGCCAGCAGCGCGTTCGATCGCCGGCGTATGGCGCGCGCTGTCGGGTCTGGACAGGATTCTGCTGCTGCTCCTGCTGATATGCGGCGCTGCCGGTTTTGCGATCCAGGCCGGATCGCTGTCGCTGCTGGGCCGTCTGTTCGCCTATGTGCTGGTGTTCTGGCTGGCTTTGCGTCTGGTGCGGCGCTTTGTGCGCCACATCATCTGGAGGCTGCGCAACCGCCTGCTGGTGGCGTACGCGTTCATCGCCCTGGTCCCCATTCTGCTGATCGTCGCATTGGCGGGGCTGGTGATGTATGCCATCGTCGGTCAGATGGCGGTGTACACCATTTCGGCCGAGATGGAGAAGCGGACCGCGCTCATGATCTCGGCGGCGCAATGGCTGGCCGAGGAAGAAACGGCGCGGCGCCTCCCGGCGGCCGAGCAGGCGTATCCTGTTCTGGCCGCGCGCCTGCCGGGGCTGACTCTGATGGTCCAAAGCCAGCAGTCGTGGACGTATCCCCCGGACGCCGCCATCGAGGTCCCGCCCAAAGACTGGGGCGATGCCGGCGGCCTCGTCGTGAAGGACGGCTTGCTGTTCGCCTGGGCGCATATTGTACGCAAGGAGGCCACCGCCACCCTGTTGCTGCCGCTGACGCCGCGGTTTCTGGCGAGTCTGGCGCCCAACATTGGCGAAATCACCTTCCTCCGGCTGGACGAGGATGCGACCCAGCCTCGCCGGCGGCTGCGCCTGCACCGTTCGGCTGGAGAAGCCGAGGAGTCAGTGGCGCCGCGCAACCGGCTGCCGGATCCCGAGAACCGCTTTGACATCGAGGTGCGCTGGCCCACCGCCGTGCCGGCGTTCGTATGGGAGCGGCCCGGGCGCGTCGAGAACGAGCTGATGCGAGTGCGAACCCGGCCGTTCGCTGTCTTAAACACGGTGTTTGCTCAAAAAGTCGACCGGGCGCAGGGCATCATTCCCGCCTTGCTGATCACGTTCTCGATCGGGTTTCTGATCGCCGAGATCATCGCCATCGCCATCGGCGTTTCCATCACTCGAACGATCACCGGCGCGGTCCATGATCTTTACGAAGGCACCCAGCGTGTGCAGGAGAGCGACTTCTCGCACCGCATTCGGATCAAAGGGCGGGACCAATTGGCCAGCCTGGGGGCCTCGTTCAACAGCATGACCGCCAACCTCGAGCGGCTGCTGGTGGTGGCCAAAGAAAAGGAACGATTGCAGACCGAGCTGGAAATCGCCCGCGAGGTGCAAAGCCAGCTCTATCCGCACACCATTCCTGAAATGAAGACCTTGCGGCTGACGGCAGCCTGCAATCCGGCGCGCATGGTTTCCGGCGACTACTACGACTATCAGCGTCTGGACGAGTCGCGGCTGGCCATCGCCATCGGCGACGTGGCCGGCAAAGGGATCAGCGCGGCTCTGCTGATGGCGACGGTGCAATCCGCGCTGCGCACTCAGATCCGGCATTGCCTCGAGACTCACGCCGGCGGAGGCGCTCCAGTGTCGACCTCGGCGCTGGTGACCCAGATCAACCAGCACCTGTACGCGCACACGACGCCGGAGAAATTCGCGACCTTCTGCTTTGGCGTGTATGACGAGGCGACTGGCGTTCTCACCTACACCAACGCCGGGCACCTCCCTCCCATTCTCCTGCGCGACGGCAGGACCCAGACACTGGAAGTAAATGGCATCGTAGTCGGCGCTTTCCCGTTCTCCCGCTATCAGGAGAGCCAGATCCGTCTGGAGCCCGGGGACCTGCTGCTGTTTTACACTGATGGCATCACGGAGCCGGAGAACGCCTATGGCGAGCAGTTCGGCGAGGAGCGCGTGCTGGATGTGCTGTCCAGGAACAAGGATTGCGCACCCGAGGAGATTCTCTCGCTGATTATTGAGCGCGTGCGGGAGTGGACCGGCTCTTCGGAACTGCAGGATGACATGACGCTGCTGCTGGCCCAACGCCATGCGGGATAGCACGACCATGAGCCGCCTGAGATGGATCTGGCTTTCCATCACCACGGTGCTGGTGGCGGGAACCCTCGGGTTCCACCTGATCGAGGATTACCCGCTGCTGGATGCCTTCTACATGACGCTGACGACGGTCACCACGATCGGCTATGGAGAAATTCATCCGCTGAGCCAACGCGGGCGCATTTTCAACAGCATCCTGATTTTCTTCGGCGTGGGCATCATGCTTCATGCCATCGGCGTGATGACGCGAGCGCTGATCGAGCGCGAGTTCGGCGAACTGCTGGGACGGGGAAGAACCAAACGCATGCTTTACAATCTGAGCAATCATTTCATCATCTGCGGATTCGGCCGCGTCGGGCGCGGGGCGGCGCTCGAGATGCAGCGTGCCGGCGTGCCTTTTGTTGTCGCCGACAAGATCGACGAGCGCGTCGAGCGGGCCATGAAGATGTCGATGCTGGCGGTGGTGGCCGACTGCACACGCGACGAGACGCTCCGGGACTTGCACATCGCGCGCGCCCGCGGCCTGGTGTCCGCGCTCGCCAGCGACGCCGACAACCTGTTCGTGATCCTGTCCGCCAGGAGCCTGAATCCGACTCTGCTCATTTCGGCCCGCGCCAATGAAGAGGAGGCCGAGCAAAAGCTGCGCCGCGCCGGCGCCGACACCGTCTTCGCTCCATATTACCTGACCGGGCACCGGCTGGCGCAATCGATGCTGAAGCCCCATGTGCAGGAGTTCATGGACGTGTTCACGCGCGACATGGGAATGACCGCGGCCATGGAGCAGGTGCGCGTCGAGGATTCCTGCGAGATGGCCGGCAAATCGCTCCAGGACTTGCAACTTCGCCGGGATCACGGCGTCATTGTGCTGGCCATCCGTCGGGCCGGCGGCAACATGGAATTCAATCCGCCGGCGGAGGCAGCGATCAACGCCGGTGATCATCTCATCGTGATGGGCGAGCCGGTAGGGCTGCGGCGGCTGGAATCGATGCTGCTGGGAGCGCGCGTATGAAGGTGCTCACGGCAGCGCAGATGCGGGAAGTCGACCGGCTCACGGCCGCCAGGGGGATTCCCGGCATCGTTCTGATGGAGAACGCGGCTCATCGTGTGGTCGAGTTCCTGGCGGCGCGGTATCGGCCGCTGGGCCGGCAGCGGATCGTGATCCTGTGCGGCAAGGGCAACAACGGCGGCGATGGGATGGCGATTGCGCGGCAGTTGATCACGCGGTTCGGCCCCGCCTCGCTCGACGTCGTTCTGGCTGGTTCGCCGCAGGAGCTGACAGGGGATGCCGCTGCTAACTTGCGCATGCTGCAACAGGCATGCAACTGTCCGGTGCACCAGGAGATTACCGCGGAAATGCATCGTGCGACCGTGCTGATCGATGCGCTGCTGGGGACCGGCGTGAAAGGTCCGGCCGGCGGACGCACCATGGATCTGATCGCGGAGATCAACCAGGGCTTTGCGGACGCCAAAGTGGTTGCGGTGGATCTGCCGTCGGGGATGGCGAGCGACGCCGCCGATAACGAGGGGGTCTGCGCGCGGGCCGATGCCACCGTGACGTTCACGGCGCCCAAGATCTGCCATGTGCTGCCGCCGAATTGCGACCGGATCGGCGAGCTGGTGATCGCGCCCATCGGGAGCATGCCCGAGCTGTTCGAGCAGGATCCGGCGATCTGGCTGTCGCTGGTCGAGCCGGCCTGGTTCCGGAATCTGTTTCAGCCGCGAGCCAGAGGGTCGCACAAAGGCGATTATGGTCATGTGCTGGCCGTGGGGGGCGCCGTTGGAAAAACCGGAGCCGCGGCCATGGCGGGAATCTCCGCATTACGGGCCGGCGCCGGCCTGGTGACCGTCGCCGCTCCCCGGTCCGCCATTGCCACTGTGGCCTCTCATGCACCTGAGCTGATGACCGAGCCGCTGGCGGAAACGGACATCGGCTCGATTTCCTCGCGCGCCTATGCTGCCGTCGAGCAGATGGCGGAACAGAAGACAGTGATCGCACTCGGTCCCGGAATGGGAACGCACGCCGAAACGGTGACCTTCGTTCGCGGCCTGTATGAGCGCCTGCGGCTGCCCATGGTGGTGGACGCCGACGGGCTGAATGCGCTGGCCGGCTCGTTCATTCATCCCGGCGGGCCGCGCATTCTGACGCCGCATCCGGGCGAGATGGCGCGCCTTTGCGGATGCACCCCGGCCGACGTGCTGGCGAACCGCGTCGAGATCGCGCGCACCTTCGCCGTGGACCGGGAAGCAACGGTGGTGCTCAAGGGGCAACGCTCGCTGATCGCTCTCTCCGACGGGCGCGTCTGGGTGAATCCGACGGGCACCCCGGCGATGGCAACGGGCGGCTCGGGCGATATCCTGACGGGGTTGATCGCCGGCCTGCTGGCGCAGTTTCCCGAGGCCGCCGAGCAAGCCGTCGCGGCTGCGGTGTGGCTCCACGGACGGGCCGCCGAACTGGGCGTGCGCGAATTGGGCGAGAAGAGCCTCCTCGCGACGGACCTGTTGCGCTATCTACCCGAGGCGATGCGTGAGCTGGGAAACTTACACGACTAGCTCGGAAGAAGAAACGATCGCTCTCGGAGAGAAGCTTGCCAGGCGGTTGCCTGTGAAGGCCGCCGTGGTGTTGAGTGGGGAGCTGGGCACGGGCAAGACGACCCTCGCCAAAGGCATTGTCAAGGGACTCGGAGCAGCCGAGCCGGAGGAAGTTTCCAGCCCCACCTTTACCCTGATCCACGAATACGGGAACCCCGTAAGGGTCTATCATGTGGATCTGTACCGGCTCGACGAGCCGCGCCAGGTGGCGACCCTCGGACTGGAAGAGATCTTCGAGCGCGAGGCGGTGGTGCTGGTGGAGTGGGGTGAGAAGTTTCCGCGGTTCATGCCGGAGGAGCGGATTGTGGTCCGCCTGGAAGTCGAGGGTGACCGGCGCACGATCCGCTTCGAGGGGCAACGGCTTCCGAGCCGCGAGCGTGAGTGAGCGGTTGGAAAGGTTATTCAATGACCTGCGCTTACCCTCGCCAGCTCCGTATCCTTGGTCTCCGGCAACCCCTGGATGAGCAGCGCGGCCATCAGGAAGAACCCCGCGTTCAGCGTGAGCGCACTGCCGAGGCCGGTTTTCTCCGCCGCCGCTCCGACCAGATACGGAGCCACGGCGCTCACCGAGCGGCCGAAATTGTAGGCAAAGCCCATCGCAGCCCCGCGAATCGAGGTTGGAAACAATTCCGACAACATCGCTCCAAAGAGACTGAAATAACCGCTGCCGAAAAAGCCGATCAGTGGACCGGCGGCCAGAAGCAGGCTTTCGCCCGCCGAGGGCGCCCATTGCGGAATCATGCCATAGACGAACGTGAGCAGCGCGGCCGCGGTCACATAGAGAGTAAAGGCGGGTTTGCGGCCCATCGAGTCGGCCAGCCACCCGAAACACAGATAGCCGGCGAACGCGCCTGCCTGCATGACAAACACCCACAGGCCAGACCGAACGATGGTCATACCGGCGCCGCCTGTTTCGCGCGATCCGGCCAGAAAGCCGGGCAGCCAGCTAAACAAACCCCAATAGGCGAGCAGGACCGTGGTCGCCAGTGTCGTGGCGAAGAACGTACGGCGTGCAAACGGATGACGGAGGAGCACAGCCAAACTTCCGCGCTGTTTCTGCTCCTGCCAGATTGCGGGTTCCTGGACGCGGCGGCGGATCATGAGGGTCAGCAGGGCAGGAAGCACTCCCACCAGAAACAGAGCTCTCCATCCAAAGCGGGGAAGGATGGCAGCGGAGAGAAGCGATGCCGTCATATAGCCCAACGCCCAGCCTGACTGCATGAAACTGATCGCCTTGGCCCGGTGCTCGGCAGGCCAGGATTCGGCAACAAGAACAGCGCCCGCGGACCATTCGCCTCCGAGGCCGAGGCCCACCAGCGCCCGCCAGAAGAGCAGCGAAACAAGTCCGGTAGCCGTGGCGCTGCCCCCGCTGGCCAGCGAATAGGTCAGGATGGTCAGAATGAGCGTCTTGCGGCGGCCGAGCCGGTCAGCCAGCAGGCCGCTGGCGATTCCACCCACCGCTGACGCAAGCATGGTGACAGAGGTAACCAGGCCGGCTTGTGGCAAAGTGAGTCCGAA
>JACQDF010000356.1 GCA_016201205.1 Acidobacteriota bacterium
ACGGTCGCGGCTCGGAAGCGCTTTCTGAGCCGCGAGCGTAAGCGAGCGGTCACGCACCCGGGATGTCCACACCAGGTATATACTGGTAAGCGCCCCCAACGTGTAGGTTGTGATATGCCTCTGGAGCGGCTCAAGTCGCGTTACGAGATCAAGGCGCAGCTCGGCGCCGGCGGGATGGGCGTCGTGTACCGCGCCTGGGACCTGCAGGCGCAGCGCGAGGTCGCCATAAAAACGATCCGCGACACCCACAGCCAGTCCGCGCTGGACCTGTTTCGCAAGGAACTCCACTTCCAGAAGACGCTCAATCACCCCAATATCGTCGACATTTTCGACATCGGCGAATTCGAGATGGAGGGCCGCCGCATCCCTTACTTCGTCATGCCTCTGCTGCCCGGGCAGACGCTGGACAGGGTCATCCGGAACGAGCGAATCAGCATGTCGCGCTGCCTCGAGATCGTCAACCAGGTGGCCAGGGGGCTCCAGGCTCTGCACGACAAGGCGCTGGTCCATCGGGACCTGAAGCCGAGCAACATTTTCATCCTCCCCGGCGATTCGGTCAAGATCATCGATTTCGGCCTGGCTCACCTGATCGACCGCCACTCGAGCGTCGAAGTGAGAGGCACTCTGCTCTACATGTCGCCCGAGCAGATCCAGATGAAGCCTGCCACCTATGCCTCCGATATCTTCGCGCTGGGTGTGATCTGCTACGAGATGCTCAGCGGGAAGCATCCGTTTGAAGCGGGCAACCGCGAAGAAATCATTGCCCGGATTCTGGGAGGGCATCCGCCTGCTCTCTCCCAACTGAACCCGTCGGTCAGCACGGCTGTCAGCCAGGCTGTTCACGCCGCCATGGCCAAGCGGCCCAGCCACCGCTACACCAGCGTCGCCGAGTACGCCGAGATCCTGCGAAAAGCCGCCTACAACGAGCCCATCGAACGATTCAATCCCGCCCGCCTCGAGCAGCGCGTCGAGCGAGTGAGAAAGGCTCTCGACGAAGGAGACTTTTCCTCGGCGGCCGATGTGCTGAACGCCATTGAAGCCGAGGGATGCCTCCGGCAGGACATTCCCGCGCTGCGCCGCCAGGTGGACCATGCGTTGCGCCAGCAGAACATGCGCCAACTGCTGGAATCCGCCCGCAAGCGGTTCCTCGAGCATGAGCACCAGCTCGCACTGGGAAATCTCCAGGAGCTTCTGAATCTGGATCCGATTCATGCGGAGGCGCTGACGCTCAAGGCGACCATCGAGCAGGACTGGCGGAATTCGCGCATCGACACCTGGTTTCGTGTCGCCCGCGAACATGCCTCCAACCGTGAATATGCGCTGGCGCGGGAGGCTCTCCACAACGTCCTCCAACTGAGCGCCAACGATGCCGAGGCCAGGCGCCTGCTGGCGGAAATCGATCAGGACGAAGCCGAGTACGCACGCATGGGCGAGGAGAAGGAGCGCCTGGCTCGTGCCGCCGCCGCCGACCGCGACCGCGGAGACTTCGACTCCGCGATGGCGCAACTCGAGCGGCTGCTGCGCATCGAGGAAAGCCACCCGGCAAAGGGCGTCGAAGCCGGACGTTCGCCTTATCAGAAGGCGTACGAGGAGACTCGAGCGGAAGCCGAGGCTCTGCGCAACGCTTACGCCGAGGCGCGGCAGCACCTCGATCAGCGCCGCTTCGCCGAGGCTCGCCGCACCTGCGAGCAGTACCTGAGCCGCTATCCGGATCATGTGCTGTTCCACACCCTGAAGGTCGACGCCGAACACGCCGAGTCCCGCGATCTGCTGAACTACATCGCGCAGATCGATCGTGATCTGGAAGCGGAGCGCGATCTCGAGCGCAAGATCAGGATTCTCCAGGACGCCATCGCGCGAACGCCCGTCGAGCATTTTCAGAGGTCTTTGGAAAGCCTGCAATCCCGGCGCGACCTGGTGCAGAAAATTGTCGCCCGCGCCCGCAACCTCGAGGACCGGGCACAGTATACGGAAGCGATCAGCCAGTGGGAGACACTCCGCACGGTGTATGGCGACTACCCCGGCCTTGACGCGGAGATCCAGCGCTTGCAGCAGCTTCGCCAGCGGGAATCGCGCCAGGCCGCCAAGTCTGTCGCCACCTCTCAAATCTCGAGAAAACTGGAGGCGGCCGACTTTGCCGCTGCCGCCATGCTGACGGATTCCGCGTTGCGTGATTTTCCGGACGATCCCGAGTTGCTGGCGCTGCAACGGGTCGCTTCCGAAGGCAAGGAGCGTTCGGTCAACGCGGGCAGGCTGTTCGACGAGAGCCAGCGCCTGTTTACCGAGCAGCGGACCCAGGAATCGCTCTCCTTGCTGAGAAAAGCGCAGGCGATGGATCCGCAAAACACCCGCATCCGCACTCGCCTGGTCGAGCTGCTGGTGGCCCAGGCACAAGCTCGCCTGGACTCGGACCCGCAGTCGGCCGAAGCCTACCTGCAAGAAGCGCTCGAGCTCGACGCCCAGAATCCCTTCGCCATAAGCTGCCGGCGCGTGCTCGATGAGCGCAAGTCCACGGCGATGGTGGAACAAAGCCTGGCTCAAGCCAGGGCTCTCAAAGCCGCCGGCGACTTCGAGGGAGCGCTGGCGGCCATCGGGCGCGCCATCGAGTCGAACCCGCAGGAGCCTCGCCTGGTGGAATTGCAGGCCACCATTTACGAATCGATGCGGACGCGACAGAACCAGACCCGCCAGCGCAACCTTGAAGAAGCGCGCGACCTTCAGCGCCAGGCGGCCAATCTGATGGAATCCGACGCGCTCCAGGCCGTGTTTGCACGGACCCAAGCCTTCGCCGCACAGCACCCGGGTGATCCGGATTTCCAGAACATCGCCGCCGAGGTCCAGCAGCGGACGATGCTGTTCCCGGCGCAGGAGAGAGCGGCGGCCCCCGCTCCGCCTCCGCCTGTGCCGGCGGAACCCAAAAAGAAACCCGCGGTCGCCGCGCCTGGCATGCTGGCGAGGGCTTGGGCCGCCTGGCATCGCATGGTGCCCAGACGC
>JACQDF010000357.1 GCA_016201205.1 Acidobacteriota bacterium
AGCGAAACGCCCGCCGAAGGAACGCGCGCCCCGGACGCATCTTCCACCGTTCCGACGATCGTGCCGGTCACCGCCTGGCAGAAAGCCGCCACCGGCAAAACGAAGAATAGTGCCCACATTCTGGCCATGCGCAACTCCTGATGCTAGAAATCGCCGAACTTCAACCAGGCGTCCAGGATGTCCGAACCGCGGAACACCCAGGTGCGCGGGTCTGTCTGTGCGACGCCCTCCCGAGGACGAAACAGCGTCACTCGAGCCGCCGTCGTGAATTGCACTTTCACTTCCACCGGACCGCTGATGCGATACGGTTTCATCCTTGGGGCGCGGTCCATCGCGGCTCGCGCTTTGCTGCGAATCAGCTCGATCGCCGCCGTGTGCGCCAGCGACTTGCCGCCGCGCCCGATGCCCCACTTCACGACCGCGCACTCCGATTCCTTTGAAAGCGCTCGCAGCTCCTTCGAGGCCGCTTCATCTCCGTACATCATCAGCACCGGAACGCCGAAGTGTCCGGCCAGCGCCGCCCGCGCCCCGATCGCTCCCGTAGGCTTGCCGTTCACCCAGATCCCATGAATGCTCTGAAAATCGTAGCTGCCAGCGAGCACGGCGTCTTCGGCGCCCGCCATCGCCGGAAGCCCCGCGAAAACCACCCCCGCGTAGGTGGAATTCATTTCGAGCGTCGGCGTCATCGGCCTGCCGGAGAGAAGAATCGCTTTCGGATGGATGTCCAGAGTCGACAGCGCTTGCCCGGTGTCGTATGCATCGAGCACGATCACTTCGTCAGCGCCGCCAGCCAGCAGGCCGTCCACAGCCGCGTTCACGTCCTCGGTCATCAGTCTTCGCGATTCCTGCCAGCGCGGCGCGGTAAGGGATGGGAGCTGCGTCTGCCGGTTGAAGATTCCGTCCGAGCCTTCCATGCTCGCGACCACCAGAATCTTCTTGCCGGCCGTCCTCTCCCCGGGGCTCTGAGCAAGCGCCGTCCATGCAAGAAGAAAAACGAAGTTGACCATAGACCCTCAGAAATTCGGCATGAATTTGAACCACGCTTCGAGGAACGTGCTCCCGCGAAACACCCACGTGCGCGAGTCGATCTGTTCCACGCCGCCGCCGGGCTGGTGACGGATTTTCGACTGGCCTTCCGGCGTGAACTCGACCTTTAGCTCGACCGGCCCGTCGATCCTGTAGGGCTGGATCTCTTTCCGCCGGGCGATCGCCCGTTTGGCTGCCAGCCGGATCACCTCGCACGCAGCCTGGTGCGAGAGTGCGTAGCCGAAGGTGCGATGCACCCCCCACTTCACCACCGCGCATTCAGCGTTGGGCACGATCGCACGCAGTTCTTTGCACACCGCCTCGTCGCCTGAAATCAGGATCACGGGGATGCCAAACGTTCCGGCCAGCAGGGAGCGCATACCGACCTCGCCGGTTCTGTTGCCGTTTACCCACAGATTCTGATAATCGGTCCACGACCAGCCGTGGGCGATCATCCCGCGCTCGGCGCCGGCCATGGAATGATACGCGATGAACGCGTAAGCGCTGTACGATCGGTCCAGCCCCATCACGTGGTCGCGATTCGGCCCCACGATGGCGCGTTTGTCGATCTCCATTGGAGAAACGGTGTTGCCGCCGGAATGATAGTCCGCCACCTCGACAATGTCCGCGCCTCCGTCAAAGAAGCCCGCGATCGCGGCGTTGACTTCGCCAATCTGCAACCGCCGCGATTCCTGGAAACGCGGCGCTGTGATCGGCATCACCTGCGTGTCCACGTGGAAGATGCCCGCCATTCCTTCGCCGTCCAGATCGATGAAGACCTTCACCGGCTGTTGTTGCCCTGGCGCATGGTGCGGAAACGCGAGAACCAGGGCCAAGGATAGAATCGGCCGGAGCATCGCGTCAACGATTTTATACCCGGAGGACACCGTTTGCAGGCGGGGGCGGCGACGGCGATCCTCTCGCCACCTGCACCATCTACTCCGGCCGCTGATCAAGCGCCGCGTGCAAGGTCCCGGCACGAGGTGTGAGCCTGTCCCCGGTTTTCCGCTAGGTGGCAAGAGGCGGGCGCGGCAGCGGGCCGCGGGCCTGTTCGAAGGCGTCGGCCAATTGCAGCACACCCCAGTCATCGTGATGCCGCCCGACGATCTGAATGCCCACAGGCAGTCCGCCGGAAGTGAATCCGCCGGGCACGGAGATGGCGGGGTGGCCGGTCACGGTGATGTAGTAGCAGGAACGCATCCAATCAATGTAGCTTGCCAGCCTGACCCCTTCAATCTCCGTGAGGTAGGGCTGGTTGATATCGAACGGAGGCGCCTGAGTGACGGGCAGGACGAGGAATTCGTACCGTGTCAGGAATTCGCCGAAGCGGGCGTAGAGGCGCGAGCGCTTGACTTCCGCATCGACAATTTGCGGGCCGGTGAGTCTCGCTCCGCGCTCGATCTCCTCGATGACGGCGGCTTTGATTTGTGAACGATGCTGTTCCAGCCTGGCGGCGTGTTGCTGGTGGAAACTGAGCGCGCGGAGGACTTTGAAGATTTCGTCGGCGTCCGAGAAATCGGGGTCCGCCTCTTCGACGAGGCAGCCCATGGATTCGAAGGTCTTCCGGCGGGATTGAAACACCTCGCGCACGCGGCGATCGAAGGGCAGACCGGCGAAATTGGAGCACCAGGCGATACGCACTCCTTTGCAGTCGCGATCGAGCGGACGCGCGAAAAGAGAGCCGGGTTCCTGGATGGAGAGCGGGGTTCGCGGGTCGGGTCCGGCGATCACCGAGAGCAGCAAGGCGGCATCGGCCACGTTGCGAGCCATGGGGCCAAGCACGCTGATGGTGTTCCACGCCGAGCCGGTGGGAACGCGCGGCACGCGTCCGGGG
Source organism: Acidobacteriota bacterium (assembly GCA_016201205.1). Lineage (GTDB taxonomy): Bacteria > Acidobacteriota > Terriglobia > Bryobacterales > Bryobacteraceae > CADEFT01. The sequence continues at coordinate 2,861 of JACQDF010000357.1, forward strand.
GAGGTGCGGAAACCGACCACCGAGCAGAAGCTGGCGGGATTTCGCAGCGAGCCGCCGGTGTCGCTGCCGTCAGCGATGGGGATCATGCCGCAGGCCAGTGCGACCGCAGCGCCGCCGCTGCTGCCTCCGCAGGTCTTGCTGACGTCGTAGGGATTGCGCGTCGCTCCGAAGACGGGATTGAAGGTCTGCGAGCCGGCGCCGAATTCGGGTGTGTTGGTCTTGCCGATGGTGACGGCGCCGGCGTTCTGGATGCGCTCGATCAGCAGAGTGTTGTGTTCAGGAACGTAATCTTTGAAGATGGGGGATCCGTAAGTGGTGCGGATGCCCTTGGTCTCCTGGAGGTCCTTGTGCGCGATGGGCAGCCCGTGGAGCGGACCGAAGAACCTCCCTTTGGCGGCCGCCTCATCGGCTTGACGGGCGCGAGCCATCGCCTGTTCGGCGACGAGCGTGACGATTGCGTTGACCTTGGGATTGATGCGTTCGATCTGTCGCAGGTGGGCTTCCAGCGCTTCCCGGGAGGAGAGCTGTTTCGACCGGATGCGCCGGGCCAGTTCGATGGCGGAGAGGAAACAGAGTTCGGGGGCGGCGGCGGCATTGGCGGCAGCGGCGCTCAGAACAAGAGCTTCACGGCGGTTGATCATGCAGTATTCACCAGGGAGCTGATTTCGAGAAGGTAGAGCTGGCGGCCGCCGTTGTGGGGCGAATCGATCACGACCTTGCGACCGTCGGGGGAAAAGCGCGGATGGGTGTCGCAGCGCCACTCACCGGTGTACTGCCTGGGGGAGTGGAAGTCGCCGAGAGGAAGGCGCGTGTGGGTCTTGGCGTCGTAGAGGTAGACGTGCTGGAATCGCTCGCGGTCGGGATAGGTGTCGTTCAGAATCCAGCGATTGCCGGGCAGATAACTGCAATGGCCGTTCACCGGCATCAGATCGGGAGCGACGACTTCGACCTTGTCCGTCCTGTCGTGAAAAAGATAGAACTTGTCGCCGTGGGATTTGTGCCAGGCCCAGGCCAGCACGGTGTGCGCATCGCGCCAGATGAAGTGTGACGTTTTTCCGGCGGGATCGAGGACGAAGAGATCTTTGCCCTCGGCGGAGGCGGTGAACAGCCGCGTCGAGAAGCCGGCGCCTTCCTTCTCGCCTCGCCAGCGATGCAGGAAGATGAAACGCTTGCAGTCGGGGGCGATGAGCAGATGATTGAACCAGTGCTTGGCGCCCTGGGAGTAGCCGCCGGTGTAAGGGATGCGTGCGGCATCGGCGATCGACACGAGCAGCGTCTTCTTGCCCGTGGCCAGATCCACTTTCCACACACCCGAGTTGTCCGGTGCGGGGACGTCTTTGCCGGGATCGGGGATGCCCGCGTACCCGTAGCCGGGGCGGCAATCGTTGAGCCGGCGGAAGTCGCAGGTGATGGCCCATTTCGCGTCCGGGCTGAGCGTGTAGATGGGAGAAGGAATGGTGCGCCGCCTGCCCGTCTTGACGTCGAGGATATGAGAAACGAAGTCGCCATCCTGCCGGTCGTTCCAGATGACATCGCTGCGCGAGCCGGGAATCCACTGGAGCATCGAGCCTTGCTGCCAGTTCCAGGCGCGAGTGTCGCCGAGCTCGATCCAACGGTCGCTGTCCTGTGTATCGACCATGCCGATGCGGATGATGTCGTCGGGCTTGGGAGAGCGGTGCTCGAACGTGGTTTCCATTCCGAGCACATAGCGGCTGCCGAGGTCGAATTCGAGTTTGTCGTAGTAGCCGAACCAGTGGAAGTTGGGTCCGCGGGTGATAGCGAGGACGGGAACGGCGGCATGGGCGCGGGAGGCGGTCGCTGCGGCTAGCGTGGTGAGGAGGCGGCGACGATGCATGGTTGCTTTATTGGAGGGCGCTGAGCAGGCCGAGGATTTCGCGCTCGCGGGTGGCGCCGCGATCGAGGTCGGGATTGTAGTTGGTGATCGCAATCGCCTTCAGCGGCGCTGATTCCCGCACCAGGCGGACCATGTCGTACGGCTTTTCGGCGCAATCGAGGAAATCGGTGTCGATGTGGAAGTAGACGCCGTCGACGCGCTCCCGGAGCTGGCGCAGGGCGCCCGGCAGCAGCCCCAGCGAATCGAAAGGATGCACGCTGATCCAGGAATCCTCGAGCCGCTCCTTCTCGCCTGGGTCGATGTCGCGGATACCGGCCAGCACGACATTCTGCTCCGCGACCGGCGACGGAAGACCGATGCGCTCGCGAAGCTCCTGGTGGCAATGGCCCAGGGCCGCCGCCAGCGACATGCCTTCCAGCAGGCCGCTGATGCTGGTGTCGGGCGTGTTGAGGTCGGGATGCTTGTCCAGCCAAACGATGCCCAGCCGATGCGCATCGAGCCCGGCAAGCGTGCCGAGACACGAGTTGCAGTTGCCCGCCAGCACCACCGGAGTCGTTTCCTGCTCGGCAGCTTCCTTGACGGCGGCGCGCAGAACCCGGTTCACGTCGACCACCAGGTCGAGACCTTTGCCGCGCAGATCGCGCGGGCGCACATGAGTGACGGCGGCCGGCATGCCACGCGTGGCCAGAAGCTGATCGGCGCCGGCGCGCAACAGACGCGCGGGTCCTTTGCCCACGGCCACTTCCTCCAGGCCCAGATGGAACGGCACTTCGATGATCTGGAACATCAGCGTTTGCTTTCGAGTAAATCCCGGAACAGCTCGAGCACTTTCGCGGAATCGAGATCCTTCATCATTTGCACGGGAGCGGCTTCGGGCGCAAGCTTGCGATCGAGCGGGATCACCTTCCCATAGGAAGGACCGAAGCGAGTGTCCGCATCCAGGTGCAGGATCTCCGGTGCGGCAAACAGGGCAGGCTCGATGAGCCACGCCGGCACGACCGAATCCCACAGCGAAACAGTGGCCTTCGGGTTCTTGTGAAAGCCAGGGTAACGGTTGCCGAAATCTTCGCGAAAGCGGTCCGTGACCGGCGTGCGGGTGCGCACAATCCGGTCGAACCCCTCCTTGTCGAGAAGCGCTTTGTTGCAGATATCGAGGCCGAACATGATTTTCTCAGGAATTGTCGAGCGGAGCACCACCTGCGCCGCTTCCGGGTCAAACCAGAAGTTGAACTCGGCCTCACTGGAAGCGTTGCCGGGAACGCGAAGCTGGCCTCCCATGAAGACGAGGCGGCGGATCTTGAGCGCCATGTCAGGGCGTAAGCGCAACGCCATGGCGATGTTCGTCATGGGACCCAGAGCGACCAGCGTGATCCGGCCTGGATTTGCATCGAAGGTGCGGATCAGGCGCTGAACTGCGTCCATAGGTTGCACGCCCGGGGGAGCGGAGGAAGGCCGGGGAGCTTCAAAAGCGCCGCGGAATTCGAGCGGTCCCCAGTTCTTGTGAGCATGCTCCGCCATGGCGGGGGAATGGACGAGCGGCATCTCGGCGCCGAGGTAGACCTGAATCCGCGATTGTCCGAGCAGCTTCAGAATCTCGAGCGTATAGCGGGCGCTCGACCGCGCCCACACGTTGCCGCTGACGATGGTGATGCCTTCCACTTGCACGCGCTGAGGGCTGCGCAACAGCATGACCAGGGCTGCGCCGTCGTCGCCGAAGTAGCCGCAGTCAGTATCGATAAGGATGCGCTCAGCGGCCAGGGCGTGGCTTGCAAGAAGCAGAGCGAGCAGGATCATGTTCTCTTAAGCGCGCGGTGGAGGCGGGCATTAGTGTAGCTGATTCGGCGGCGCCCCCGAGGAACCAGCAGTATTGAGTGCTAGGCTTAAGGCATGGCAACCACGGCGACACTTCTCACGGTTGCGGAATTCGAGAAGCTCCCCCTGCCGGACGACAAGCGAGTGGAACTGGTGCACGGAGAAGTGGTGGAAATGGGGCGAGGGAATCTCCATCATGAAACGGTCAAGGGCGACGTCAGTCTTTGCTTTCACCTTTTCGACCCTGGCCAGAAGCATGGAAGAGTTTACGTGGAGACGACTTTCCAGCTTTCTTCGAACGACACCCGGATGCCCGGCGTGGCCTATGTGTTGAAAGAGCAAATTCCAAAGCCCTTGCCGAAGACGTATCCACCGGCCCCCGCTCTCGCGGTCGAGACTGTCTCCTCGGAATCGGCCGAAAACCTGTTCTCCCGCGTGGATGATTATCTGCGCGCGGGCACAAAGACCGTGTGGGTGATCCTCCCTGACCATCGCAGCCTGATTGTGTTTGAAGCCGATGGCTCGATTCGCCGCCTGAATCCGCCGGACACGATCACCATCTCCTGGCTGCCGGGTTTTTCGACGCCGGTTGCAGATTTTTTCCAGAGCCTGTCGTAGCGAGATCATCGCCGGGAAAGCTCGATGCCTTCCCAGCGTGCGATGACGGCGGCCGCAAGGCAATTGCCAAGCACGTTCACGGAAGTGCGCGCCATGTCCATCACCGCATCGATGCCAAGCAGCACGGCGACGCCCTCCACCGGCAGATGAAACGTGGAAAGCGTTCCCGCGAGAATCACCAGAGCAGCCCGCGGGACGCCGGCGACGCCTTTGCTGGTGAGCATGAGCGTCAGCATCATGATGACCTGCTGGCGGACGGTGAGATCGATTCCGGCGGCCTGGGCCACAAAGACGCTGGCCAGAGACAGATAGAGCGTGGTGCCGTCGAGATTGAAGCTGTAGCCGGTGGGGAGCACGAATGCAACGATGTGCCTGGGGACGCCGAAACGCTCCATGTTCTCGAGCGCCCGGGGCAGCGCCGCTTCGCTCGATGACGTCGAGAAGGCGATCGCGAAGGGCTCTTTGGCGGAGTCGTAGAAACGCCGGAACGGAATTCGCGCGATCAGCATCACCGCGCCCAGCACACCGCCCACGAAGAGAATCTGGGCCGCGTACATCGTGAGAATCAGCTTGCCGAGGCCGTACAGCACTCTGAATCCC
>JACQDF010000358.1 GCA_016201205.1 Acidobacteriota bacterium
CGGTGAGCAATCGCGCGATTCATGCCGAGATGGTGGCGTTGTTCGGCGATATCTTCGCCAACCGGCTCCGCTGGCCGCTGCCGCAGATCAGCGAGTAGCAAAGCCGCTGGGGCCATTGTGTTTCGCCATTTCGAGCGGCTGGCGAGGGCCAACAGCTTTGGCCACCTGGCATTCGAATCGCATTGCGAAAGACTTTTCAAGCGCCGCTCTGCCGCTCTCCAATCCCGATCCCAAACTCCTTCCAGTATTTTTCCGGCAGCCGTGCCGGCTTCAGGTCCGGCCCGCAGAAGACATGCTTGGTGGAGCCGGAGACGAGCATCCGGCCCTCGGCCGACAGCATCTGGTAGCCGAACACGACCATGCGGGGATGCGCCTTCTCGAGCCACGTGCGCACCACCACTTCCTCGTCGTAGCGCGCTGGCCCGTGGTAGCGGCAATTGGCTTCGGCCACGGTGAGCAGAACACGGTCTTCCGCCTCCATCTCGCGGTAGCGCACGCCGCGCGAGCGGCAGAATTCGACCCGCCCGATTTCCATCCACACCAGATAGTTGGAGTAATAGACAATCCCCATCTGGTCGGTCTCGGCGTAGCGGACGCGCAATCGCGTCTCGTGAGCTTCTACAGGTACGGGCCTATTTTCCAGGGGACAAACTCCTTGTGCCCAAGCCGCTCGCTGCACGTGTTCTCACCGCCGGCCACCCGCAGCACGAAGTCGAAGATCTCGCTGCCCACTTCTGCTACCGTCGCCGCACCGTCCGCGATGCGGCCGGCGTTGATGTCCATGTTGTCGCGCATCCGGTGGAAGGTGGCATTGTTGGTCGCAATCTTGATCACGGGAATGGTGGGAAAGCCGATGGCGGAGCCGCGCCCTGTCGTGAACACGATCAGATTGCATCCTCCGGCAGCCAGCCCGGTGAGCGAGACCGGATCGTACCCTGGCGTGTTCATGAAGACAAATCCCGGCGACGTGATCCGCTCGGCGTAATCGACCGCGTCCATCAGAGGCGAGCAGCCGGCCTTGGCGACCGCGCCCAGCGACTTTTCGAGGATGTTGGTGAGCCCGCCTTCTTTGTTCCCAGGCGAAGGATTGTCGTCGAAGCTCTCGCCAAACCGGCTCAAGTACGCCTTGTAAGAGCGCACGAAGTCGAGCAGTTTCCCGGCGACCGCGCGGTTGCGAGCCCGCTTCACCAGCAGATGCTCGGCGCCGAAGATCTCGGTGGTTTCCGCGAGGACGGCGGCTGCGCCGATCGCGGCCAGCATGTCGGAACACACACCTAACGCCGGATTGGCGGTGATGCCGGAAAACGAATCCGAGCCGCCGCAATTGAGCCCCACGACGAGTTTCGAGGCCGGCAGCTCGGTGCGCTTCTCGGCGGCGGCTCGCTCGATCATTCTGCCGATTTCCTTCCGCACCGCTTCCACGGTGGCGCGCGTGCCGCCGCTGGTTTGCAGCGTGAAGCCCACCAGCCGCTCCGTGCGCGGCGCGTCCTGGCCCAGGTAATGCTCGATCTGGTTCACTTCGCAGCCAAGGCCCAGAATCACCGCCGCGGAAACATTCGGATGATGCAACACTCCGGCCAGCGTGCGTTGCAATTGCAGCGTGTCCGGCCCGATGGCCATACCGCAGCCTTCTCCGTGAGGAAACGCGGCCACGCCATCGACGTTCGGCGGCAGCGTCTCTCCCTGGTAGCTGGCCGCGATCAGCTCCGCTGTATGCGCAGCGCAATTGCTGGCCGCGACCACCGCGATGTAGTTGCGCGAGCCGGCGCGCCCGTCCTCGCGGGCATAACCCGGGAAGACAGGCATGTGGGCGGGCGGCGGCGGATCGGGGATTTCCGCGAGTGGAAATTCGTAGTCGAAGTGCAGTTCCTCGAACGAGACATTGTGCGTGTGCACCCAGCGGCCCGGCTGGATCGCCATGCATGCCCGTCCCATATCCTGCCCGTACCGGATGATGCGGCCGCCTTCTGGGATCGGCTGAATCGCCACTTTGTGTCCCATGGGCGCCGCGTCGAGCAATGTGATTTGCCTGCCCTCGACTTCGATGACCTGGCCGGCGGCGAGCGATGCCCGCGCGACTGCGATATTATCTTTCGGGTGCAGATGGATCACTGCATTTTGCGCCGTCGGCGGCGGGGCGATTTCGACGAGACCCATGGATCTGACTTACCTCATCAAGACAGTTTCAGTCGTTTGTTCCCCGAGATGCACGTGGAGTTTGTTCCCAGCCGGATGAACCCAGATCCCTTCATTTTCGGGTGCGGGAATCTGAGCCGGCCCGCTCACGGTGATGAAGTTGCGCGTCTCGACCATTCTCAGCAGCTTGCCCATGTGAATATGCGTATGGCACTGCGTTCGGACTTTTGGACCATTATAAGCAAGTCCCCATTCCTCGCCCCACAATTCTTTGGCCTTGGCGATGGCGGCAGTCCACAACGCCGTGCGTTCATGGGCGGATAACTCATGCAGGTGGTGCTGGCCCGGCAAATGGCCGCTGGGCAGCGCCAGCCAGCGGTTCGGCTTGCGGGGGCTCGAGTCTTTCAGAAAAAACACACCGCGGGAAACTTGTTTTTCCGCCTCCGTACACAGGCTGCATTGCCGCGCTTCCAGAGTGGCGGGGTCGGCGGGATTGCATTCGCACACGGCCTGGCTGAATGCCGAAACTGCGAGCAAACACAGCGCCCCGACAGCGCCGCTGGCGTACATGAATTCATTATAGTGGCCCTGCCCGGAACCCTCCCCGAGGGCATGCCGCGCACCCCGCGTTTGCCAGAGCGTTCCATGCAAGTGTACGCTGGAGCTTGTCCGTCGCTCGACGCCAATCCGCAGCGGCAATGCCTGGCTTTGCGAGGCTGGTCCTCGTCCTTCCGATTGTGTATGTTCTCTATTTCCATGGGCTCTCCAGCATCGGCTTGCTGGGGCCGGACGAGCCTCGTTACGCCTCCATCGGCCGTGAGATGGCTCAAAGCGGAGATTGGATCACCCCGCGGCTGTGGGGGGAGCCGTGGTTTGAAAAACCGGCGCTGCTGTACTGGATGATCGGAGCGGGCGACAAAGCCGGCTTGGGCGATGACCTTGGCCCAAGGCTGCCGGTGGCGCTCTGCGGGGTGCTGTTTCTTGCCGCCTATTATCTCCTGCTGCGCGAGCAGTGGGGAGATCAGGTGGCGGCTTTGTCTGCGGGCATCCTCGGCGCCAGCGTGGGCTGGATCGCCTATTCTCGAATCGCCGTCCCGGACATGCCGATGACCGCTCCCTTCGCTCTGTCGATGCTGCTGTGCTGTGAGTGGCTGCGCACCGGCAACCCGCGCCGTCTGTTTTGGGCGGGCGCCTGTTTGGGGCTGGCCGTGCTGTCGAAGGGACTGGTGGCGCCGGTGCTCGCTTTGCCGCTGGTGTGGGCCGGACGCAGGCGCATCCTCGATTTGTGGCGGGTGGCGCTTCCAGCCTTCCTGGTGGCCGCTCCATGGTATGTGTTGTGCACGCTGCGCAACGGCACGGAGTTTCTCAGCGAATTCTTCTGGAAACATCACGCTGCCCGCTTCACCGAGAGCGGCCTTCAACACCCACAGCCGTTCTGGTATTTCCTTCCCGTGCTGCTGGCCGGGCTGTTTCCCTGGACGCCGCTTCTGAGTTTGCTGCGCAAGCCGGATCAGGATCCCGTCCGGCGCTTTCTGTGGTTGTGGTTCCTGTTCGGTTTCGTGTTCTTTTCCGCTTCGGTAAACAAGCTGCCGGGCTATCTGCTGCCGCTGATGCCGGCCTTATGTGCGTTGATGGGATTCTCCATCGAGCAAAGCGCTTTCCTGAAAAGAGAGATTACGCTGGTGGTCGCCATCTGCGCGGCGCTGGTGGGCCTGGTGCCGGTGCTGGGCGAGCTGCTCCCCGGGGCCGTCAGTGAAGGCATCGGACGCGCCCAGGCTTACGTCGGCTTGTGGAGCGCGCTGCCCGTCATGATCGTGCTCGGCATCGGCGTAGCCATCGTCGAGCTGTGGAAAGGACGCGTCGTGGCCGTCGAGGTGGTGGCGCTGCTGGTGGCTGCCGGAGTGGCCAGTTTGCAGCTCCGCACCTTTCCCGCGCTCGAACAGCGAGCGTCCGCGCGCTCGGCCTGGAGAAGCGTCGCCGCGCGATCGACCGAAGTTTGTCTGGACGCTCCCCACCGCGCCTTTCGCTATGGGATGAATTACTACGCCCGGACGCCGCTTCCTGATTGCGACCAACAGCCGAGGCCCCTCCGGCTGAAAAATCAGTAAGCCCACCGCCAAAGATTCGCACCGACGGTGAATCCCGCGTCTTCCCCCTCAGCCGCGGGCTCGATGAGGACCGCGCCCGCGCCATCTCCAAAAAGGAATGTCCGGTGCCCCCCGTGTCTATTTTCGTCTCAGCCACCCGCCCGGATTGAAAGTCATGATAAACGCCTCCCGCGTCAAATCCTGCTCGAAATTCATGCCTTCGTGCTCGGCCAGAAATTTCTGCACCGCGGCGAGCGGACCGGGACCTGCGGCCGGTTGCGTGGGAATGCCATCAATGTGCGTGTCCTCCACGATTAGATAGGAATGAGGCGGAACCATCGGCGAATAAGCGTGCAGCTCATTCAGAACGTGTTGCATGGAGTGATCCGAATCCAGCGTCACCACGACGCTGTGACCCCGGACCATCTTCGCGATCTCGGAAACAATCTTCGGATCGGTCGAGCTTCCGTGAAAGAACGTGACGTACTTCTTCCACAGCGGATGCGTTGCCGCCGTCTTGGTTAAGTCCTGGATGTCCACGGTAATTACACGCGACTTCTCCAGTCCCATGCCCTTCAGTGTGTGCGCCCAGTACAGCGCTGAACCTCCGCGCCACGTTCCCGTCTCGATCACGAAGTCCGGCTGAAGCTGGTACAGAATCTCCTGCATCATCCAGAGATCCAGCGGATTCTTCTCGATCTCCGCGTTGTGAAACCACATGTGCCGCCAGACCGGGATGTCATGGAACAGCTTCATCAGTTCATGCTGCTTTTCCGGGGACATTTGCCGGTTGCGCTCCGCTAGCAGCTTTTGATAGCCAGCCCGTGCCATTCGCACCTGCATGGCCCGATCTACGATGTCTTCCTCGCGCGGCTTGAGGCTCACCCCAACCACGATCAGGCCGAGAGGACGACCGTCCGGGAAGTGGGCTGCCTGGTCGAGCGAGAACTCGATCTCCACCGGCTTTCGCAGCAGAGCTTTGTCTGGGATCGCGCGCCTGAAGGTAAATCGCCCCTCTTTCGAGTACTCGCCCTTGCCCACTTCGACACCGTTCACCTTGGCGCTCAACGTAACCGTCTTGACTTCGCTCAACAATTCGCTCGTCACCGTGAAGTCCAATATCAGGAACGTCTGCTGCTGCCATTCCGGCGCGTCCAGCGAAACGGCGAAATCCTTTCCAGTCCATTTCCATGCGGGTGTGCCTTCGTAGAAGCCCCGTCGCAGCCGCGGCTGAAGGTCGGGATCGGTGACCCCGATCTCCGTGACCGGCAGGTTCCGGTCTTGCGATGCGGCGCCCGGTTTGGCGGCCTCTTTGCGATGGCATGCGGTGAAGGCGGCCAGGACACAAAGGAAGAAACCCGTTACGCGTGTGAACATATGTTCCCAAAGGGAGCGGTCGAAATCAGACAAGATTCTACCAGCCTACTCGAGGTGGTGCCGGTGCTGGTGGCTGCCGGAGTGGCCAGTTTGCAGCTCCGCACCTTTCCCGCGCTCGAACAGCACGCCGCTTCCTGATTGCGACCAACAGCCGAGGCCCCTCCGGCTGAAAAATCAGTAAGCCCACCGCCAAAGATTCGCACCGACAGTGAATCCCGCCCCGACCGCCGCGAACAATACCAGATCGCCTTTCTTGAGCTTGCCTTGGGTGATGGCATCCTGCGTGGCCAGCGGGATGGTGGCCGCCGTCGTGTTCCCGAAGCGGTCAATATTGATCAGCACGCGGTCGCACGGCAGGCCGAGACGCTCCGCTGCCGCCGTGATGATGCGACGGTTGGCCTGGTGCGGAATCAGCACGGCGACGTCTTGCACCTTCGTGCCCGTGCGCTCCAGCAGTTCGCGGCAGGCTTCGTGCATCTTGCGGACGGCGTACTTGAACACCTGATGGCCGTCCTGGTGAACGTAGTGCAGCGCCTGGTCCACTGTATCGTGGGTCGCCGGCAGGCGGCTGCCTCCGGCCGGCATCTTCAGATAATCGCCGCCGGAGCCGTCAATCTCGTTCAGGAAACCGATGAATCCCGCGTCTTCCCCCTCAGCCGCGGGCTCGATGAGGACTGCGCCCGCGCCATCTCCAAACAGGACGCAGGTTCCGCGATCTTTGTAATTGATGATGCGCGACATGGTGTCCGCGCCAATGATGAGCACCCGTTTGTGCGATCCGGAGGCCACCAGGTGCGCTCCCGTGGTGAGCCCGTAGACGAAGCCGGAGCATGCCGCCACCAAGTCGAATCCCCAGGCCCCCTTGGCCCCAAGCCGATCCTGCACCAGACAGGCAGTCGACGGAAAGAACATGTCCGGAGTCACTGTGCAGACAATGATCGCGTCGATGGACGCCGGCTCGATTCCGCGCTGCGCCAGCGCTTCGCGAGCCGCTTCCACCGCCATGTCCGAGGTGGCGATTCCTTCGGGGGCGATATGGCGCTCGCGGATGCCTGTCCGCTCGATGATCCACTCATCCGATGTGTCCACCATTTGTTCGAGGTCGTGGTTGGTCAGCACGCCGGCCGGGACATGGCAGCCGAGTGCGGTGATCTTGGCTCTGGGCAAGAAGGAGCCTCCTCGGATGGTTTGCTGCAATCCTCTATGGTAACGGATTAGGCTAGGATTTTATGGGCTTCTTGTCAGGCCGAGGACGGTGGTGGTGAATTGGAAACCCGGGTGGAAGCCGTAGAGATCTACGCACGGGTCTTCGCCGCCCTTCGCCCGCGCACGCCCCTGCCGAAGATCGAGGTCGAATTCTGCCGTTTCGCCAATGTCAACAGTTTCATCGAATGGAAAAACGGCCGTCTGAGCGCCCGTATTTCCGACCTCCTGGCCCAGGCGCCCGCAAGCGTACAGGAGGCGCTGGCGTATATTCTGCTTGGCAAGCTGCTCCACAGGCGCATCCCGAAGAGGCACCTGCACCGCTATCGCCTGTATCTGAACCGCCGCGACACAGTCCGCACCGCCGAGCAATTGAAGCGGGACCGCGGTCGCAAGTACCTGCTGCCGGCGGAGGGCAACCACTATCCTCTCGTCGAGATCTTCGAAGACCTCAACTTCCGGCACTTCTTCGGGCTGATGGCAAGGCCGGAGATCGGCTGGAGCGTGCGGGCATCGCTCACGGTGCTGGGCCACTATGACTCCGCGCACCACGCGATCGTGATCAACAAGCTGCTGGACCGGGCCGATGTGCCGCCCTATGTCGTCGAGTACATCGTCTTCCACGAAATGCTGCACCTGCGGTATCCCGTCCAGCACCGGGGGGCGCGGCGATGCGTGCACACGCTGGAGTTCCGGCGTGTGGAAGAACAATACGAGCGTCTGGCCGAAGCCGAACTATGGATCAAACAAGTATGGCCAAGCCTGGCGCGCCGGGCTAAGGATAAGCCGTAACCCGTTGGCCGCCGTTGGCCGCCGGTTGCGCCGGCACTCGTCAGGGGAAGTAAACTTGGTACAATGAGCACAATTGAAGAGATCGAGGATGCTCTGCGCCGGCTTTCCTCCGGGGATCTCGCTGAATTTCGAACGTGGTTCGCCGAGTTTGACGGTGCCCGGTGGGACCGCCAGATTGAGGAAGATGTGGCCGCGGGTCGTCTCGATGCGCTGGCAGATGAAGCCCTGAGCGACTTACGCGAGGGCCGCTGCACGGATCGGTGAAACACCGCGCCAACCCAAGGTTCTGGCGCTGCTATGGCCAGCTCCCGGAAGACGTCACGGGCCCTCGAGCAGCGCACGTCGCCCCTCACTGACGATGTGAAGAAATCCAGGGAACGTCTTGCGGCGGCGATAACAGACGCAGGGAATCCCTGACGGTCCCACTTAACGAATTAAGAGCCCTAAGCCATGGCTGGCTGAACGGCCAGCGGCGCTGACAACTGGCGAACTTGGCCACGTAAGGCTTCCACCGTTTCCACCAGCCCGCTGACGTCGATTGGCCTGATTCCCAGCCAGAAAAACGCCAGCCGCATCCTCACCTCGATCATCCGCAAAGTGAATTGAAACCGCTGCTCGAGCAGGACTTTTGCCACCTCACTGCGGTCGTGGTCCGCGTACAGGGTCAGTAGCCGCAAGGCGCGGTGCAGGTGGTCAAACTCCTTGGTAAGGCTTTCGAGGTAGCTCCGGAAGATGGCAATCCGTCGCGTGCGAAGCCGGGCGGCGATGTCAGGCCGGTACCCGGGCTGCGATGCCAGAAACTGAAAATCCATTTCCTTCAGCAGGCGCGTCATTGGCCGGTAGCGGAGGGGCGAGAACAGGGTCTCCGCCGGGGCCGGGGTGGCTGGGGATTGGGTCCCAAGCAGCTTGCGGAACTGATAGACCGCCAAGCCCATGAGGACCAATGCCAAGCCGCCTGCGACCAGGAAGACGGGTTCAAAAGACATGGTTTGCCTTCTTGCTCCTTGCACCCAAGGATAGCCGACCACGACGCAGAATGCAACGGGAATTCGATAGGAATTTGGAACTATTTCCTCCGAAAGCCGGAGGCTATTCCCGGGCTGCCCGCGACAGCGCCGCGTTGACGCTCTTGAGCTGCCCGATCAGCCGGTTTTCTTCCGTCAGGTTCCAGCGGTGTCCTACGACCACCGTTTCACGTTCCCCCTCGGGCTTCAGACGCAGGATCCAGGCCGTCAGGCACACGCAGCCTAGAGTCAGGGCGGCAGTGGAAGTCGCCCGGTCCACCTGCCGCCCACTCAGATTTCTCACTAGCAAGACAAAAGCCTTGCTCAGGAAATATGCCGAGAAAACCAGCGAATGGACGGCCACGTTGCGCGGCAGCGCCACCGGAAACCAGACCAGGAAAGCGCCCATCATGAGGATCAGAAACACCAGCCCGGAGAGCACGCCGCGTTCCGCAATAAATGTTAATTGCAGCAAAGGAGATTTCTGCTGGATGTCCTGGTAGAACGACAGTTCCGGGTACAACGAGACAAACGCTCCTGCCAGCGCCAAAACCAGGGCGCCGGTCAGGACCCAGCGGGAAAAGAGTTGTATGCCGGGGTATCTGGCGAGGACACGGGAATATGCCTCCAAAATCGTCAGCATATAGAGGAACCACAGGACAGGCTCAGTGGCCACAAAGACCCAGCCATAGCTGGTTGGAGACTTCACCATGGACATTACCACTGCCCTCAACACAACAAAGGCAAGGAGGGCTGTAAAGGAAGGGTAAGCTTTCGCTAACCCCAGCCACCAGAGGCGAACGGCCAAGACTGCGGTCAGCGAGGACGCAATCAGAAAGAGGACGCCTTCCGTCGTCTGGAGAGGGGGCATGGAACTCTTCAGCCCTCACTTGAGGAGAATGCCGGCCTATAAAGTGTAGCACCCAGGGGTGTACGGCGACACCGCCTGGGTGACAATCTCGATAAAAAGCTTATCGTCCTTTTTCTTCAGCGGCTGGCTAATGTCAGCGCAGCGCCTTCGGGACAGGGCAGGCAGCTTGGCCACGGAATGTCGAGGGCGTTCAGCGCCGTCACGCTCAATGTCAGAATGGCCAACAGAACAAATCTCTTCAGCATAGGTCGCTCCTGGTCTCAGATTCCGGGTCTACCGGGGGGGTCAGAGGAATCATAGTAGGGTGTGGAGGCCAAGTGGCAGCCGGCCGAAAAGTTTTCGAAATTCAGAACAGCCAGAAAACATGAGAGAGAAGGGAACCGCCGGAACCACTATTTATGGATGGGGCGTGTAGTACAATCAGGCGGTAGCGGGCAGGGCGCTTTCCAATGGCCGAAAAGACCAGCAGGAGATTAGACCGGGGCGCCGCCGCCGACTTATGGCGCCATACCCTCGCCCAGATCCCCTCGGTGTTTGGCCGATTGGTGTACCTGGCCGCGCTCAGGGATTCCAATAGCGGCGCCTACGCTCACCACGGGCTGGCCGCTGTCTTTGGCGACGAGGAGGCCAGCCAGGCCATCCGGGAGAGCCATCAAGAGACATTCGGCGCATGGCTCGAGTTCGGGCTCGAGCAGCAAAAGGCCGACCTCGAGATCTACGTGGCGGGCCTCGAGCCGAGCCGAAAAAAAGTGGCCGAAACCTGGAGCAAGCTCGAACCCTACCGCAACCTTCCCCCCGATTCGGCTCGGCCTGTTGAAAAAGATCTCTTCCTGGCCGACCTGGAAGCGTTGCTCAGCCTGCTGCGGAACGAGCCCGACGCCGGCGCGCCTGCTCCAGACGCATCGCCACACCCGTGACCTGGCCGATCACCTCAATCTCTTCCGGATACTGGTAGAAGAGGGAATTGGCCATCGAGGCAGGGTGCGGCTGCAACACAAGCTGCGGCTCATTCAAATGCGCCCAGCCGCAGGCGTACCCGGTACGATGCTCGAAGAAGTAAATCGGCCGCTCGAACTCGGTGTTCCATCCCGTATTCACGATCTTGCGTTTGGTTTCATCGATCAGAATCAGCGACCCTGGCTGCAAGATCGGGTACATGAACCAGTCCTCGCTACCGATAAACGCGTAGCGGTGGTCCCTCAGGTCCAGCCCCTCCAGCAGCATCAAGGGGAGCTTGCCCCATCGCTGGATCATACGGCTCAGGTAGGTGGTTTTCCGCAGGTCGATTCCAGGATCCAGCGCCAGCGGCACTTGCACCGACCCATAGCCGTTGCTGGTGAAGCCGATCGGGTGGGTTCGCTCGATCTCGATCTGCGCGGCGTCTGCCGGCAGCTTTGACATGTCGACGCTATACCAGCTCATCACCTCATACGGATCCAGGCGGTAGATGGCACACAACGAATAGAGACGGTACAGGGTCGGAACGGTCCCTTTGTTCTCGATGTCGGCCAGGCGGCTCAGCCCAAGAATGAATTCGCCGTTGTCGTGCCGCTCGGCGATGTGCACGCTGGCCTCCTCCACATCGCGGTAGCGGAGGTTCAGCCGCTCCCGAACCCGTTTCAGTTTCTGTCCTGCTTCCTCCATGGTATGATCGAAAGCCGTCCTTCGCCGGCGGCTGGTTCAAGGGTAAGTACAGTTTCCGTAAGGGATTATAGCGATCGTCCGGCGCCGAGGCAAGGGTTTTCGGACATCTTTGTTCTGAATTCAGAACGAAATTCATGCCGGGAGGTCAGTTTTGATTATCATCGTCGGCATCTCGGGAGCCAGCGGCGCCATCTATGGCATCCGCCTGCTCGAGAAGCTTCGCGCTCGCCGGGACGTCGAAACCCACCTCATTCTCACTCGTTCTGCCGAGCGTACCGTCTGGCTCGAAACCGGCATGAAGCCCGCGGAAATCAAGAAGCTGGCCGACTTTCATTACCCCATCGAAGATATTGGCTGCCGGCTTGCCAGCGGTTCTTTTCTCACCGACGCCATGGTCATCGCTCCGTGCTCCATTCACAGCATGTCCTCGATCGCGTATGGGATCAGCTCGAATCTGCTGATCCGGGCTGCCGATGTCACATTGAAAGAGAAACGGAGACTCATCCTGATGGTAAGGGAAACTCCACTTCACGCCGGCCACCTGCGCACCATGACCATTCTTGCCCGGATCGGAGCCATCATTGCCCCTCCCATGCCTGCTTTCTATACCAAGCCGCAAACCGTGATGGATTTCGTGGACGCCAGCGTGGATCGGGTCCTCGATTTACTCGGCTTGCCGGCGTCCGATGCCAAACGGTGGCTCCCCGGAGGGTCCAAAGAATGAAAAAGAAAGTGGCCTTTCAAGGAGAGCCCGGCGCCTTCAGCCAGATCGCCGTGCGGCGGCTCGCCGGCAATCGCGCTCAAGCCGTTCCCTGCGAGCGCTTCGAGCAGGTGTTCCGCAGTCTCGATGAAAAGCAAGTCGATGCCGCCGTCATCCCGATCGAGAACACATTACACGGCTCGGTACACGAAAACTACGATCATCTACTGCGTTTCGATCTCCGGATTCGCGGCGAGACCAGCGTCCGCATTGTTCACAATCTCATTGCCGCGCAAGGCGTTCGCCTGCGCCAACTGCGGCGCGTGTTCTCGCATCCGGTGGCGCTGAATCAGTGCCTCGATTTCTTTGCTTCCAACCGGCATTTAGAAAAAATTCCTTTCTACGACACCGCCGGCAGCGTCAAGATGATCGTCTCCGAGAATCTCAAGGATGCCGGCGCCATCGCCTCTTCCATGGCCGCCGAGATCTACGGAGCACGGATCCTGAAGAGATCCATCGAAGACGACCGGGAGAACTATACCCGCTTCTTTCTCCTGCAGCGTCCCGGCAGCAGATCGCTGGTCCCGCCGGGCGGCGAAATGAAGACTTCGCTTGTGTTCACAACTCGGAACACACCCGGCGCTTTGTTCCGGGCGCTCAGCGTCTTCGCTCTCCGCGACCTGAACCTGGCCAAGATCGAATCGCGGCCCCTTCGCGGCAAGCCCTGGGAGTACCTGTTTTACGTGGATCTGCTCGCCGATTCGGCCGATCCCAGAACCCGGAAAGCCCTGGGACATCTCCAGGAACTCGCCGATTTCCTCAAGGTGCTGGGCTGCTATCCACGGGGAACAGCCTCTTGAGGTAGCCCATGGGTCTGCGGCCGGCTTTCGCTGTGTTGGTATTGCTCGCGGTTTTCCCCCGCGCCGCGGCGCAGCAAGCCGCCGATATCCCCGAGTGGGCGCAACAGGGAAAGTTCCGCTTCACACGCCTCGACGGCGGCCCCATCGAGATTCTGAAGACAGCCCGCTCCGCCTGGGGCATGCACTTCTCCGCCCAGGAAAAGGAAGTACTCGGCAATCTCTACACAAAATACGCCGATCGCATGATCGACCTGCTCGAGCAGGCGCACATCAACTACGTCTGGCTGACGTGGAGCGTCGGGTACTCCTGGCAGGATGAGGCCGGACAGCGCGAGCAGGTGCGGCAGTTCATCGACAAGCTCCGCCGGCGGGGCATCCGCTCGGCAGCCTACGTCTGCGCCGTCAGCATGTTCTGGGAGAGCATGTTCCGCGACGAGCCGCGCTCGGTCCGCTGGATCACCTTCGATCCCGGCGGCGTGCCCTACCGCTACTCCGGCGGCCGGGACCCGCTGCGCTTCATCGCTGATGTCTCCAATGCCGAATGGGTCGAACTCCAGAAGCGCCGTGTGGGCGCGGCCATCGACGCTGGATTCGAGTCACTGTTCTTCGACAACACCGCCGCTGTCGCCTGGAACACCGACGAGCAGATGGACGCGTTCATCGGCAAGATCCGGCGCTACATCCACGAAGAGCGGCGCTCCAACCTGCTGCTGTTCACCAACTATGGCCTGACGCCGCACCGCGCGGCGCTCAACCGCAACATGGATTGGGTGTTCGCGGAAGGCTGGCGCGAACCAGGGGTATGGGACAACGAGTGGAACGTGGGCAATATCCGCCGCACGAAGTACCTGCGCGGCCTGATCCCGGAATGGAAACCGCTCACCACCGAATACTCGATATTCCACTCCGGCAACCGCGCCACTACGTTCCTCGGGCCGCGTTCTCAGAAACTCGCGACGGCCGAGGCTGCCGCCTTTCACTCCGATTACTCCTGGGACATGGAAGGACCCTTCGATGCTGCGCTCATGGCCGGCACGCCGGCGGCGATGGAGTCCTGGAAGGCGATCGGCCAGTACAGCCGGTTTCTGCGGGAGCATGAAGACATCTACTGGAAGGCGCGGCCGGTGTCTCCCATCGCCGTGGTGGGGCCGAGCGCCCACAACTCCTTCACCTGGGAGCGTGAAGAGTCGGGCATCTACGACCTGCTCGTGCGAAACAGCGTTCTGTTCGACATCCGCCCCGCCGGCCAGGTGGCTGGGTACGCGGCGGTGGTGACGCCCGCCCCGGGGACCCCGCCGGGTGAAATCCTCGCCCGCGTACGCGCCCTGGCTCCTGATGCGTTGTGGCTCACCGTCGAAGGCGCGCCCCACGTCGTCGGAAACGTCACCCGGCTGGGCTCCGGAAAAGGACTCGCCATCCATCTGCTCAACTACGATCCGCAGCCGGTTCGCGGTCTGAAGGTCCGATTGCGCCTGGACCACGAGTTCTCAGCGCTGGCCAATGCGACGCCGCGGCTGCTGTCGCCCGACGTTGTTTCCCCGCGGTCCCCGTCCGCGTCCGACGGACAGGACCGTCCGACGGACAGGACCGTCCGACGGACAGGACCGTCCGCCGGACAGGACCGGAACTGGAGTTTTCCATCGACCAACTGGACGTCTACTCCGTCCTCATTCTGGAAAGGTAGGCCCATAGGAAGAACCTCGGGTGCGGAGACCCGCGGGCAGATCCTCGGCGCCCAGGCGATTGGGAGTATACTCGCTGCTGGTCACGCGGCCGCCGTTGGCGCAGTCGGGTGCGAGATGACCAGCGCCCTGAGACTGTCATCCTCAAACCGCCGACCTGCTGTGTTGAAGGCAGAGAGCCACCAGATCGGCTACAGTGGCCTCGCCCGCACACATTACTGTGTCCGCTCCGCCCCAATAAATCTTCACGGTTCCATCGGACTCGGGCACCGCGCCGCAGGTAAAGACCACGTTGTGGACATACCCGGTTATTTCCCAGGGGTCTTCCGGCTGCAGAATCCAGGAGTCGCTCACCCCTACGACTTTCGCCGGGTTGTGGAGATCATGCAGCGCAACTCCCAGACGATAGATCGATCCATCCATCGTTCGGAATACACCGTGGTAGATGGAAAGCCACCCCTGCTCCGTTTTTATCGGCGGGGCTCCGGGGCCAATCTTCATTTCATCCCAGTGATATGGTTCCGGCTTCATGACGAGCTGGGACTCGCCCCAAAAGCGCAGGTCTGGAGAATAGGAAATCCAGATTGACCAGGGAGCAATTTCCGAATGGGGCCGGTCAAGCCGGGCATAGAGTCCCTCAAACTTCTCGGGAAAGATCACGGCATTCCGAGAGTCGGCCTGTGTGATAAGGGAGACTCGTTCTATCTGAACAAAGTCCTTCGTCCTGGCGAGAGCGATCCGCACACCATTTCGCGAGTAGGCGCTATAGGTGATGAGATACTCGCCTTCCACGCGCGTCACGCGTGGGTCTTCGACGCTGAATTCCTCGTAGGCTGCGAAAGGGCTGTCCCGTTCAGGCCGCAGAAAGGGCTCAGGATCGGCGATGAACCGGAATCCATCGACACTGCGTGCCAAACCGATGATCGACCGCCCCGTGCGCAAGTGGGATCGGAAGAGCATGATGTATTCGTTCCCATGCTTCACCACGGCCGCGTTGTGAACGGTTTCCACTGGGTAAGGGATCTCAGCCTTGGTAAGAATGGGGTTGTGCCGGTATCGCCGGATAATGTCGCGCTTCATGATCTCCTCTGCGCTTCGAGGGCAAAAATTGTCTCGTAGACCCGCTCGTATCCCGCTACCATCGACTCCACGGAAAAATATTGCTGGACGTGTTCACGGCAGGTAGTACGGTCGATTTCGGGAAGCCGATGCAGGGCCTGCACCGCTTCGTTCACTGTGGTGACCAGGAATCCAGTCAGCCCGTCCTTGATTACTTCACCGCAGGAGCCGAGGTTCATCGCGATCACCGGCACGCCGGCGGCATTAGCCTCTGCCAGAACAAGTCCGAATCGTTCGGGGACGGTGTTCAAGTGCAGCAGTGCTCGCGCGCGGGCGAACAATTCGTTCTTACCCTGCACGTCTACTGGCCCGACGTAACGAATCTCACGATCGTCAAGGTAGGGTTCGACCTGCTTCCGAAAGTACTCCTTGTCTTGGATGATTCCCGCGATGAGCAGGGGTAGGCCACTCAGGCGCGCCACCGCGATCGCCAGATGGACACCCTTGTCTGGGTGAATCCGGCCGAGGAAGATCAAGTCATCACCGCGCGAATGTTGAAGCGGGTACAACGAGAGATCGATTCCGTTATACACGGTTGCGAGATAGTTGAGCCCCGGCACGCGATCGCAGTCGCTGACGGAAACGAAGTATCCGTCGCGATACTTCTGGTACACCGGCATGATTTTCGGAGAGGAGAACCCGTGGATCGTGGTCAGCACCGGGGTGCTTACCAGCCGCGTGTAAGTTAATGCCATGAAGTCGTAGTGGCTGTGGATCAGGTCAAACTCGGCAGCGCGTTCGAACACTTCGGAGATGTGACGGTACTCGGCCACTTTAGGATCGACTGTGGAATCCTCTTCGTATCCCTTGTCAACGACAGCGTATAGGCGCGCGCGAGTCACGGAGTCCGCGGTGGCGAACAGCGTCACATCCCAGCCGCGGGCGACAAGTCCTTCAGTGATGTTGCTTGCGACCGTCTCCCAGGCGCCGTAGTGACGCGGAGGCGTTCGCCAGGCGACCGGCGACAGGATAGCAACTCTTTTCTTGGGAATCGCCATGGTCTTCAGCCGTCTTCGGAATGCATGGCCGCCAGGACATCATCGACGGGGACCGTAGCGAAACCCGTGGCGTGATCGGCCAGACCGTAGGGAATGACCAGCTCCCCTTTGTGGAGCAGAGCGCCGCAAGTATAGACCACGTTCGGCACGTAGCCTTCCCGTTCGTTCTGATCCGGTTGGAGTAAGGGGGCGCGGAGGCGGCCGGTGACCTTGCTGGGATCATCGCGATCCAACAGAAACGCGCCGATGCAGTATCTTCGCAAGGGGCCGACACCGTGGCTGAGCACCAGCCAGCCGGCGTCTGTCTCGATGGGAGATCCGCAGTTTCCAAGCTGGACCAACTCCCACGGGAAACTGGGCTTGAGGAGAATTTCGCGCTCATTCCAGAAGTGGACGTTGTCGGAGAACATAAGGTAAATGCTCTCGTTGTCCTGGCGCGAGAGCATGGCATAGAGACCGTTGATTTTGCGGGGAAAGATCGCCATGCCTTTGTTTTGGGCTGCAGGGCCGTTTAAGGTGATAAAGCGAAAGCGAAGAAAATCAGCCGTCTCCACAAGTTCCGGCATTACCACCTTGCCATCGAAGGCTGTGAATGTCGCGTAGTAGATGTGGCTGCCGTCGTCGTTCTGGAAACGGACGAACCGCGCGTCCTCGATGCCGTTGCGTTGCGAGGGCGTGGCCGGAAAAATGATGCGCTCAGAAAGCTGCTGCTCGGGCTGGAACTGGACCTCGTAGTTCGCTCGGGCCACCATCCAAATCCCCTGAGCGGTGTTCTGATCTTCGTGCAGAATCCCCTCCGCCTGTCGCTCCTTGTCCACCTCCGCGTCGATGCTGCCCCGAAGCTCTTGCAATGAGAACGAATTGTCGAGCCTATTCATGACCCGCCGGGTGAATTCGCCGATCAACCCCAGTTCGAAAAGTTTCCGCGCAAACAACCCCTTCTCATACTCCGGGTTTGGGATTTGACGAGGCTCGGTGAGGAAACCTGCAGGGTCCAGTACTTCGATCCGATGATCAGGATGAATGATACCGGTTCGAAAGGTGATGGAAGAAATGTGACCTTCCCCAGTGGCGCGCAGGCTGAGAATGAACCGCAGGGCGCCAGGCGGCAAGCCGGTTTGGTCGGTGTGCGGAACGATGGACGGATTGAAGAGGGCAGCAGATTCCAAGGAATACTCGGCCAGGAAATAGGCGCCGATCAAGAGTCGTCTTTGGTCGGAAACTTCCGCGTCCGTGAACAGCATCTCGCGGACTTGCTCAAACCGTTCCAGAAAACGCTTGTGGATCTGCTGGTGTCGCTGAGAGAACTCAGCGGAGATTTCATCCAGGAGGGGGCCGACCATTTCCTCCGGAAGTGACAGGATGCGGGCGATGATCCCGCCAACCCGTTGTGAATCTCCCGGATTGAATGGCCGTAAGAGGACGCGCGACTGATCCGGCTTGAGGACTGTGCTGGTGCGCCTGACGTGAATTGAGTTCGCGTTCATGGAGGGGACTTACGCTCCGATGGCGATCGGCTCCTTAAAACTCGTCACCATGTTTTGGGCCAGGCGCATCTCCGCTAACGAAAGCAGGAAGGCCAGTGTGGACTCCGCTCCCTGATTCGCATTGACCCGATCCACGTGCAATCCATCGCCGCAGCCGCCGCTCTCGGGAGAGTAGAGTTCCAGACCAAGATCGTTCCAGCCAATGAACCAGTCAAAGGCTCGTTGAGCCTGCTCGTACCACCAGACGTCCGAAGTGGCGCGATAGGCTTCCAGACAGGCGGAGACAGTTGCTTGCGCCTCAATGGGTTGCTGGTCAAAATTCGCGCGCAGGCCGTCGCGACGGTAGAAACCATTGCTGCCAATCGGCCGAAAGTGATCTTTTTCAGAGACTTGCAACTCGGTCAGCCAGCGCAATGCCTGCACGCCCCGCTCAAAGACTGCCGGCTGTCCGGTCGCGTGTCCGCTCAAAATCAAGGCGTGTGCGAGCTTTGCGTTGTCGTACGATAGCTCCTCTTCAAACCAGCACCAGTCCAGCTTGGCGCTCCGCCGGAAAAGTTCCATTAGTCTGGATGTGAGCATCTCGCGGGTCTGATTGACAAGGCTGTCACCGCTTAGTCGGCGCAGGTATTCGTGGATGCCGATCAGTCCGAATGCCCAAGCACGCGGCGACGTGAACTCCGTGAACGCCGGCAACGCGAGTGCAAAGAGTTGGCCCGCCATCATCTGGAAACCTCGGGATGGCGAACGTCCCACGCCTATGCCGAGGGCCCACAGCGCTCGCCCTTGGCAGTCCTCCGATCCGTGGTCATCGAGCCAGCGCCGGTCGAAACTCATGTGATTATGAAAGCGCTTCGTGTTGGCGTCGAACGCGTGATGAAGAAAGGCGGCGCACGTGGTGGCTATGGTTCGCACCCGTTCCGACTCCTCTCCCAGTTCGCCGAGCAGGACCGCCAGAATAAAGGCACGCGCATTGTCGTCGGTACAATAACCCTCGGAAAAATTCGGCACGCTGAAAATCGCGTGTTGGAATACGCCGGTCGAATCGGTCATCCGCGAGAGGTGATTTAGCTTCAGCTCGGGTAGTTCCCGAGGCCTCTGGTCGAGTGTCTTCGTGACCAGAGATTTTCGCGAGAGCGCAGCCCCCTCCAGCCGCGATAGCTCAAACGAACGCATATAGAGCTGCGCGACGTTGCTCCAAATCATCTCGCGCCCAATCCTGTACGCATTCTTACGAATCGCATGACGCCTTGTATCGTCCTTCAGCAAGCCGGTCACTTCCCGGGCGATCGCCTCCGAATCGCCGAATGGCACTAGCACTCCACGGTCCTCAGCCAAGAGTTCTGCTGCGTGCCAGTAAGGCGTCGAGACTACGGCTTTGCCAGCGCCAAAAGTATAGGCGAGCGTCCCCGACGTGATCTGCGCTTCGTTGAGATAAGGCGTTATATAAAGGTCAGCAGCGCCAATGAACTCTTTTAGATTTTCCAGATCGACGAACCGGTTGTAAAAGATGACGTTTTTCTCTACTTTGTTCTTCTTGGCAAGGATCTCGAGGCTCAGCCGGTAGGCTTCCCCATGTTCGCGCAGTTCGTTTGGATGCGTCGCACCCAGGACAATGTAAACAACATCAGGGAATTCAGCCAGAATACCTGGCAGCGCGTTGAGCACGCACTCGATTCCCTTGTTAGGCGAAAGCAGGCCGAACGTGAGCAGCACTACTTTCCCTTCGACGCCAAACTGATCTTTGAAGTACGTCGGATCGACGAATCCCACGTCTGGAATCCCATGCGCGATCAGATCGATCTTGGCCGGTGGCGCCTCATAAATGTCCTGGAGCATCTGCCGTCCGCGCTCAGTCATGACAACCACACGGGTCGAGAGCGAGATCAACTCCCGCATGACGCGGCGTTGGTCAGCCCTAGGTTCACGCAGAACGGTATGGAGCGTCGTGACAACGGGCATCCTTAATTCGCGCAGGAATGCCAGAATGTGACCGCCGGCAGGTCCACCGAAAATGCCGAACTCGTGCTGCAGGCAGACGATGTCTACGTTGCTGATGTTGAGGAAATCCGCGGCGCGCAGGTATGACGACAAGTCCTGCTCTTCAATCTCGAAGCGCACAACCTCCGGGTATTCATAGCCGCCTTTGACGTCGTTGACCGAAACTGAAAAACACTGGCTCTGGGGATGCGCATTCGCGACGGCAGCAAGTAAGTCGGACGTGAACGTGGCGATCCCGCATTTGCGTGGCAAGTGGTCGCCGACGAACGCGATCTTGCGTATTCTAGAGGTTTCTTTCATGAGTATTACCTTGGCCCGGACGGCTGGGCACTTCTTCGATCAATCTGACCCCATCGGTTGCTCCGAAGTCGGGAAATGAAGGGGATCCCTTAGATTTTGTAGTTCTCGGTAATAGTAGATGGGAGCGGGTCGCCTTCCCGTGAACTTCAACATCTTGAGAAACTCGATTTCCTCTTCGGTGGCATCACCGCTTAGGGATTTGTCCTTCAGGAACTGCTCAAAACCTGGTCCTATGGCCAAGGGTGGTTCAGGCGCTATTTCGACAAACTCAAATCGCTTCACGGCGCCTGGCGCCAGCCGGGGGTTAAGGACGATCTCGATGCCAAAAGTCTTAAGGTCGATATCCCAGGAGTCGATCATCGGATCGAGGAAGGAGACACAGCTTTCAATGGATACGCGGAAGACGTCGGTGTCCAGAAACTCGAGAATCGCGACTCGCATTTGCTCATAGCTCCGCCCGCTCAGTTGAGCGATCAAGCGGAGCCACTCTTCACTTCGCAATTCTTCCCTGGCAAGCCCTTGGGCCACATCCAGGATCGTCTGTGTGACGAGGCGCTCGAGTTCGCCGAACGTCTCCTTCTCGAATATCCGCCATACCTCTGCCCGCCGCTCCGGGTCGCACTTGCGGAGAATCAGCTCCCGGCACTCTTTGAAGAGGGGCGCTGGCGTCTCCGCGATTTTTTTCTTCAACTCCTGTTTGCGCTGAACGTCCGCCAGTCTCGAAAGCTCCTCGCTTGGGAGTCTCAAGAATTGGCCGATCTTCTCGTAGATGTCGGTGCGCCGGGACGCAGGAGGAGCTTTCTTCCGCGCCAGCAACTGCGAGATGTAGGATTCGGTGACTTGTGCGGCGGCGGCCAGATCCTTCTGATCAAGGCCTAGCTCGCTCAAACGCTGCCTTATCAATAGCGAAACGTCCACGTCCGCTCCTGGTCCAGCGAGTATTAACTGATTCCGGTAAACAACCTGTCCCAAGTGTCGCACAAAAGCACTTGACAGACAAGGATAATTAACCGATAATGGTTAATGCCTGGGCGATTCCGTCCACTCACGGGTCATCTGAACTAAGGCAGGCGATCTGTCCCTTCCTCTTAGGCACACTCGACAACCGAGGAGGTTGCCATGTTCGATTCCCATCATAAGTCTACGGGAACCCAGTATACCATGACGGTCGCTTTGCTTATCGTGGCCTTCATCTTCAGTCCCGCCGTACTGATCTTGTCGCGCCCATTCGGGTATGTATCCGTTTCGCTGGCGCTTGCTTGCAGTGCGTTGTGCGTCGCCTTCGCCTGGGTTAACTGGAGGAAGTACTCGCAACTGACCATCCCTTCCCTCGAGACTCCGCATGCGAGGTCGAAATGATCCGGCCACGCGCATCCAAGGCGGCAATTGTGTTCGCGATACTTTGGACGTCGCTGCTCTCCGCCGCAGACTTCTCCAACTATCGCGGGTTCCAGTTCGGCACGAATCTCGCTGCGGCCGCAAAGCAGGCGGGGATGAATCCGTCTGAGCAAGACCCGTCCGACAGCGGCCAGCGGTGATTCAGGAATTGGACTGGCGGCCCGGTTCCCCGTACCAGGCAGACGCCAAGAAAGTGGACCCAGTGAGGGAAGGGCTGTTGCGCTTCTACAACGGGGAGCTATTTCAGATTGTCACCACTTGTGACCGCCAGAAAGTCGAAGGGATAACCGAAGCGGACATGGTACAAGCCATGGTCGTGATGTTCCAAGCCTTCCAGGCGAGGTATTACGTGGTCGCGGCCGTGTTCGGAGCGTTTGCGCTGTTTTACAACCCGGTGGCGCCCGCGTTCAGTTTTCCAGGCGACTGGCAACGCGCCGTGGTGTTGGCAAGCGCCATCCCGTTCGTCGCGTCACTCGCCTGGCGCAATGCGAGGAATGCGAGGACGGAACACAATGACTAAGTTTCGAAGGACCATATCGAGACCGGCTCTCCCATTATTCCTGGTGTTCGGAGTGATGTCGGCAGCTACATCGGCAGCAGATCTTTCCAAGTACCGGAATTTCCAACTCGGAACGGACCTGTCGACCGTCGTCAAACAGGCAGGCGCGAACCCGTCTCAAGCGAAGGTGATCCACCGCCGCCCGGCCCTCATCCAAGAGCTTGAATGGCGCCCTCAGCCTCTCGGTGCATCTTCCCAAACAGAACCGGCCAAAAACGTCGTCTTCAGCTTCTACGACGGCGAACTGTTTCGGATCGTAGTTGACTACGATCGGTACGAGACCGAGGGATTGAC
This sequence comes from Acidobacteriota bacterium, assembly GCA_016201205.1. Taxonomy (GTDB): domain Bacteria; phylum Acidobacteriota; class Terriglobia; order Bryobacterales; family Bryobacteraceae; genus CADEFT01. Next base: position 22,510 of record JACQDF010000358.1, read on the forward strand.
GGCTGACGACTTCGTCGACGCAATCTCGGCGATGTACGGACCTGCTGCAAAGCCCACGGCTCCGGTCAAGGTTGCGCCGGGAAGCTACGGCGATCAGGAAGAGATCCTCGCACAATGGCAGGATCCGCAGTACCGCTTCGACCTGATCCGATTCTCTTACGGGCCCAGTTTCCGGCTGATCGGTGTCCTGACGAGACTCGAAGCGTCGGCCCAAGCAGCCACCCTCGAAGCGACGCGGCTCGACGACCAGGAAGCGCCGCAGAGGGATGCTGCCCGGATCGCCAATGAAGAGGAAGCGGCGAGAGCCAAGCTCGAAAAGGCGAGGCTTCTGAACAAGCCGAAGTTTCGACCATAACGGCAACCCGGATGGACAGTTTCATGACTCCAAACATCGAAGCGTGGGAAGACGAGGGAGGAGCGGCGCCTGCACCGCCGGTCCCGGCGGCCTCGTTGAGCGGAACGGAAAGTCAGGTGGAGTGGGCAAGCCGCATCAAGCGCCAGGTAAACGCCGAGTTCGACCGCGTGGCGGCGTCATTCCGATCGATTGCCGGCAAACAGGGCAATGGCGCGCGCGCCGATACGGAGGCCGTGATCGCGATCCTCGAGGACAAGCGCGCTGACGTAATGAGCAGACAACAGGCCGGCTACTTCATTCACGACTGGCAGGAGATCAGCGATCAGGTGCGCCAGATGATATTTCACGATCCCCGCTACCAGGCGATCAAGAGCAATCGTAAGCAGAGGCAAACAGCGTCATGAACATTCGACCGTTATACGACCGCATCGTGGTGAAGCGGATCGCGGAACGGGAAACCACGCGCAGCGGCATCATCATTCCCGACTCCGCGAAAGAGAAACCCCAAGAGGGCGAAGTCATGGCCGTGGGTCATGGCAAGAGGCTCAAGGATGGCAAACTGGCTGCCCTCGACGTCAAAGTCGGCGCCCGAATCCTCTTTGGGAAGTACTCCGGCAGCGAGATCACGCTGGATGGCGTTGAGTACATCATCATGCGCGAGGACGACGTTCTCGGCATTCTTGATCCGGCCGACCCGGCGGCCAAGAAACTCGCCTGATTCACATATTCGCCCCACAAAGGAAATCATCCATGGCAAAACAGATCATTTACAGCGACGACTCCCGTCAAGCGATCCTGCGCGGCGTCAACCAACTCGCCGAGGCGGTGAAGGTGACCCTCGGACCCCGTGGGCGCAATGTCGTACTCCAAAAGAAATTCGGCAGCCCGACGATCACCAAAGATGGCGTGACGGTCGCGAAAGAGATCGAGCTTAAGGACCCGCTCGAGAACATGGGCGCCCAGATGGTGCGTGAGGTCGCGTCGAAGACGTCCGACGTTGCGGGTGACGGCACCACCACGGCCACGATTCTGGCCCAGGCAATCTACCACGAAGGCGTCAAAGCGGTCACTGCGGGAGCGAATCCGATGGCCATCAAGCGCGGCATCGATAAGGCCGTGGAAGTTGCCGTCGAGGAAGTCAAGAAGCTCTCCAAGCCCGTCTCCGGCGACATGATAGCCCAGGTGGGCAGCATCTCCGCCAACAGCGACTCCACCATCGGCAACATCATCGCCGAGGCAATGAAGAAGGTGGGCAAGGACGGCGTGATCACGGTCGAGGAATCCAAGACTATGACCACCGAATTGCAGACAGTGGACGGGATGCAATTCGATCGCGGGTACCTCTCACCGTACTTCGTGAGCGACGTCGAGCGCATGGAGTGCGTTTTCGAGGATCCCTATATCCTCATTCACGACAAGAAGATCAGTAACATGAAGGACCTGCTGCCCATTCTCGAGCAAATTGCGCGCGCAGGGAAGCCGCTTCTGGTGATCGCCGAAGAGGTGGAAGGCGAAGCCCTGGCCACGCTCGTAGTCAACAAACTGCGCGGCACGCTCAGTGCCTGCGCCGTGAAGTCCCCGGGCTTTGGCGACCGCCGCAAGGCAATGTTGGAAGATATGTCGATCCTGACTGGCGGCAAGGCAATCATGGAAGAGACCGGCATTAGGCTGGAGGGCATCAAGCTGGAGGATCTCGGCCGCGCGAAGCGCGTCGCAGTGGACAAGGACACGACAACCATCATCGACGGCGCCGGATCGCAAAAGGATATCGAGGGACGGATCAAGCAGCTCCGGGCCCAGATCGAAGAGACAACCTCGGACTACGATCGCGAGAAACTGCAGGAGCGGCTGGCGAAGCTGGCCGGTGGCGTGGCGATCATCAAAGTCGGCGCCGCAACCGAAACCGAGATGAAGGAGAAGAAGGCCCGTGTAGAAGACGCTCTGCATGCCACTCGTGCGGCGGTCGAGGAAGGCATCGTACCCGGCGGAGGCGTTGCATTGCTGCGAGCTTCGGTCGCCCTGCAGGCCCTCAAGCTCGAGGACGACGAGCAGTTCGGAGTCACCATCGTGCGTCGCGCGTGCGAGGAGCCCGTGCGGCAGATCGTGCTGAACTGCGGAACCGAAGGCGCCGTCGTGGTCGAGAAGATCAGGAACCACCAGGATGATCCTAACTTCGGCTTCAACGTCTCGACCGAACAATACGAAGATCTGGTGAACGCCGGCGTAATCGACCCCACCAAAGTGACTCGCACAGCGCTGCAAAATGCGGCTTCCATCGCCTCTCTCATGCTCACGACCGAGGCCATGGTCTGCGGAGTCGTGGAGGAGTAGAGAATCAGGTGCTTGCAAGGCGGCCGGGGAAAGGACACGGATGAACAAAAGATTGCTGAAGCGACATAAGCGCCAGGTTTCGCGCGCCAAAGAACGGGTCAGGCTGTCGGAGCCCGACCTGCGAACACCGGAACAACTAACGGCAGCGCGGGAGGCGAGCCGCGCTGTTGCCGGCCGGCGCAGCGACCCCCGCGCACATTACTCCACGCCGTCCCCAAATCGCTCCGGTCCTGCCGCCACCAGTGCGGTGAAAGCTGACGTAGGCTCATGATCCACGCCTCGGATCGGTAAACCTCGATGCCTTGAAAATCCACGCCCGAGGGCTCACTAACGGAGAGCGTCCTCTCTCCATTTCAGGCTGAACCTACACAATAGCGCAAAGCAAACGACCCTGCGAATAGTAATTAGTAACACCTCCAGATAACCTCAAGCTCGGAAGCCATGACCCCCGTTGGTCCTTCATGCTACGAGATGCTACCAGATACCTGCTCCACTATAGCCACGTGGATGGCGATTCCCGCCTTGTACGTTGTCAGCCCGCAGGCGCACGCTGTGGCGACCGTTGCGCAGAACCGGTACAACTTCCTGGTAAACAAGGCGGAGTTTGACCCCGCCGAGGCCATCCCGTGCGTTGTTGCCGTCGCGATTGGCGACGTATTTGGACCGACGCCTTTCATTGACGGCGTCATGGATATTGATCCCAGCTACAACATTAGGAGAGGAGTTGACCTGGGACCAACAAGCCTTGAAGATCTACGAAGGCAGTACGGGTATGTTCCTGACCGCGAAGGGCATATCGAGCGGCGGGGAAACCGGCTTGAGGCAATGAGTTTCCAAAGGAAAAACCGTGCTCTCAACGGATGAACAGACGGCCCCAACGGAGGCGATTGGGAGTATACTGGTTGCTGGTCGGGAAGGGAAAAATGGGAATCCTGGATGAAGTCTCGCCCCCGATCAACAGCGACCCGGCAGCGATGCGGCCAGCCGGCCATTGCGTTATGTGTCTTGTCTTTTTTCAAAGTCAGGAGGGAGTTGAATGTCTTTTCAGTTGAGGTGCTCTCTTGCCATTTTGCTTCTGCTGGTATTCGTGCCTGCGGCCTGCTCGCAGGAAGTACGCGCCAGCATTACGGGTGTCGTCACCGACCCTAGCGGCGCTCCGATCGCGGGGGCGAAGGTGACGGCCACCAATAGCGCCACCAACGTGACGGTGACAACGCAAACAAACGCGACTGGTAGCTATCAGACAGCGTTCCTGGCGCCCGGCAAGTGGGAGCTGATGGCGGAGGCCAGCGGGTTCAAGAAGCACCTGCGTCCGGACATTCTTCTGCAGGCTCAGGACAGGGCACGCATTGACATCGCGCTGGAGGTCGGCGACGTGACCAGCAGCGTCACCGTGAACGCCGCCGTTTCGCAGTTGCAGACGGAAACCGCCACCCGTTCTCAGGTGCTCGCCAACGAAATCGTCGCCAACGTTCCCACCCAGGGTCGCAACCCGTTCCAGATCTCCTGGGCAGCGTCCGGGGTGATCAAGGGTTCAGCATGGCGCTACCTGCGGTCGTTCGACATCGCCGGCACAACCAGCATCTCCATCAACGGCGGCCGTGAAGGGCAAAACGAGGTCCTGCTGGACGGCATCAGCGACGTCCGCGCGGAGTGGACCGTGATCAGCATTCCAACCACCGAATCGCTGCAGGAATTCAAGGTGCAAACGAACACCTACGACGCCCAGTATGGACGCACTACCGGCGGCGTGATCACCATGGTCACCAAGGGCGGCGGCAACGATTTCCACGGCACGGCGTTCGAGTACTTCCAGAACGATCATCTGAACGCCAACCAGAGCGAGCTCAACCAGCCCCTGACCGCCGGCGGCGTATTCTACCCCAACGGCCGCAAGGGACCCAACCACATCAACCAGTTCGGTATCCAGGCTTCCGGCCCGATCGTGATTCCGAAACTGATCAACACCAGGAACCGGGTGTTCTGGATGTTGTCTTACGAGGGCATGCGCCAGCGTAGCGCAGACCCCGGCGTGACGACGTTCCCCATCATGGACATCCGCGGGGGCGACTTTACCAATCTGTTCAACGGCGCCGGCCAGCCCGTGCTGATCTATGACCCTTTCAGCACCAGGCCTGACGGCAGCCGTACACCCATCGCGGGCAACCGGATTCCGACCAGCCAGCTCGATCCGATCGCGGTGAAGTTGCTCTCGTTCTACCCTGCGCCTTCCAGCACCGGCATCGGACCCGCCCACGCCAACAACAACCCGTACCCCTCGATCTGGTTCAACGGCTTCGATCAGTTTGTGGGCCGCCTGGATACGGTGGTCAACTCGAGGAACAACGTCTTCTTCCGTTACAACGAGAACCCGTTCTGGGAGTTCCGCAACATAGTCTTCAGCCTGACCAGCCCGGCCGAGCCGACCGGCAACGCTCCTCTAATCCGCAACGGCCGCAACATCATGATGAACTGGACTTCCACCCTCTCTCCGACCATGACGTTCGACCTGCGCGTCGGGCTGAACCGCTGGGAAGATGCGGGCGGAAGCACGCTCGGCAAGGGATACGATCCCAAGCAGCTCGGCTTCTCTCCCACTCTGGTGGCCCAGTTCCCCGCCTACCAGTTCCCCAACATCCAGATTGAGGGTTACCAGGCCATCGGCTCGTCCGCCGTAAATCCGGGTACCCGCGACACGTATAGCGTGCAGCCCAACTTCAACAAGGTGATCGGCCGCCACTTCCTGAAGTTCGGGGCGGAGGGCCGGCGCTACAACAAGAATCTGGCGGCCGGGGGCTTCCCGTCCGGCCAATTCTCCTTCCGAAGGGATTGGACCCAGGCCAACGCCAGCAGGGCGGATGCCGTGTCCGGCAACGGCTTGGCCACCATGCTGATGGGCATTCCGAGCGGGGCCCTGGTGCAGTTGAACATCGACCCGGCTTACCATCACTTCTACTGGGCCGGCTTCCTCCAGGACGACTGGAAGGTCAACTCGAAGTTGACCATGAACGTCGGCCTCCGCTGGGACGCGGAGTCGGCCAACATCGAGCGGTATAACCGCCAGATCAACGGTCTGGACTTCAACGCTGCCAGCCCCATCGCCAGCCGGGCAACCGGTCTGAACTTGAAGGGGGCGGTGTTGTTCTCCGGGCTCGACGGCCAGCCGCAGGCGCTGATGAACACTCCAAAGAAGCAGTTCCAGCCGCGCATCGGTCTGGCCTACAACCTCCGCAGTAAGTGGGTGCTCCGCGGCGGCTTCGGCATGTATTGGGCGGGCGAGGATGCGACCGGTTCCAGCAACGGTTTCAGCCGGCAGACCAACGCAGTCGTGTCCACCAACGGCCTGACGCCGCTTCCGGGCATGACCACGGCCAACCCGTTTGTGGGGCTTCCGGGCGGCAGGCTGCTCGCCCCCATCGGGAACAGCCTCGGCGCGGGCAGCTTCCTCGGCGAGGGCATCAGTGCCTTTTACCGGGATCGCGATCTGCCACGCTCGTACCAATGGTCCTTCGACATCCAGCGAGAACTGCCGGGGAGCATCCTGTTCGAGATCGGCTACGCCGGTAACGCCAACCGAAACCTTCCGACCGCCTACGGGCTGAACTACATCCCGGCCAGCGAGATGGGGCGGCGCACTTCTGCCGGCGCGATCGACACCGCGTACTACACGGGTCAGGTTCCGAACCCCATGGCTGGCCTCATCCCCAACAACGGGGCCTTGAACGGTGCGACCATTCAGCGGCAAATCCTCTTTTATACCTATCCTCAGTTCAGTGGCGTGTCTATCTCGGATATCCCGATCGGCCACGCCCAGTACCACGGCATGAACGTCAAGATCACCAAGCGGTTCTCGCACGGCCTGAGCTTCCTGTCCAGTTACGGCATCCTCAAGAACCTGCGCCAGACCCGCATCCTGTATCCGCAGGCGTTCGCCGGGCTCAACAACTTTGAGAACACTCCGCTGGTGAAGGAATCCGACCAGAACGTCGACGTACCGCGGAAGTTCGTCATCGCCGGGATCTACGAGTTGCCGTTCGGCAAGGGCCGGAAGTTCGGTTCCGGTGTGCCGGGAATCCTCAACCAGATCATCGGCGGCTGGCAGCTCAACTGGGACGTGACCTACCAAAGCGGCAATGTGGTGGACTACCCCAACGCGCTTCAGAACGCCCCGGGTAGCGCCAAGATCGAGAACCCGACCAACAAGCAGTGGTTCAACACCTCGCTGTGGAAGAAGCCGGACGGCACCCCGATTTCGCTGTCCGAGCCGTTCACTCTGCGCAATTTCCCGTTCCTGTTCAGCGACGTCCGCCGGCCCGGTTACCAGAACTGGGACGCGTCGCTGTCGAAGTACTTCCCCCTTCATGAAAACGTGAAGTTGCAGTTCCGCTTCGAGATGGTGAACATGCTGAACCATCCGTTCTACCAGAACCTGGCTTCGACGGACGTGACCAACGCCCTGTTTGGCCAGTTGAGCCCCGTGCAGGCCAACCTGCCGCGGTTCATCAAGCTGGCCATGCACCTGAACTGGTAGTCCCTGGTACAATTCCTGTTCACCTATGCAAACCCGCCGGCAAAGCCTCGCTCTGCTTGCCTCCGCGGCGAGCGCCCTCGCACAGAAGAAGCCATTGGATCTGGCGGAGTTCGAGCCGCGCAGCATGCTCCAGGTTGGCGAAACCAACGTCACCAAAGCGAAGTTCCCCGTCATCGATGTTCACACGCACTTGAGCTGGGCGGCCAAAGCGGAAAAAGGCGTCCCGCTCACCGGCGAGCGCAGATTCGTCGTTGGACCAGAGGAGTTGTTGCCCGTGATGGACGCCAAGAACGTCCGCATCATGGTGAACCTGACAGGCGGTTCCGGCAACGGCCTGAAGGACGCCATCCGGCGCTTCGACCGCGCGCATCCCGGCCGTTTTCTCACCTTCACCGAGCCGCAATGGGCTCGCGCCAATGAGCCCGGTTACCCGAAGGCGCAAGCCGAAGCCATCGCGCAGGCCAAAAAAGACGGCGCACACGGGCTCAAGGTGCTGAAGACCTTGGGGCTGTATCTGCGCGAGAACATCACCTCCGGCCATTTGATCAGGATTGACGATCCGCGCTTCGATCCGATGTGGGACGCGTGCGGCTCGCTCGATCTGCCGGTGGCCATTCACGTCTCTGACCCGGCTGCCTTTTTTCTGCCCACCGATCGCTTCAACGAGCGCTTCGAGGAATTGAACAACCATCCCGACTGGTCGTTTCACGGCCGCGACTTTCCGGACAATGCCGGGATTCTCGCCGCCCGCAACCGCGTCTTTGCCCGCCATCGGAGGACGAAATTCATCACGCTGCACGTGGGCAATTTCGCCGAGAACCTCGTGCACGTTGCTGAATCGCTCGACCGCTTTGAGAACATGCACGTCGAGATCGGCGCCCGCATCGGCGAGCTTGGCCGGCAGCCGCGGGCAGCGCGCAAATTTTTCGAAAAATATCAGGACCGCATCCTGTTCGGCACCGATGCGGTGCCGCGCGGCGTCGAGACGCCGCAGCAGATCTTCGGCCCGCGGCTGTACGAGATCTACTTCCGGTTTCTGGAAACCGAGGACGAGTATTTCGACTACGCGCCCGCACCCGTGCCGCCTCAAGGCCGCTGGCGCATTTACGGGCTCGGGCTTGCGGACTCGATCCTGAAGAAGGTCTATTGGGAGAACGCCGCGAGGCTGCTCGATGCTGGACCGCTTGCTGACGCGCGCGGCTCAGCAAGGGCTTCCGAGCCGCGACCGTGAGGGAGCGGTTGGAAAGGTTACTTAATGACAGGCCCTAAGGCAGTGGGGTTTACGCCGTGGCAGATGGACGATCTGCCGCCGCCGCCTCCTTCCTTCGTCCAGCGATGGACATTGCTGATTGGGCCCGGCCTGCTGATGGTGGGCGCCAATATCGGCGGCGGCGAGTGGCTCTTCGGGCCGCTGGTGACAGCGCAATACGGCGGCCGGGTGATGTGGCTGGCCACTACGTCGATTTTTTTTCAGGTCTTCTACAACCTGGCGGTGATGCGCTATGCGCTTTTCTGCGGAGAAACCATCTTTGTCGGCTTCTTCCGCACCTGGCCCGGACCGCGCTTCTGGACTTTTCTCTACCTGATCTTCGACGTCGGCGGCATGTGGCCGTATCTCTCGTCGAACGCCGCCGTACCGCTGGCTTCGGTGATTCTCGGGCGCCTGCCGGCCGCGGCCGATGATTCACTCGTAAAGACCCTCAGCTACGTCATCTTCCTGACAGCGTTCGTGCCCCTCATCTTCGGCGGGAAGATTTACAACGCGCTCGAGAAAGTGATGGTGACCAAGCTGGCCCTGATTCTCTCGTTCCTGGGCTTCGTGGTGCTGGTGTTTGTGAAGCCTTCGACGTGGTGGGAAATCGGCTCGGGCCTGCTCCAGTTCGGCTCTCTTCCGCAGACCGAGTTCAACTGGGCGACGCTGGCGGCGTTTGCCGCCGTGGCCGGCGCCGGCGGGCTGACCAACAGCGCGTTTTCCAATTACGCCCGGGACAAAGGCTGGGGGATGGGTCCCAAAGTGGGCGCGATTCCGAGCGCCATCGGCGGCCGCACCATCCGCCTGTCGCACACGGGCAAGACGTTCGAGCTCCATGAGGACAACTTGAGACGCTGGCGCGGCTGGCTGCGTCATATTCGCCGCGAGCAGTTGATCCTTTGGGCTCCGGGCTGCATTCTCGGAATGGCGTTGCCGGCGATGTTCTCTTACGAATTTGTGCGCGGCATCAAGAACGTCGATGGCAACGCCGTCGCCGCCATGTCCGCCAAGGCCATCAGCGAGCATCACGGCGCCGTCTTCTGGTATCTGACACTGCTGTGCGGCTTCCTGATCATGGCGCCGACGCAGGTGAGCCAGCTCGACAACCTCTGCCGGCGCTGGACCGACGTCATCTGGATGGGCGTGAGCCGGCTTCAGAAAGTGGAGGGCAACAAGGTCAAGTACGTCTACTACACGATTCTGGCCGTGTATGGCGTATGGGGGCTCATTGCCCTGCGGGTGACGCCGGACCCGCTGGTGCTGGCGGTTGCCAGCGGCGTCATGATGAACATTGCGCTCGCGATCTCCGGCCTGCACACGTTGTATGTGGTGCTGGCGCTGCTGCCGCGGCCTCTGCGGCCGAACTGGTTTTCCTGCGCCGGGCTTGCCGGATGCTCGCTGTTCTATTTCGCCATTTCGGCGATCGCCTTTTCGCAGCAGTGGCCGAAGGTGAGAGCGTGGCTGCTGCCATGATTTGGCGAAAGTTACTGAGCCGCGAGCGTAAAGCGAGCGGTCGCGCTCCCCGGTTTTCCCGCACTTGACTTACCCGGCCGGCAGTGTCAAAGTGTACTCCATGAACAAGCTGGGCTTCCGTATCGCTCTCTGCCTCGGCCTGCTGGCTCTCTTGCTGCTGCCGGCCACCGCGGCTAACCTCTCGAATTCACTCAAGACCGGAAAAGCGGAGCTGAAATCCGCTGGACCGCTGGCCTTCGGCCCTGAAGGAATCCTGTTTGTGGCGGATCCGGCGGCCGCTTCCATCTACGCCCTGGACACGGGCGATCAGAAAGCCGGGCAGCCCGCCGCCGAGGTCGAGGCAATCAATGAGAAGGTGGCCGCGTTTCTCGGCACGACGCCGGACCAGATCCTGATCAATGACATGGCGGTGAATCCGGCGTCCAAGAAGGCGTACTTGTCGGTGTCGCGCGGACGCGGACCCGACGCCGCTGCCGTAATCCTCCGCGTCGACTCGAAAGGCAAGATCGAAGAGCTTTCGCTCGAATCGGTGAAGCACGCGAAAGTAGCGCTGCCCAACGCGCCCGCCGCGGACGCCAAGGACCGGCGCGGCCAAACTCTGCGCCAGGAGGCGATCACCGACATGGCGTTCATCGATGGCAAGCTGATTGTCGCAGGCCTCTCGAACGAGGAATTCGGCTCGAATCTGCGGGTGATCCCCTTCCCGTTCTCGAGTGTGGATAACGGCGCCGCGATCGAAATCTTCCACGGCTCGCACGGCCGTTTCGAAACCAACGCGCCGGTGCGCACGTTCGTGCCTTACTCGGTCGACAACAAGCCGCATGTTCTGGCCGCCTACACCTGCACGCCGCTGGTGAAGTTCCCGCTTTCGGACTTGAAGCCCGGCAAGAAGGTGCTCGGCGCCACCATCGCCGAACTGGGCAACCGCAACCGGCCGCTCGACATGATCGTCTACCGCAAGGGCTCCACCGACTACATTCTGCTCAACAATTCGAGCCGCGGCGTGATGAAGCTGTCCACGGAAAAAATCGAGAGGTACGCCGGCATTACCAAACAAACCGAGGTCGCCGGCATGCCGTATGAGACGATCGCATCGCTCAAAGGGGTCGAGCACCTGGACAAGATCGACGATGCGCAGGCGCTGCTGCTGGTGCGCGGTGAATCCGGCGCGCTGGATCTGAAGCGCTTCGCCCTGCCGTAGCAAATACAGTGATTCCTCAGTTGATCGCGCTCAGTCTGTGGCTGAGCGCGATTTCCATTTCTCTGAACAACGGTGCATTTGAAGTGAGTGGAATCTCCCCGCTGCCGGCGGGAGATCCGGCGGAGTTGTTTGTGGTCGCTGTCGATGGCAAAGCGGATCTCCCCCCGCTTGCCGGAACGTATGAAGTTCAGGGGGATTCGGTGCGCTTCCGCCCCCGCTTTCCATTGACGCCAGGCGTGCGATACCGGGCGGAATGGCGGCCGTCGGGAACCAGCCGCAGATTCGAGATTCCGAAGCCTGCCGTCAAGCCGACCGCGCGCGTCGAGCGCGTGTATCCCACCTCCGATACGCTGCCCGAAAATCAGCTCAAGCTCTACATCCACTTCTCCGCCCCCATGAGCCGGGCCGAAGCCTGGCGCCGCGTGCATCTTCTCGATGACGCCGGCAAAGAGGTGAGCCTGCCTTTCCTCGAAATCGACGAGGAACTCTGGGATCCGGAAGGACGCCGCCTCACGGTGCTGTTCGATCCCGGCCGCATCAAGCGCGGGCTGGTCCCGCATAACGAAGTTGGGCCGCCGCTGGTGGCCGGCCGGGCGTATCAGCTCGTCATTGACCGCGAGTGGCAGGATGCCGGCGGAACCCCGATGGTGGAAGAATTCCGCAAGAGCTTCCGCGTGAAGGAAGCGGATCGCACACCGCCGACACCCGGCAACTGGAAGCTGCACGCGCCTCGCGCACGCTCCTCGGAATCCCTCCAGGTGGACTTCCCTGAGCCGCTGGATTCGGCGCTGCTCGAACGCCTGCTGTGGGTGGAGACGGCGAAGGGCGCGAAAGTCGAGGGCGTCATCACAGTCGCCCGGAACGAGACACGCTGGCTGTTTGCGCCGGCGATTCCCTGGCTGCCGGGCAACTATGTCCTCAAGGTGGGCACGGTGCTCGAAGATCTGGCGGGCAACCGCATCGACCGGCCATTCGATGTTGATACGTTCGACCGCGTCGAGATGCGCCTCACTGTGAAGACGCGCCAGTTGCCGTTCCGGATCGCGCCTTGATCAGCGCCAGCACCGCCCAGCCCGTCGTCGAGACGTGCTGCGCGTAACTGACGCCGCCACTGGGCCGCGTGGTGGCCGGCCACCCCCCACTCGCCAGTTGTGCCCGCCCAAGCCATTCGGCGCCGCGCTCGACCGCTTTCTTTGCCGCCGCGTGATCCGCCAGAGCCAGCATCGCGATCGCCGTGTCAAACGCCTCGACGGGCGAATTCGGATACGGGCCCCAGCCGCCGTCCCGCGTCTGTGATTTCAGCAGCGCTTGGACGCCATCCACCGCGCCCACTCCCATCACCACGGCGGCGACATCCACGGTGGCCACCGGCCGCAGCCGCCGCAACCAGGCCTCGGCGCGCTGAATCGCCTCCTTGGTACGCGCCGAACTCGCTACCCTGAGCACACGCAGCGCCGCATAGGTGCTCAGTGGAGTGCCATAGGTGGCCGGAGAGCCTGCCGCTGCATCCTGCTCGAGGGGCCATGACCCGTCCGCGCTTTGCAGCTTCACCAGGGAATCCGCCGCCAGGCGAAGCGCGGCCCGGTCATTCACATCCGCCAGCGCAAGGGAAAACTGGATTCGAGCCAGATTCTTGTCGCGATATGCTGCATCGGCCTGCTGCTTGTCCCACGCCGCCGGCTGCGTCAGCCAGCGCACCGTGTCCGCCAGCGCCCTCTCCGGTACGCGATAGCCGGCGCGCCGCGCAGCCAGCAGCGCGCGGAACGCGTCGCCGTTGTTGTGGCAGGAATAGCAGCCGTTGTTCGCCTTCCAGGCAGGCACCTCCTGCGATAAGTACGAGACCGCCGCCGCCAGGACAGCCCATTGCATATCAGGTGAAAAACTTATCGTAGCTCACCGTCGCCGGGTGGATCTTGAATAGGCGCTAGCTAAGTCGTCTGATTCAGAATTACGGTGACGTATTTTCGGTCAGGCTGCCGGAGCCAAGCGTTTGGCATTGATCTTGGCCAGGAGAACGTGTAGATCGCTACGTGTGAAGGTCCATTTGAAAGGAGACGCCGTCCGCTCATAGC
>JACQDF010000005.1 GCA_016201205.1 Acidobacteriota bacterium
CCGGGGAAGGCGGATTTTGCCCAACGGCGTGGGTCAGCTACAGCATTTCCGGGGCTTCCAGCGTGGTAAACAAATGCCACCCAGCATGGCAATTTACTGACTTCCTTCCTTTGTCTTTTGCCCGGGTGGGACCGGCTTGTTGATCCAAACATCCGAGGGCAATGGCAGTGGCTTTGGCGGTCGCCGAACGAAGCGGTCCGCGTGCGCTTGGTAAGCGGCATCGAGCACCACGTGGCGGCGGGCCAGAACGGTCTCGGCCTCGCCGAAACAATGAAAGGTGCTACGCGGCTGTGGCGCTCACGGTCGAAGCCCCACGCGCCGTAACAGGTCCTGGAATCTCGCCTCCGCGCGAAGGTTATCCAGGTTTGGATCCACCTTGATGGCCCGGAGTGCGGCTTCCCGGTCATCATAGGCTTTCTCGAGCCACGCCAGGGCCGCTTCCCTGTCATCAAGCCCCGCGTACACTATGGCGATCAGGAACGGCGAGACGTGCCTGCGCTTGGAGAGATCCTTCAAATCCTGCAACACTCTCAAGGCGTCCTGCTTCCTGCCCGACACCGCATAGGCGTGCCCGAGCCACGCAATCGCTCCCGGCAGACCATCCGACAGCGCAACGGCCTTCTGAAACTCCGCGACCGCTTCCGAAAACATCTTTTTTTGCACGTAAACCCGCCCCAGCAGGATGTGCGCCTGATCGAAGTTTGGGTGGAGCTCGAGAGTGTTGCGACACTCCTCCAGCGCACGGTCGTACCGGCGGGAGTAGTAAAGAATTCTTACCATGCTGTCGTTGATAGCAGGCGAGAACGGATCCAGTTCCCGAGCCCGTTCTATGGCAGCCAGCGCTTCGTCCAGCCGCCCCAGATACACCAGGCACTCGGCATACCACTGATGGGCTGTCGCGTAGCCGGGACTGAATTCGATCGCCCGCAGAAAATCCTTCTCGGCGCCCGCCCAATCCCACTCATAGGACAGCTTGAGGTAGGCCAGCGGGGCGTAGGCTTCCGATAAGGTGTCGTCGAGCTCCAGAGCTTTCGTTACCGCCGCCTTCGCGATCGGAAAACGCTCTCGCAACGGCATTGCTCTTCGACTTCCCGCCTGTCCTCTTCCGAAGACATAGCAGTCGGCCAGACCGGCGTAGGCCAGAGCGTACTTCGGGTCAAGCCGGATCGCCTGCTGGAAAGACTCGATTGCCTTCTCCAAGTCTTCCGGAGTGTTCCTGCTCCAGTAAAAACGCCCCTTCATGTAGGCGTGATAGGCCTCCGTGTTTGCGGTGTGGCGCCTGGCGGCCCGCTTTTTCTCTTCCCCGCTCAGCCGCACCATCAGCGCCCCGGTAACCCGTTCGGAGATCGAGTCCTGCACATCGAATATGTCTGCAAATCTCTGATCGAACTGGTCAGCCCAGAGCGGGACGCCACCCTCTACGCGGAGCAGTTGCACGGTCACGCGGATTCTATCGCCGGATCTCTGGATCTTGCCGTCCAGCACCGAGTCCACTTTCAGCTCACGGCCGGCGGCAATCGGGTCCTGCGAGCCTTCCGCATAACGAACTACGGCACTGGTTGGACGAATGATCAGGCGGCGCAGGTTGCTGAGACGCGTGATCAGCGCATCGCTAATCCCGAGCCCCAGGTATTCGTCACCACCGTCAGCCGCCAGCGACTTGAAGGGAAGCACGGCGAGCGAGCGAACCGGCAATTCCGCCCCGCTCCGGCCGGCCTGCTTCAGAGTCCAGAGGTAGGCGGCGGTGGCCACAGCGCCAATCAGTGCGGTAACGATGACTGTCCTGGTGAACGCGCGGCGCTGGACGCCGGGCGGAGCAGTTGCAGCAGTTTCTTCGACGCCGACCGTCCGTACGCTGGCCGCAAACCGGTAACCACGGCCCGGAAGCGTCACGATGTAGCGATGCTCGTTGGGGCTGTCTCCGAGCGCTTTTCGCAGCGTGGAAATGCACTGGTTCAGGTTGTTTTCCTCGACAACCGTATCGGGCCATACTCGCCTGATGAGTTCCTCCTTCTCCAACACTTGACCACCGTGTTCCACCAGCGCGATCAGGGTGTCGAAAGCCTTTGGCGTCAGCGGCACCACTTCGTTTTCGTGGAACAGAAGGCGCCTGGCGGGGTCGAGGCGGAAGGGGCCAAACTCATACAAGTGGTTGGTAAGGCTGGCCATATCCGCCTTTCAGAAGCTTTCAGAGATTTTCAGGACGCTCTAAGGACTTTCAAGACGCTTCTGGATATTCTTTGGGAAAAGTATAACAGACGGCATCCGGACTGGGTGTCAAAGAAAGGGAGATGTACTATGTGGCGGTTGAGCACAATGGCGGGCGCACTTTGCCTCTTCGTTTATTCCACCGACGTGGCGGTGGCGCAAACATCGAGGGTACGGCTGGCGGTCGTGAACACGCCGGACGATTTGTTGCGGGAACTGCTGCCCGTCTTCGAGCAGCAGGGAAACTATCGGGTTGACCTCAATTACACTGGTGAGGACCCGTGGAGCGAGGCCAGGAACGGACAGGCCGATATGGTGATTGCGCATTACGGCCATCACGGAACACAGTCGTTCCTGGCAGAGGGCTTAGGCCTGTGGCCCGTCATGGTTTTCGCCAACCAGGCGGTCCTGGTTGGTCCCTCGAGCGATCCGGCAAATGTTCGCGGGCTGACGGATGCGGTCGAAGCATTTCGCCGCATCGCCCAAAGCCGGTCCGTGTTCATCCCAAACAACGCCGCGTCGGAGCGCTACCTTGGACAAGTGCTGTGGGAGGGCGCCGGACGCCCGGAGCAGAACGGCTGGTACATGGACTTGGGGCTCCAGGATCAGCCGGTGGTGGAGGCCGCAGCCAGGATGGGGGCTTACACCTTGTGGGGCCTGCCGCCTTTCCTCAGGTACCAGGCGTCGCTAGGCCGATCTTCAGGCCAGGATGTGCTGGTCTCGATGGATCCGATTCTTCAACGTGTGATGGTGTCGGTAGTGAGCAACCCGGATAAGGTTGCCGGGATCAATGTGGAAGGCGCCACTGCCCTACAGCGTTTTCTGATTCTGCCTTCAACCCAGGCTCGGATTCGAGCCTTTCGGTATGCGGGATTCGACCAACAGGCCTGGTGGCCGTTCGGCCGGCACAACAGCGGGGCCAGTCTTCCGTAGCGCGGCGGACGCGTTACGATGACAGCGCCGCCTGTAGCATGGCCCTGGCGTAGCCCACATTGTAGATCTCGCCGGCCAGCCCGCCGCCGCCGGGGTACTGATTCCGAAGGCCGCGCTCGCGGTCCAGGTCGATCGCGCGGGGGTGTTCCGGGTAGAGTCCCCGCGGATACTTCTGCCGCACCAGTTCCTTCATCACGGCGAACAGGTTGACTTGCCCTTCGTCCAGGAACACTTCGGTGTAATCCACATACGGGTTGCGGACGCGGACGTTGCGGAAGTGCGCGTGATTGATGCAATCTCTCTCACCGAGGTAGCGGCACACCGCCACCGGGTCCTCGCCCATCTCCCGCGTCACCCCGCAGTCGAACGTCATGCCGTTGTACGGGCTCTTGACCAGATTCAGATAGCGCTTCCATTGGTCAAAGCTGGCCATGATCTGCTCGGAGCCGCGGCTCAGGGGCACCGGCGGATCGTTTGGATGGAGTGCCAGACGGACGCCGGCCTTTTCCGCTTCCGGCACAATGGCTTTCAAGAAGTGCTCCGCTCTCTTCAACTGCTCGGTCCGCGTGTGGGTCCCTACGTTCTCGCGAGGCGGCAGATTCCTGGACAATTCATAGTCATACGCGGTGTAGCCGGCGCCGCCTCTGCCGATCTCCTCCTTATAGCCCTCGGTGAGGCGGTGCGCATAGAAGTTGTACTCGATGACCGGCAGACCAGCCTTGCCGGCCGCGCGGATGGATTTGATCACGTCCTCGATCTGCGCGTCGCCACCAGGCTTTCCCCAGATCACATCATTGAATCCGGAGATCATCAGGTTGCAGATGCCGAGGCCGGCGGCTTTGAACCTGTCCATCCGGGCGCGGAGGTCGGCCTCTTCCCAAGGGATTTTGGGGCCCCCCATGAGGACATACTCAACTCCGATCTGCTTGAGCTGGCGCATGACCTTCTCATCCGCGGCCGGTGAAACTCCCAGGCAGATCTTCGGCGTGTTGGGACCCTGCGCGGGCGGCCACGAGACCGGAGCCGCAGCCACAGCGGCGGGCGACAGGGCTGCCGCGCCCGCGGCCTGCATCATTCCTCTGCGCGACCAACGATTGCTCATCGGGAGGACCTCCTTCGACAAAGTCGCCCATTATGGTATCTCGAAATCCAGGCGCCCGGCGGAGGGCTCAGCAGACTTAATCCATGCCAAACGCCAGCAGCACATTGCCCGGCAGCCCGCCCCAGGAACCGTAGCCCGAGTTCACGTACACGATCCCGCCCGCGATCACCGGTCCTGGCCCGTCCATGGATCCGCCGCGCGCCTGCACGCCATTCACCGTCTGATACTCACGCGCGGTATCGAAATCCCAGATGATCTTTCCGTCGCCGGCGCGATAGGCGCGCAGATGGCCGTCCACCGAGCCCGAGAACACGACACCGGGAATCATGGAAGCGGCCGCCGATTGCGCCGGGCTGCAACGCCGGTCCGTGTGGCAGGGCGGGGGAGGCGTGTGCCAGGCGATCTTGCCTGTCGCCAGATCCAGCGCGAACAACCCGCCGCCGGCCGCCGGATCCGCCTGATAGCGGCTGCCGTCAGGAACCAGCTTGATATCGGAGAGCGGCACGTAGGCGTTCTTCGTATCCGCGGCCGCACCCCACTGCGCGCCTCCGAGCGCACCTCCCTGGCCGATCCTGGTCTGCCACAGCACTTCACCCTGATGGTCCGGATCGAGGGCATGCACGATGCCGGACTTCTGCGGCGCAATCAGCGCCCGCCTGCCGTTCGGCAGGCTCACCAGGATCGGCGAGGAGCCAAAGTCGAAATCCGGCCCCGGCGGCTCGGGGCAATTCGTCTGATCCGGCCGCACGCAAGAGATGTTGAACGTATCGCCTTCCGTGAGCTGGCGCGACCACAGCATTCTGCCGGTGTTCATATCGAGCGCCAGGATCGCGTCCGAGGTGCGCGTGGCCGGGTGCGAATGATTATCGCCGGTGCCGACGTAAAGTGCGTTCTTCTTCAGGTCCAGCGTGGGACTGGACCAGATGCTCGCTCCGGAGGGGCCCCACATCTGCACGCCGATCTTGTTCCTGCCTCGCGGCTTCGGCTCTTCAGGAATCGTCAGCGTCTTCCAGATCTGCCTGCCGGTGGCCGCATCCAGCGCCACCACGCTGGGCCGCGATTTGCAGCATTCATATTTCGGGTTCACCGTCAGCCCGTCTTCCACGATCGACACCGGCACATAGACGCGGCCGCCATGCACTTTGACGGCGCCCGTGATCCGCGAATTGGGGAACGTCTCGACCACCGTCTTCCACAACATGCGCCCGGTGGCTGCGTCGACAGCGTAGACATAGGCGCGCTGGTCGCCGAAGAAGGCCGCGTAGGGCGCATTCGCCGACGGCCGCTCGATGGTGATTGCAGAACGCACCGGCGCCGTTGTCTCGAAGGCCCAATGGATGCATCCCGTCTTCGCATCGAGCGAATACACGGCGCGGATGGGGCTGCCGAGAAACAGCCGCCCGGCGATCACCGCCGGTTGCGAGAACGCGATGTAGGCGCCTGGAAAGCCGAACGCCCATTTCAGCTTCAGCTTCGGCGCCTGCTCGGCGGTAAGACCCGCCATCCGCGCCGGTTGATAGCGCGTGTTCGACAGATCGACGCCCCATCCATTCCAGTGCGGCGCTTTCAGCGGATCAGACAACGGCGGGGCCGGTTCCGGGCACATCGCTGCCTTCGGCGCGGCCGGCGACTCCTGACCAAACGGCTTGCCGGCCAGGTGCACGGCGAGGGTGCGCCGCTCTTCCGCACTGAGCGGCCTGGCCTGCTCCTGCATGGTTCCCGCATCGAGGGAGCGGAGCACCGCCTCGGGGGACATCACTTTCAGCGACGACGGCGCTGGGGCGCGAGTGGCTTCACTGGCTTCGTGACACACCGCGCAGTGCTTGTTATACAGCGCCCGCGGATCCTGCGCCGCCGCTGTCAAGTTCCATAACAACAGCCACACCTGCATCGGAATCATCGCTGTAATATTCCCATTCCGAATCGCATGGCGCTGCCTGGCATTGGCGGCAATGATACCAAAAGCGGTCTTTGCGTGTTCCTGGCGATCGAGCCGGCGGCCAGAATGATACCATCATCGCGGAGGCAGCATCTTGAGCTGGGAGCCTGAAGTCGAGGAGCTGAAACGCCGGATGGAGATGGCCCGCCAGATGGGCGGAGCGGAGCGGGTGGCGCGCCATCACGCGCAGGGACGGCTGACGGTGCGCGAGCGCATCGACCAGTTGCTCGACCCAGGGTCGTTTCATGAAGCCGGCGCGCTCGCCGGCAAGGCGGTGTACGACGACGCCGGCAGCCTCGCTTCCTTCACGCCGGCCAATTTCGTCATGGGCGCAGGCCGCATCGACGGGCGCCGGGTGGTGGTGGGCGGTGACGATTTCACGATTCGCGGCGCCGCCGCCGATGCCGCCATCGCAGGCAAGATGGGCTACAGCGAAAAGCTCGCCCTTGGACTGCGCGTCCCGATCATCCGCCTTGTCGATGGCACGGGCGGCGGCGGCAGCGTCAAGACGATTGAGGACATCGGCCGCACGTATGTTCCTGCGAACCCTGCCTGGGACGCCATCGTTGCGCTGTTGGGGCAGGTGCCGGTGGTGGCGGCGTGCCTCGGCTCGGTGGCCGGACTTGGCGCCGCGCGGGTGGCGACTTCGCACTTCTCGGTCATGGTGCGTGGCGCCAGCCAGCTCTTCATCGCCGGGCCGCCGGTGGTCGAGCAAGGCGTCGGCGAGAAGGTCACCAAGGAAGAGCTTGGCGGCTCGCACATTCATGCGCGCGGATCCGGCGCAGTTGATAACGAGGCCTCGAGCGAGCCGGAAGCCTTCGAGCAGATCCGCCGTTTCCTTTCCTACCTGCCTTCGAACGTTTGGGAAATCCCGCCACGCGCGCCCTCGACCGATGACGCGAGCCGCCGTGAGGAAGATCTGATCACCATCATCCCGCGCGACAAGCGCCGCACCTACGACATGCGACGCATCCTCGAGATGGTGGCCGACCGGGGCTCATTCTTCGAAATCGGCCGCTATCAAGGCCGGACGGTGATCGCCGGACTGGCGCGGCTCGATGGCTATCCCGTCGGCATCACAGCCAACGATCCGCGCCATGGCGGCGGCGGTGTGAACGCCTCCGGAAGCGAAAAGATCATCCGCTTCGTTGACCTCTGCGACACTTTCCATTTGCCCGTCGTCAATTTCGTCGATAATCCCGGTTTCCTCATCGGCACGGCGGCGGAAAAGCAGGGGACGATTCGCATCGGCGCACGCGCGCTGGCGGCCATTTATCAGGCTTCCGTGCCGTGGGTTTCGATTCTGGTGCGCCGCGTTTTCGGCGTCGCCGGCGCGGGGCATGGGAATGCGCAGGGGTTGAATCTGCGCTACGCCTGGCCGTCCGGCGACTGGGGCTCGCTGCCGATTGAAGGCGGGGTGATGGCCGCGTACCGGCGCGAGATCGAGGCTTCGCCCGACCCGGCCGCCCGCCGCCGGGAAATCGAAGAGCGCCTGCGCGCGTTCACTTCGCCTTTCCGCACCGCCGAGGCGTTCGGCGTCGAGGAGATCATCGACCCGCGCGACACACGACGCCTGCTGTGCGATTGGGTCGAGGCGGCATACCGGATTCTGCCTTCCGGCGTGGGGCCGAAGCTGCGCTGGTGCCGCCCGTAACGCACGCTACGGTACAAAGAAGTCCGCCATCAGCTCTTGGGACGGATCCATCGCATAGACGCTGAAGTCCGTTACCCCGTGCCCGGCGAGCAGGGTGTCGTCGATCAGGAAGCGGCCGGTGAGCTCGCGCGCCGGCTGGGTGAGGATGACATACGCCGCGTCGGCCATGATCTGCGGCTTGCGGCAGCGCGCCATCGCCGCCTGGCCGCCGACAACATTGGCAATCGCCGCCGTGGCGATCGTTGTTCGCGGCCACAATGCGTTGAACGCAATCCCATCGGCGCGGAATTCCTCGGCCATCCCCAGCACACACAGGCTCATGCCGAACTTCGCCATCGTATAGGCGACATGCGGTGCGAACCATTTCGCCGCCATGTCGAGCGGCGGCGAAATATTGAGCACGTGCGGGTTAGCCGCCTTCATCAGGTGCGGGATGCAGGCTTTGCTGACCAGAAACGTGCCGCGCGTGTTGATCGAATGCATCAGGTCGTAGCGCTTCATCTCGGTGGCCAGCGTGCCCGTTAAAGAAATCGCGCTGGCGTTGTTGACACAGATGTCGATGCCGCCGAATCTCTCGACGCACCGGGTCACCGCCGCCTGCACCTGGTCCTCGAAGCGGATGTCGCAGGCCAGCGGCAACGCCCTCCCGCCGGCCTCTTCGATTTCCTTGGCCGCCGTGTGGATCGTCCCGGGCAGCTTCGGGTGCGGCTCGGCGGTCTTGGCGGCGATGGCGATATTGGCGCCGTCGCGTGCCGCCCGCAGGGCAATCGCCAGCCCGATGCCACGGCTGGCGCCGGTAATGAACAGCGTCTTGGCTTTGAGTGCACTCATCCGGATGAGATTAGCAAAAGTTTGATCCCTGGCCGGCCGGCGTCTTACCTGCCAGGCCGGACGAAGTAAGAGTCAGGCGTCTCCCACCTTCACCCGCGCCCGGTGTCGCGGTGCACTTCCTTCACCTTGTACCCCGCCTTGGCCAGCAGCTTGCGAACTTCGCCCGCCATCATCACGCTGCGGTGCTGCCCTCCGGTGCACCCGAACGAGATCGTCAGGTAGCTCTTGCCCTCGCGAATGTAATGCGGCAGCAGGTAAACCAGCAGCTCGGTGATCCGCTCGATGAATTCCTGCGTCTGAGGAAAACCCCGGATGTAGCGGGCCACTCGGGGATGCCGCCCCGTCAGGCGCTTGAACTGAGGGATGTAGTTCGGATTCGGCAGAAACCGCACATCGAACACCAGATCGCTGTCCGGTGGAACACCGTACCGGTAGCCGAAGCTGGTGACGGCAATCAGAAGCTTCGACTCCTCGCGTGCACCCCGGAATTTTTCGGCGATGGCGTCGCGAAGCTCGTGCACCGTGAAACGCGAAGTGTCGATGATGTGATCGGCCAGCTCCCGGATCGGCGCCAGCATCCGCCTCTCTTTGTGGAGGCTTGCGGCAACGGATTCGTTCTTGCCCAGCGGGTGCGGGCGACGTGTCTCGCTGTAGCGCCGGACCAGCGTCGCATCTTCGGCCTCCAGAAACACGAGCTTCGTGTGCAGCTCCCTGGAAAGCTTCCGGTAGATCTTCGGAAAATCGCGCAACGCGGAGCCCTCGCGAATGTCGACGCCCAGCGCCGCGCATCTGGTTTTGGGAGACGACTTGGCCAGCTCCGCGAATTTCGTGATGAGGCCCGATGGCAGGTTGTCCACCGAGTAGTAGCCCAGATCCTCGAGACACTTGAGGACCGTGCCCTTGCCCGACCCGCTCAGGCCGGTGACCACGACGAGTTCCGCAGCGTAGGCCTCTGGCCCGCGATTCACCGCCTCCGGCCTGCGAGCTCCCACTCTACCCCTCGATCAGATCGAAGTGCCCGTCGCGCCGCTTCACCAGCACGTGAACCCGATCCGTCTCCGCGTCGCGATATACGGTATAGTCCTGCCCCTGGTCCAGATCGAGGATCGCTTCATCCAGCGTCATCGGCTTACGGCGGCTCTGATGATTGACGCGATAGACGCGCTTGCCGCCGGCGTCTCCCGCGGTCCTCACGGGCTGCGGCTCCCGGGCTGTCCATGTTTTGGCCGCCGGCGTGCGCTTGGTGTCGCGCCACTTCTCGTGCAGCTTCAGGATCTGCTTCTCGAGCTTCTCCACCGCCCCCATCACCGCTTGCAGCGTGTCCGGGGATGAAACGAGCCCTACCAGCGGATGATCATAATAATGGACCGTGATCTCCGCGCGGTGGAGGTGGCGCTCGGTCGTGAGGATGACGTGCGCTTCTTTCTCTCCCCGCCTGTCCAGGAGCCTGGACAGCTTGGCGAACTTCGCGTCCAGCTTTCTCCGCTGGGCGGGAGAAAAAGCGGCTTGTCCGGTGTAGGTGATCTTCATGAGCTCCTCCAGAAAACTGCTAGCAAGAGGCGCAACGCATGCCGGGCGAGTAAGTCATGACAGCCTCACTCGCGCCTGCGGCGCTGATGTGTGGACGGGATTTTCATGTCTTCGCGGTATTTGGCCACCGTCCGCCGGGTCACCTGGATCCCTTCGGCCTGCAGCCGCTCGGTGATCTGCTCATCGGTCAACGGGTGCGCCGCATCCTCCTCTTCAATCATCTTTTTCACCTTGCGCTTCAGGATCAGCAGCGGCGTTCCGCCGCCCATCGGCCCCTGCACCGCCTCGGAGAAAAAGTACCGCAATTCGAAAACTCCCTGCGGCATATGTGCATACTTGCCCGCCACCGCGCGGCTCACGGTCGAGGCATGCACGCCGATCTCTTCGGCCACGTCCTTGATCATCATCGGCCGCAGCGAATCGATGCCTTTTTCCAGAAACTCCTGCTGGCGTCCAACGATGGCCTGGCACACCTTGAAGATGGTCTGTTTGCGCTGCTCGATATTCTTCATCAACTGCAGCGCGGAGGCATACCGCTCCTTCATGTAATTGCGGACTTCCTTGCTCGGCTGCTGCTCGCGGTCGAGCATACGGCGGTATTGTGAGCTCAGCCGGATCTGCGGCAGATCCTCGTCGTTGAGCTGGATGATGTAGTCTTCGCCTTCTTTGTAGATGTAGACGTCCGGCTCGACCACTCTCGCCCCCGGTCCGGAGTACTTCAGCCCGGGCCGCGGATCCAGATGGTGGATCAGGTCGACTGCGATCTGCACGTGCTCGAGCGGGCGGCCAAGCAGGCGCGCCATCTCTTTGATCTGCCGCGTCTCGAGCAGCTTCATATGATTCGCCACGATCTGCCATGCCACTCCGCCGCGCCCGTTCCGGCTCTCCAGTTGCAGCAGCAGGCACTCCCGCGGGTCGCGGGCGCCGACGCCCGCCGGATCGCAGGACTGCACCGCCTTCAGCGCCACCTCCAGATCCTCGATCAAGTGCCCGCCGGGAGCCGCCAGATCCTCGAGCGTTTCGTTCAGGTAGCCGTTCTCATCCAGGTTTCCGACAATCGTGTCGGCCGCGTCCCGGATGTGATCGCTCAGGATCATCAGGGCGAGCTGCTCTTCCAGATGGCTGCTCAGAGTTACCGGCGAAGAAAGAAACGTCTCAAAGGAAGGCTTCTCGACCGATTCCGACGCCGGCGACTTGTATCCAGGATCCAGATAGTCGTCAAAATAGGAACCGAAGTCGATTTCATCGAAGCTGTCCGCGGCCTGGCTGGGGGCAGCGGCCTCTTCCGGAACGCTCGTGGGAGGAGCCGGCCCGGAGAGGCTCGCCTCCGCCTCGACTTCGGTTTCGACAGTCGCCTCGGCGCCGTCAGGCTGAGCCGCTGCCTGCATCGCCTCCAGAATTTTCCTTTCGGCCGGATCCGCGATCCGCTCGGCCTCGAGCAGCGACTGCACTTCCTGCGGCGTCAGCTCCTCGCCTCCATCCGCCGATTCCTCGAGGAACGGGTTGTTCGCCAATTCCTCGGCGATCATGTCTTTCAGCTCCAGCCTGTTCAGTTGGAGCACCGTCACCATCTGGACGAGGCCAGGCGTGAGGATCTGCTTTTGCGCAACCTTTAGCTGCAACCTCTGCGAAAGCATGCCCATCTGGCTCCATTCTAACGCACTGCCCGGGTTTGGGAGCCGTACAATTGTCTTGAAATGCTTCGCCAGGCAGCCATCACGGTTCTCCTGCTGGCCCCGCTCGAAGCCCGCTGGCTCAAGTTGGAATCGGGCCCTTTTCAAGTGTTTACGGATGCAGGCGAACGCACGGGCCGGGAAACCATCGATCGGCTCGACCTGGCGAGGCGCGTCTTCGCCGGACTTTCGCGCTCCCGGCTCGCGCTGCCCTACCCCGTTATCGTCTTCGCACTTGGCTCGGAAGCCCGGTTCCGCGCTCTGCGTCCCGGTGACGCCACCCGTGGCTTCTATCAAAGCGCTCCCGAAAAGGACTACATCGTCCTGCTTGCCGGCTCGATGGACCTTGGCCGCATCGTTTTTCATGAGTTTGTCCATCTGGTGCTTAACCACACTTCGGGGCCGCTGCCGCAGTGGCTGGAAGAAGGGCTGGCGGAGTTTCACTCGACGCTCACCGCCGATCGAGGCCGTTTGCGCCTGGGTGCCCCTATCCGGAGCCACCAGCGCCTGCTGGCGGTCACTCCCTGGCTTTCCGGCGAGGATCTGAGGGCCATCAGCAAGAACTCGCCTCATTACAACGAGGCCTCGCGCACTGGCATTTTCTATGCCCAGAGCTGGGCGCTGGTTCACATGCTGAGGCTGGGCGAGGGCTATCGTGATCATTACGGCTGTTTCCTCGCCGCTCTGGAGAACGGCGATTCCCAGCCGGCGGCCTTCCAGCGCTGTTTTGAGAAGTCTCTGGCTTCCGCCATCGCGGACCTTCGGCCTTATCTCGAGCGCACCTCTTTGCCGATCGTCGAATCCAACGCCGGCATCGAGCCCGCCGCCAGGGATGTGCGGCTGGCTGAGATCAGCGACCTCGATGCCGGCATGGCCTACGCCGAGCTGGCTCTCGAGATGGGCCAGCCCGGGGAAGCGGAAAAGGCTTATGGGAGGCTCTCGAAAGAGCATCCCGATTCCGCGCGTGTCGCCGCTGCTTTGGGGATGCTGGCCCTGGCCCAGAAGCGTCACCAGGAGGCGAAACGCTATCTGGAGCTCGCGATGGCCCTTCCGGGCGCGGGCGCCGATGTCTTCTTCGAATACGGAATGCTGCTGCGCGATACCGGCGGCGGCCGCGAGGATGTCCGCCGCTATCTGGAGAAGGCGGTTGCGGTCAATCCTCGTTATGCCGAAGCGCATTTTCTGCTGGGCGTCGCGGCTGCCAGCGAGAACCGCCACCGGGATGCCATTCCGCACTTGACGGCTGCCGTGAACGTCTTTCCGCGCCAGTCGTATTTCTGGCATGCACTGGCGCTCAGCCATAACGCGCTGGGCAACACGAACGACGCCCGGCAAGCGGCGCAACGCGCTCTGGACTCGGCGTCTAACCCCGAGCAAGCCGCGATGGCGCGCGGCGCTCTCCGCTTGTCCGAGCTTCCCGCCGGGACGCCGCCGGCCAAGCGCCCCGAGGTCACTACACCGGAAAGCTGGCGCAACAAACAGGGCGATGCGCGCGCCGCGGGCGTGCTCGAACGCATCGATTGCCTGGGCGCATCGGCGCGCTTCCACGTCCGCTCAGGCTCAACATCGGTCGCGCTCTTTGTCGAGAATCCGGGCGAAGTCCTCCTGAAGAACCTGTCTTCGGCGACCTTCGAGTTCCGCTGCGGCCCGCAAAAGCCGGTGGCAGTGGTCGTCCGGTACACATTGCAGCCCGACGCGAAGCTCGGCACCGCCGGCGTGGTCACGGCCATCGAATTCCGCTAAGCGCGCGGCTCGGAAAGCGCTTCCGAGCCGCGACCGTTCAGGGAGCGGTTCGAGCTTATCCCCCGCTCTCGAAGCCCGGGTACAGCAGCATCCCGCCATCCACGAAGAGACTGACGCCTGTGACATAGTCCGAGTCGTCGGAAGCCAGCCAGATCGCTGCTCTGGCGATGTCCTCCGGCTCGCCGATGCGTTTATAGGGCACCAGCTTCATCAGCGTTTCATACGCCCCGGCCGTTTCCCACGCCTCGTGGTTGATCGGCGTGCGGATCGCCCCAGGGCAGATGCTGTTGACGCGAATCCGCAGATGGGCCACTTCCTGGGCGACGCTCTTCATCATCATCATGACGCCGCCTTTGGAGGCGGCGTAGTTCACGTGGCCGGCCCACGGGATCACCTCGTGGACCGAGCTGATGCAGACGATCTTCCCCATCGCTCTCGAGATTTGTTCGAGGATGCCCTGACGCTTGAAGGACCGGATCGCCTCGCGGGCGCACAAGAACTGGCCCGTCAGGTTTACCCCGATCACCGTGTTCCACTGCTCGAGCGTCATCTCGTCGAAGGCCGCGTCTTTCTGCAAGCCTGCATTGTTCACCAGGATGTCGATGCGGCCGAGTTCGGCGCGCATCCGCTCGAACATGGCTTGCACTTCGCTATCCCTGGAAACATCCGCCTTGTGGGCGATGGCCTTCACCTGAAAGCTCTGGCTGATCTCTCCGGCAAGCTGATTGGCTTTGTCATCTCCGCTGAGATAGTTGATCACGACATCGGCGCCGGCGCGCCCCATCTCGATGGCGATCGCCTTTCCGATCCCGCTCGAAGCGCCCGTTACCAGGGCCTTTTGCCCCTCCAGTTTCCGTGTCATTGGCCTGGTCACCTCCGGCATCCAGCCGCCCCGGCGATTCTTCCCCCCTTAAACCATAGTATGCTGTCGGTCCAGGAGGATCTTTCATTTTGCAATTCGGCGTCAACTTCTTCATCTGGGCCGCGAACTTCACCCGCGAGCATATCCCGCTGCTTCCCAGGATCAAGGAACAGGGCTTCGACGGCGTCGAGCTGCCCATGTTCGGCCGCGAGGGCTTTCCCGCCGGCGACATTCGCAGGGCGCTCGAATCGAACGGGCTTCAGGCGACCGCCTGCTGCGTGATTCCGCAGGGCATGAGTCTGTTCGACGAAAACCCGGCTACCCGAAGCAAAGCAGTGCAACATGTCAGGGACATCATCGCCCTCAATGCCGAGATCGGCTCGAAGATCGCCGCCGGCCCCATCTATTCGCCGGTCGGCTTCCTGCCGGGCCGCCGCCGGACCGCGGAGGAATGGAGCCGTGCGATCGATTCCTACCGCGAGCTCTGCCCGGCGCTGGATGAGTACGGTGTTACGCTGTGCATCGAGCCGCTCAATCGCTTCGAGACCTTCTTTCTCAACACCGCGGCTGACGGCGCGGCGCTTTGCGACGCGGTCGGCCATCCGCGCGTCGGCCTCCTGATCGACACTTTCCACTCGAACATCGAGGAGAAGGATGTCGCCGCCGCCTATCGCACCGCCGGGCGGCGTCTGAAGCATGTACACACCTGCGAGAACGACCGCGGCATTCCCGGCAGCGGCCACATTGAGTGGCCTGCTGTCTTCGCCGCCCTCGGCGACATCGGCTACGACGGCTGGCTGACCATCGAGAGCTTCGGCTTCAATATTCCCGAGATCGCCGCCGCCGCCGCCATCTGGCGCGATCTGGCGCCATCGCCGGAGGCCATCGCCTTCGACGGCCTGCGCTTTCTGAAGCAGGGCTGGCAGAGCCGTTCGAAGAGTTGAAAGCCGGATCATTTGATCGGGGAAGACAGTGGATCTTCAGACGCCTTTGCAATATGTCAAGGGCATCGGCCCTGCCCGCGCTGCCATGCTCGAAGCCAAAGGCCTCTCGACCGTCGAGGATCTTCTCGCTTACGCCCCTTTTCGCTATGAAGACCGCACCAATCTGAAGCCGATCGCCAAACTCGCGCCCGGTGAGATGGCCACCGTCGTGTGCGAAATTGCCTCCTCTCACACTTCGCGGCTCCGCCGGGGCATGTCGATCTTCGAAGCGCGTTTTCGCGACGATTCTCACGGCTCGCTGACCGGCAAGTGGTTCCACGGCGACTACCTGAAGACCGTGCTCGTACCCGGCACACGGGTGGCGCTGTTTGGCAAAGTGGATTTCGATTCATTCACCGGCGCGCTCACCGTGATGCACCCCGAGTTCGAAATTCTCAGCGCGGAGGACGAAGCCGACGCCGCCCTTCACCTGAACCGCATCGTTCCGATCCATGAAGCAGCGGGTAAGATCACCGCGCGCGTGCTACGCACACTCCTGTGGCGCATTTGCGAATCGCTGCCTCCGCTCGCCGATCCGTTGCCCGGCGCCATCCGCGACCGTCTCAAGCTCCCCGAATACATACAGGCCATCCGCCACCTCCACTTTCCACCGGCCGGCGAAGATCTCCGCCTGCTCAACTCTTTTCGATCTCCCGCCCAATTCCGCCTCATCCTTGAAGAATTCTTCTGGCTTCAGTGCGGCCTCCTGTTGCGGCGCGGCAAAGTCCGGCTGCAACCGGGCATTGCGTTCGAGCTGAGTGATCGCGCGCGCGACAGGATCAAGACGATGCTGCCGTTCAAGCCCACCAACGCGCAAAAGCGTGTCCTGGGCGAAATCGCGCGCGACATGGCCGAGCCTCATCCCATGAACCGGCTGCTACAAGGCGATGTCGGCAGCGGAAAGACGCTGGTGGCGGCCGAAGCCGCCATCATCGCCATCGAAAGCGGCTACCAGGCAGCCCTCATCGCCCCGACTGAAATCCTCGCCGCCCAGCACTATCTCTACTTCAAGAGCCTTTTTTCCAAGCTTGGCTACGTGGTTGTTCCGCTGACCGGCTCGCAGACCGCCAGGGAAAAAACAAAGCTCAAGGAGCTGCTCGAACGCGGCCTCGTTCACTTCGCCGTTGGCACGCACGCGCTGTTGGAAGAAGACGTCAGCTTCAAGAAGCTCGGCCTGGCGATCATCGACGAGCAGCACCGTTTCGGCGTGATGCAGAGGCTTCGGCTTATGGAGAAGGGCACTGCTCCGGACGTCCTCGTCATGACCGCTACTCCCATCCCCCGCACGCTGGCCATGACTCTTTACGGGGACCTCGATGTGTCGGTGATCGACGAACTGCCGCCCGGGCGCAGGCCGGTGGTGACCAAACACCTCAGCGAGGACCGCATCGAGCAGGTCTGGAGCTTTGTCAAACGCGAGATCGACGCGGGTCGCCAGGCCTATGTTGTTTACCCCATCATTGAGGAGTCGGAGACCGCGGCGTTGAAGGCCGCCGAGAAGATGCACCGGCATCTGTCGGAAACCGTCTTTCCGGCTCTGAACACAGGTTTGCTCCACGGACGCCTGTCTGCCGACGAGAAAGAGGATGTGATGCATCGTTTCAAGGGCGGGGAGCTGCACATCCTAGTCTCGACCACCGTGATCGAAGTCGGCGTCGATGTCCCAAACGCCAGTGTCATGGTGATCGAACAGGCGGAGCGTTTCGGACTCGCGCAGCTTCATCAGCTTCGCGGCCGGGTCGGCCGGGGTGCGGCGCAAAGCTATTGCCTGCTGGTTACCGGCCGGCTGAACGACGCCGCCCGCGAGCGAATCCGCACCATGGTGGATTCCAGCGATGGTTTCCTCATCGCGGAGATGGACCTGAAACTGCGCGGGCCGGGCGAGTTCTTCGGCACTCGGCAATCCGGTCTGCCTTCGCTTCGCATTGCCAATATCCTGCGGGACCAGGAGATCCTGGATCTGGCGAGACGGGAAGCGGCCGCCTTCCTCGATCATCCGCCGTCGGAAGCCGAGCGGGTTGGCGTGCTGAACTACCTTCGGGACCATTGGCAGAAGCGATATGGCCTGGCGCGGGTCGGGTGACGAACATGCGCGTGATCGCCGGCGAGTTCCGCAGCCGCCGCCTCAAGTCGCTCGCGGGCCTTCAAGTGCGCCCCACTCCCGACCGGTTGCGAGAGGCGCTTTTTAGTGCGCTTACCGCTCGCATCGGCGGCGCGGTTTTCCTGGACGCGTACGCGGGCACGGGGGCGGTTGGCCTCGAGGCGCTGAGCCGCGGCGCCGGCAGCGTAATCTTTCTCGAGCAGCACCGGGAGGCGGTCCGCGTGATTCAGGAAAACGTGCGTTCGCTGGGCGTCGAGGCTCGCTGCCGGATCGTGCGCGGCTCCGTGCGCCTCTACCTGCGGGGGCAGAAGGCCGACATGGTTTTCGTCGACCCGCCGTATTCGAGGCCCGAAGAATACGATCTCGCACTCAACATCCTGAGCGAGAACCCGGCGCCGCTGGTCATCGTCCAGCACGACTCGAAGCACGTCCTGGCCGATACCTACGGGACCCTGCGCCGCACGCGCATCCTCAAGCATGGCGGCAACTCGCTCAGCTTTTACGAGCCGGCTGTCTGATTCTCGCGAACGGACTCGGCCACGATCTGCGCGATGTCCATCAGCCTGGGCGGCTGTTGGGACACGGCCGCCAATGCATCGCGGAACATTGTATTGCAGAACGGGCATGCCGCCCCCACCACGTCCGCTCCCGTCGCCACCAGCTCCTCGGCGCGCGTCCGGTTCACGCGCCGCCCCTTCTCCTCGCCCAGAAAGACCAGCCCGCCGCCGGCGCCGCAGCAAAACGAGCGCTCGCGCGTTCTGCCGGGCTCGACCACCAGACCGCCGATGCGCGCCACGCTGCGCGGCTCCTCGTACACGCCGCGGTAACGGCCCAGATAGCAGGGATCGTGGAACACCACCTTGCGGTCCTGCGCGTATTTCGGCAGCCTGTCGAGATTCCGCGCCAGAAACTCGCTGTGGTGCTCGATCCGCACGCTCCCGCCGAACTCCTTGTAATCCACGCTCATCGTGCGCACGCAGTGCGGGCAGATCGAGAGAACTTTGGTTACTTTGCTCTGCCGGAAGTTCTCGAGGTTCTGCCCGGCAAGCTGGCTGAACAGAAGATCGTTGCCCAGCCGCCGCGCCGGATCGCCCGTGCATCGCTCGATGGGCAAGACGCCGTAGCTGGCGCCCAGGTGCTCGAGCACCTCCGCCAGCGCGATGATAATCTCCCTGCCCTGCGGATCCAATGCCCCCATGCAACCCAGCCACAGGCAGTGCTCCTGGGCGCCGTCATACACGGGAAACTGCTGCTTCCGGATGAACTTCTCGCGTTCGCTTGCCGAAAAGCCCATCGGGTTGCCGTTCCGCTCCAGATTCAGGAAGAGCTTGTTGCCGTAGTCATCTTCCCACTTGCCGGTGTTGGTGGCGCCGCGCCGCAAGCCGACGATCACCGGCAGATGCTGCACGCCCACCGGACACTGAAACTCGCAGGCGCCGCAGGTGGTGCATTGAAAGACCGCTTCCTGGGAAAGATGCTTTCCGAACAGCAGCTCTTCGCTGCCGGGTCCGAACTGATTCAGGTAGCCGCGGACGCCGAGGATGATCTCTTTGGGGTTCAGCTCCTTGCCCGTATTGTTCGCCGGGCAGTGCTCGGTGCAGCGGCCGCATTCTACACAGGAGTATGCCTGCAACGCCACCACCTGCGATAGATCCTTCCCCGTGTCGAGCCCGAAATCCTCATCTCCCACCAGCGGCGGGATGCTGCTGAACCCATCGCGTTTGAGAAAGACCGCCACCGGACTCAGCGCCAGGTGCAAGTGCTTCGTATGCGGGATCAGGGGCGCGAACATCAGAATCGATGCGCTGTGCAGCCACCAGATCAGCTTGCCGCCTCCATTCAGGTAATCGGCCAGGTAGGTGACCATCAGCGTGAAGATCAGCAGCGCGATCAGGCCGCTTTCCGGCGACACACGGCCCAGCCAGCGCGGCTGCATGACAAACCGCCGCGCCGCCAGCCCCGCGATCGAGATGCTCACCGCGACGGCGAACACCGCCGCCAGTCCGAAGTAGAACCGCCCGAAGAAGCCGTCTCTTTCGATCAGCTCAAACCCGAAGCCGATCGCAAAATGATTGATGGTCACCAGCGCAAACGAGCAGAATCCCCAGAACACGAAGGCGTGAGCGATCCCCGGAAGCGGCCGCTGCTGGATCACTTTCGCTTGCAGCAGCACTTCCCACAGAAAGGTTTTCGCCCGCCGGGCCAAATCCGCCGGGGTGTAGCTTTCTTCCTTCTTCGCCGAGAGGATGATGCGGAGAACTGTCTGGAGCCGCAGCCAGAATCCGCACGCGGAGGCGATCACAGCCGCAGCCAGCACGATCCTCTCGATCCAGGTGAGCTTGGCCATGACAGGATTCCGATGGTACCACTCAGCCTGGCAGGACGGATACAATAGGCAATGACCCACCGGCGTGGGTCTCGAAGCTCCACCGATCGCTCTCGAGGAGAGAATCTTTTTGCGATTTCTGGTTTCCGGCGCGGCCGGCTTTATTGGTTCCCATCTGTGTGACCGCTTGATCGCGGATGGTCACGAGGTCGCCGGCATCGACAACCTGATCACGGGCAGCCGGGCGAACCTGGAACGGCTCCTTGGTCATCCGCGATTTCAGTTCGTCGAACACGACGTTACGCGGCCCATCGGGATGGACGGCCACTTCGATGCTGTTTTGCACCTGGCTTCCCTGGCCAGCCCCCGCCAGTACTACGAGCATCCCATCGAAACGCTGGAATCAGGCTCCACCGGCACCCGGAACATGCTGGAAGCCGGCCGGCGTCACAACGCCCGCTTCTTGCTGGCCTCGACCTCGGAGTGCTATGGCGATCCGGACGTGCATCCCCAGGTCGAGACATATTGGGGCAACGTCAACCCGGTCGGGCCGCGCTCGTGCTACGACGAAAGCAAGCGCTACGCCGAAGCCATCACCATGGCCTACCACCGTGTTCACGGCCTGCGCACCACCATTGCCCGCATTTTTAACACCTATGGCCCGCGCATGGCTTTGGATGACGGCCGCGTGGTGCCGGCCTTCATCGATCACGCACTCAAGGGGAAGCCACTCACGGTGTACGGCGACGGCTCCCAGACGCGGAGTTTCTGCTACGTACAGGACCTGGTGGACGGCCTGCTGTGCCTGACGTTCTCCGACGAGCGCTACCCTGTGAACCTGGGCAACCCCACCGAGATGACCATCCTCGAATTCGCGCGCTTCATTTGCAACGCGGTGAATCCGGGTTTGCCGATCGAGTTCGAGCCGCTTCCGCAAGACGACCCCAAGCGGCGACGCCCCGACATCGGCAAGGCGAAGCGGGTGCTGGGCTGGGAGCCGAAAGTGCCTCTCGAGGATGGAATCCGGGAAACAATCTCGTACTTTCGCTCACGGCGATAGAACGAAGCCGCCGGTCTGTTTGGCCGCCCCCAATGCACTCGCAAGGAGCTGAAAGCCACGATCCGGAAAAAAATGAAGACGCTGAAGAAGAGATGAGCTACCAGTCGCGGCGCTCTGGCTTGGCATTGCGGTGCACACCCGATGGGGCGAGTCTCGTCGCCACCTGGTGCGGTCCTCGAGCGTTAGTCGCCAGCTTGAGCCCTTGCCGGGCTCTTCGGCAACCGGATGATGCAGGCATACGATCTGAATCGGTTCCAACGCCTTGTCTTTCGCTATCAGACGCAGCAGTTCCAAGAACTCCTCGTCGAGGATGGCCCCGTTCGCCAGCGCATGGTCCAGCAATGAACTGCTGTTGCTGTTCACTCCGTACAGGCAGACGGGCTTCGGTTCGGACTTGATCCAATGCCGTAGCGGATATCGTTGACCGTAATGATTCAAGAAGACGCCGAGTGTCCCTGGCAGCGCCGTGCCCCACAAATCGTGGTTGCCGGGGATGTCCACCAACGGTGTGTCCTGCCACGAAAGCCGGACTTGATCGGTTCCGCCTGCGTGGTGCAAGTTCAAGAATGCCGCACCTACTTTGAATTCCTCGGCGTGGCCGGCGCGAGTGAGATCACCTGTGTGAACCAGCACGGCCGGGATGTCGCGTTGCTCTCGATCGTCGAGAACCTCGTCGACCGCATCTTACACGAGTGTCAGGCTTGCGCGACCTCCGAGGCAGTCAAGTACGACGGATTGAAAAAAGTGAGCCGGTACCGCGAGTGCTCAGGATCTGCCACTTCGAAGCTTCCAAGGCATGCCAGTCGAATCCGATGCGTCTTCTCGGAATCCACAAAGTATCGCAGTGTGGATTCGAGAGCCTCGAGAATCGCATCGCTCGCCTCCCGCTCATGAAAGCCCGAGCAATTGGAGATCTCTTGAAGAACCGAGTCCAGGGGTACGCTGCCTGAAACGAAAGCACGCTCCGTTTCTACTGGGTGATGCGCAGTTCTGTCCCACTGGAAAGCATCTTGGTAAAGGCCGGAAATACCTCCCATTACTGACTGCACTTGTTCTTCAATCACCCCATGCTCGGCCAGCCAGGGTTCTTCCATCGCACGGCGGCAGAACTCGCTAAGTCGCACCATGACTCCGGGCTCCCATTAATTAACGCGGTTGTGATGTCCCGGCCATATCATGGTACGGGCTTTCCCGCCCATAGCCGGTGATGGCCACGTAGACCAGCCGCTTCATCACCCCTGGCCGGACCCCTTCCATTGAAGCGACACGCGGCCGGCTCGCGGAGGGCCTCGTCAGGAGCGCCCTGATGCTCTCCCGGACTTCTTCGGCGCCACCCTGGCCGGATCCATCAGGTGCTTGGGACGGAACAAACCCTCGGACCACTTCGAGTCTTCCCTAAGCAGCACTCCGATGAAGTAGCCATCGTCCCTGTAGACGCAATAGCGCACCTGTCCCTCGACTTTCCAGGCGGGATGCTTGATGCGGACTTCGGCGCCCTGAGACAGCGGCAGTTCCAGTTGCACGCATGCTCCGCAGTGCGAGATGTCCTCGAGCACCGCCGTGCCGCGCCGCCGCCATTTTCCCGCGTCTTTCCACCACACCTGCACCAGGTCCGAACACCATAGCCGCGGCTCGATGCGTCTTTCCACGAAAAAACGCTGCTTTTTCCCTCCGCTGGCCTGGCGCAAGGCGGTGGCCAGTTTCGCCAAAGTTCCACCCATTTCCTTATCTTTCACTTCGGCCTCGGCTCCCAAGAACTTGAGGGTGAAAATCACTTAGCATACATCCGCGCTACCGGCGCTACCAGATCCCGATCGCCTTCCACCACGCAAATCCAATCGTACTCCACACCGCCAGGTTGACTAGCGAGATTACAAACCCGATCCTCCACCACTCCTTCATGGTCACGTATTCGTGCGAAAAATACATCGGCGAGGGCGTCGTTCCATAGTTCGTCAGGCCCGCCGAGAAGTTGACGAACGTAGCGAACGCAAACGCAACCAGTCCGATGGGGGCGCCTTTGGCCACCAGCACGGCCAAGAACGGCGTGTACATCGCCAGAATGTGCGCCGTGATGCTCGCAAATCCGTAGTGGGCGTAGAAGTAGATCAGGAGCGCACTGGTGAACAAAGCGACCCAGCCGAAGCCGCTGAAGCTCCCCACAACGCCGTTGGCGAAGGCTTGCGTCACCCCGGCGTCATTGAGCGCGCGGCCAAACATCACCAGCCCGCCATACCAGACGTAAAGGTCCCATAAAGTAGATTCGTGTTTGACATCTTCCCAGGTCAGCACTCCGGTGAGGAACAACAGGCCGCTGCCGATCAAAGCAACCACGGTGATGTCGACGTCATGGAACCGCTTGTTGGTGACCCAGCCCAGACACACGCCGGCGAACACCAAGGCGAGGATCTTTTCCGCTTTACTGAGCGGGCCCATTTTCTCCAATTCCCGGCGTGCGAATTCCGAAGCTTCGGGTGTATGTCGAGTCAGCGGAGGAACAAACCACAGAATCACCGCCGGGACCAGCAGAATGGAGCAAAGCCCCGGCACAATGCCGGCGGCCAGCCAGCTCGCCCAGGTGATTTCGTAACCGGCGCGGGTGGCGAAACTGGCTGCCAGGGGGTTGCTGGCTTGCCCGGTGTAGAACATGGCGGAGCTGATGCAGGTGTTCTGGTACACAGCCAGAAACAGGAAGGCGCCGAGTACTCCCGCCGTCGGCCCCGGCCTCGAGCCGTAGAGCTCACAGATCGAGCGGAGGATGGGCAGAATCACCCCGCCGGAGCGCGCCCCGTTGGAGGGAATCATCGAAGCCAGCGCCATTTCGGAAAACGACAGCGAGTAGCAGACACCCAGCGAACTCTTGCCGAATACGCGGACGAAGAAGAGAGCCATCCGGCGGGCAAGCCCGGCGTTGATTAAGGCACGAGAGATCATGAAAGCCGCCACCAGGAGCCACACCGAGGCGTCGGAGTAGCCTTCGAGCGCCTGGCCGATGGAGAGGCCACCCGCCAGGGAACTCAGCACGACCGCAATCAGCACGATGGCGCCGCCGGGGATCGGATGCAGGATCAGCCCCGCGATCGCCGCCAGAAAGATGCCGAGCAGGCGCCAGCCTTCGGGTTTGACTTGCGCGGGCCGCGGGACCACGTACACGATCAGCAGATACACTGCAACCAGCGCCGCAAGGCGAATGAGCTGTGCGCGGCCGATCAGGCTGGGCGCTGGACGGGCTTCCGCTTGAGCCTGCGGCGGCTGGGACTGAGTCACAAAGAAAGGTGATTATATCGCAGGGGTTCCAGTCACCTTCGCCAGCAAGGAAAAGAACGCCTTCTTGCGTTCGGTGTTGACGCCCCACTGGACAGGCACGGACTGATAGCCGTCGTGATAATCGTTCTTGCCGGGGTCGAAGTAGCCCCAGCTTGCGTATGCCTCCAGCGCCTTACGCATATTGTTCACCGGCTGGCCGAAGTCGAAGTGGTCGTCTTCGTTGAACAGAATGGGCATCGGCCGGTAGGCCGGGAGCTTGCGCACGGTCTCGACCATATCGCGGATGCGGTTGGGGTCCTTGACGCCGTTGCCGTGCATCAGCACGAAGTCCGACGCCGCCACCACGTTCGACGCGGGAATGCTGCCGCCGTTGAAGCTCGCGCCCACCAGCAGGTGGCGTCCCTGGTGAGAAATGGATTGCGCCAGGCGGATCAGCTCATCGATACGCCTGGGCCGAAGGACGTCGTGGTCGTACGCGCGGTTGTCGCACTCATTGGCGATCTCGACCATGACGTTGCGGTAGCCCTTCTCGATCAGCAGCCAGCGGGTGGCGTTCTCCACTCCGCGGCGAACGGCTTGTTCATTCTCCAGGCGCTGGTCCTGGCCAAAATAGAAATATCCAACGATGGGCGCTATGCCGAGCGAATCGGCGCGATCCAGAATGCGCTCCATGCGGGCCAGATAAGCGGGCTTCAGCGATCCGTCCGGCCGGAACGCGCTGTTGTGCCACGGCTGCGCTTTCGAGTACACTTCCGGGCTGCCGCCCTGGAAGTTGATGGTGAAGCTCAACAGGCCGTGACGCCGCCACTCCGGCATGGCCTGCAGGAATTCGCGCGTGTTGCGCTCCGCATCCCATTTGCCCGTGTCGGGATATTTCCAGCGAGCGACGGTTTCCGGATTCTCGTCGTCGAAAATGCCCTGCACCATGCGCGAATTCAACAGCAGCCCTTCGATCTTCATGCCCTCGAAGGTGCGCCCGGCATAGGTAGGCTTGCCGTTGATTCGGAACTGGCCGCCCTGGACCGAAATGGCAGTTCGGCGGCGGGCGGCTTCCAGCGGAAGCGCCGCCGCCAGCAGCAGGCGTCTCCGGCTGAAACGCATTTCACGTACCTTCGGCTGTAGTGGGATCGATGATGGACTTGATCTGAAGGACCTGGTTGGCCGGGAATCCGCTTACCCGCGCATGTTCCTGGATCGCTTCCTCACTCGGTGCGATGTAGACGCAATACAGCTTATCCCCGGTGACGTAGCTTTCCACCCACTGGATGGACGGCCCCATTTGCATCAGCACCTCATTGGACTTCCGGCTCGCGGCCTGGAGTTTGACGGGCGTCAGATTGCCGACGCCCGGAATGTTCCGTTCAACGAGAAATTTTGGCATCCCTGCTCCTGTTCTTATTTACAGCTTGATCTTGCGGACGGCCTGCTGGTTGGCTTCCCAATATGTCTTCTTCATCGTGATCAACGCGTCGTCGGGGCCCGGCTGCGTTTTCCCGCGGACATCGATCGCGCGGGCGACCAGTGTGTGCTCACCAGGCCTGGCGTCCTTCCAGTCGTGCGACCAGAAGGTCCAGCAGAAAGGCGCGGAGTTTTCCCTGGAAAGCGCGGCTGGCATCCACGGCACCTCATCGATGCGCAATTCGACCTTCTGCAAGGGCGTGCCATCGCTCCAGGCCGCGCCCATGATGCGGATGACGCCGTTGTTGCGGCGGACGGCGCGGCCAACGACGGCCTTCAGATTCATACGGCCCACGCTGGTTTCCCGCCAGATCGTCTGGCCGCCCTGTTTTTCACCGCGAATGGTCACATAATCACGCCCCATGAAGCGCGAAAGAAAGGCGCGGTCGTGAATCTCAATTCGCTCCAGCCACTTGACCCAGCAGATGCCGTACCAGCCAGGGACAATCAGCCGCACCGGCGCGCCATGATGCTTGGCCAGCGGCTCGCCGTTCATCTCCCAGGCCAGCAGAAGGGTGTCCTTGATCGCCTCCCGCACGGAAAGCGAGCGGGCGAAATGCTGCGTGTATTCTGCGCCGCGGATCTTTTCCACGCCATTGTCAGCGGCGAAAAACACGGCTTCGATGCCCTCGGGCTTGACGCCACACTCCTTGAGAAGAGGCGCCAGCGGCGTGCCCTTCCAGCGCGCGTTGCCGATCAGACCGCCGGCGGCCGGGTTGCCGGAGCACTCGATGGTAGTCGCTTTTTCCACCAGCTTGCGCTTTTTCAACTCGTCCAGCGTGAACGACCGGGGGCGCTCCACCAGGCCGGCAATGTCCAGCTTCCATTTGGCGGCGTCGACGTCCGGAAAGCCGTAATGGCCGACGCGGAAGAAATGATCTTTCGGCGTAATCCACGCGGTCGTCTGCTCCCAGGGCAGGCGCGGCCGTTCCGGATTGAACGGCGTTGTGTCGGCAAAAGGGATGACTTCGTCCGCTTCCTGCGCCATGGCGGCTGCATAGCGGGTAAACGCGGGACCGAGGGTGGAAAAGACAAGCATCTGGCGGCGATCGAGAAGGCCCATGGGGTATATGATAATGCACTGGAACCTTGTCCGGCTTGGTTTCGTACATTCCAAAAAACATTCCAAAGGGAGGGCATGCCTATGATGTTTTGTACCCGTTGCGGACAGGAGCTTACAGCCGAGGCGCGTTTTTGTCTTCGTTGCGGGAAGGAGACAGCCGCGGAAGGGCGCCCACCAACAGACAGCTACGCACGCAAGCGGCTCTACCGGCTCCGCGAAGATAAGAAGATCGGCGGAATTTGCGCCGGCCTGGCCAGATACATGGACGTGGACGTGACTTTGATCCGCATTCTGGTCGTGGCGCTGACGATCTTCACGGGGGTGTTTCCAGGCATCCTCGCCTACCTCATCGTCTGGATCATCATGCCGATGGAGCCGTTCTTTTCCCGGCCGGCCGGCGCTCCGGAGCCGATGGCGGCGGAACCAAGTCGTTAGACACAATACTGTTCAGTTAACCGTGTGGGGCGGCCATTCTTGGCTGCCGCCGGCTTTCGAGCCGGCGCTGAGTGCCACGCCAGCCGGCGCTGAGTGCCGCGCCGGGCCGAAGCCCGGCGGCAGGCTGAAAGCCTGACCCCACCGAGGAACCTCAGCGTGCGGCTCCCCGAAGCTGGAAGACGTGCGCCGCGAGAAACCGCAGGGTGGGCGGGAGACCAAGCAGATCTCGGCGGCGCACCTCAAGATTGTAGACCAGGCCGGAGCGTTGTTCAATGCCTACTAGCGCTAGCGCTCGCCAGCCAGCGCAAATAGTCGGCCACGCTCTCCAGGTCCGCGTCCGTGTAGGAGCCGACCGCGACGGCGTGGCTCCAGGCGCCCGCTTCCAGCTTTACCTCGCCAGGCA
>JACQDF010000372.1 GCA_016201205.1 Acidobacteriota bacterium
CAGGGCGTTGCCGAGGCCGACGTGGGCCGTGGCGTGTTTCGGGTCGATTTCGATGGCCTTCTTGTAGTAGGTACTCTCGTTCCGCACCCCCGCGCGCAAGTTGCGGATATAGAATCTATACAGATCGCGAATAGGAGGAACTACGGGTAGGAACTCCTGGCATAACAGCGGAGATCCGTTTCGAGGATATCCAGGAGATCGAGCAGCGCTTGTTGCAGAGCGGTCAACTGGGCCAACTGGCGACGCGATCGGCCTTCGTCCAGGTAGAGGACCACACACAGAGTGCTGAAGCACTTCAGGATGGTTGGTCCCGACGGTGCCATACACGGCCGGTTCTCCGGGTACAGCCCCAATATCGGCTTCCCCTTCAACCCGCGGCGGACCTGTCTCTCCGTCAATGCCAGGATCAGCAGCGCCCACACCACCACCGCCAATAGGCCCGCTATCCGCTGCGGGTTCTCCAGGAACGCCGGTGCCACCGCCAGCGGACCCTTAATGTGCCCGATCCGCTTCTCCACGTTGCTCTGCTCCTTGTACGTCCGCAGCACCTCCACCACCGGATGCTCGGTCCGGCTCCAGTTGGTCTTCAGCACATACACCCCTTCCAGTTCCTTCCGCCGCTGGAGTTCCTTCTCATCCACACGCCAGTTCAGTCGGAACCGTCCCGCTCGCCCGCGTAGCTCGTAGCAGAACAGCTTCCCTTCGACGTACTTCCCTTTCGCTTTCTCCAGCCGTGCCACGATCTCTGCGCGCGTCTTCAGCTTGTACTTGTTGAGGTTCTTCTGGGTCTTCTCGAACTCCGTGCGGATCTTGTCGGTGTGCCGTTCGCGGGTCTGGCTTTGCTGCCGGGCTCTGGCTTGGCTGGACACAAAGATCAGCCGGTAACGCAACCGCACCGCCCGGCCTTTCACCTCGCCCTGTAGCAGTTCCTTTACTTCGTGCGCCCGATATTCGTCGCGATCCTCTGGGGCCCGCTGTTCCTGGCTCTTGGGGTAGTAGTCGATCTTGTGCATCCGGTTCTTGAGGGCCAGATACCGCTGCTGGAGTTCTGGGGTGAATGCCCCCGTGCAAAGGAACTCACAGCCCTCGGCCTTGATGTCCAGGAGGTTCTCCTGGGTGTCCCCCTTGCTGTCCATGATCAGCAGGAACGGGCTGTTCGGCAGCATCCCTTTCAGGCGTTGCAGGTTGGCCTGGTGCGTGGTGGCCTCGGCGGTGTTCCCATCCAGAACCGTGTGTCCGATCGGAACGGCACCGTCACCAATCACGTTGATCCCCAACTGGACTTGCTTGAGATTCTTGCGTCCGGATTTGCTGCGACCATAGGTCGGCTGAGGGGGCTGGTAGTCCGCGTCGGCCTCCGGCTCTGCCGCTGTCGGTTGGCCATCCGGCGCGGCCGTGTTGGGTTGCTGGCCAGCGTGTTCAGCCGCCATTTGCCGGACGTAGTTCTGGTAGGCACCGTACAGTTCGACGCTGGTGAGGTCGTAGTGGATGCGCGCGAGCTTCAAATCAAACACCTTGACAGCGCGGAGGACGATGGCCGCCTCGATGTCGTGGGCGTGTTTGGCGATGCGTTCCAGGCCACGGCCGAGAAGGTCGTCATTGAGTTGCGCCGCAGTCACCTCGTAGAAGTCGGTCAGGCCGTTGAGTTGGGCCCACTGTCCGATGCGGTACAACGGAGCAGGAGTGAGCAAGCGGTTGGCGACCAGGATCTCGGTGAGCGTGCCCAGTGGGACATGGCCTTCCCAGGGGACGACGCGGTCAATGATGTCGCCGAGGTCGAGCTGGTCCAAGAAGGACTGGATGACGGGCAAGGCACCGATCGTCTGCGTCTGCAAACCAACGAGAGCTGGCATGGCATCTCCTCCGCGCTGGGCTTCCTGGTTGCTCCTCCGGACTGTTTCCCTTTATTCTCGCTCTCCGTACATTTGTCATCGCCAACTTGCGCGCGGGGGTGCGGAACGAGAGTAGCTACTTTGCTGCGCCGGCCGCTGAGAGCCGAACACTCCTCCTGCACCGCGAAGCCTCGTAATCGCCAGTCGTTTTCAAGGCGGATTATCGGTTCGACATCGAGGAGCCGCTCGAGGTGATGAAGTTTCTCCGGCGCAATCCCGCCCTCGCGAGCGATGATTCTCCTAAGGATGACTGAGACCTTGACCTCCTGTTCGGAAGGCGAACCAAAGACCCCCTGGACGAAGCGACCGTTGCTTTGATACACCGCTCTTCGCTGCCGAAGGAACGCGACGAAAGCCGCCTGCTCTACTCGACGGGCTTTGAGACGGCCAACGTGCATCTCGGCACC
>JACQDF010000370.1 GCA_016201205.1 Acidobacteriota bacterium
CCTTATTTTGCCAGCGCTTTCCGGATCGCCGCCACCGTCACCTCCGCCCTGTACCCGATGATCTTCTTGCCCATGGCGATCGTCTTTTCCGGCGGCGCCAGCGCAATCCCGTTAATCGAGAACTTCCCGGCAGCCATCCGTTCTTTCATGCGCACCGTAGTCGGGTCCACGGTCATCATCTGGGACGTGATGGCGAAATCATCGTGGATGCCTTCATCCTTTTGAATGAATCCCTGCTTTTCGAGCCACGTTTTCACGCCTGGATAATCGTAGTACTCCGGGATGTGGTGAATGGTGACGTTGGCGCCGGCCCACTGCCTGGACAGCCTGGCGGCCACGCTGGCCATCCCCTTGGTGTTGCCGCCGCTGTCTCCAATCAGGAGGATGTGCTCGAAGCCATGGGTCTTGAAGCTTTCGGCGATGTCGGCCAGCAGCCGCTCGAAAGTCTCCTCGCGAACGGTGATGGTGGACGGGTACAGCATGTGCCCGCTCGGCGGGTTGAGGTCGCCCTCCGGCACAAAAGGCACAACCGGCGCCACCAGCGTGTTGCCCAGCTTGCGTGCGATCGCCTCAGCAGTCGCGCGCAGGATGTAGTTGTGCTTGCCGGCAGCGAGGTAGGGGCCGTTTTGTTCCACGCCGCCGGTCGGAACCAGAATCGTTTTCTTGCCGGCGCGCATGGCGTCGCGTACTTCAAGCCACGTCAATTCCTCGAGCCACACGGAATCGCGGGCGGCAATCGGCCGCGGCATGTTCGGGTGGGGGCGCATCGGATCGAGCTTTGATTGGCCCCACAGGGACACAGCCAGAAGAGAAGCAGTTACGCGGAGATGCATAGTGTTCATCTTATGCTGATAGACGGGACTCATGGCAAACTCAACTTTGCGTGGCGCATTGATCGGCTGCGGCTACTTCGGCCGGATTCAACTGGAGGCGTGGCGGCGAATGGAGGGGGTCGAGATTGCCGCCGCGTGCGACCCGGTGATGGAGCGTGCGCGTGAAGCGGCCCCGAAAGTTTACACCAGCGCGGACCGGATGCTCGACCTGGAGAAGCCGGATTTTGTCGACATCGCCACGCGCCCGGAGACGCACTTGTCCCTGGTGCGCTTTGCCATCGAGCGCCGCATCCCGGCCATCTGTCAAAAGCCTTTGGCGGAAAGCATGAAGCAGGCTCTCGCCATGGCCCGCCTGGTACGCGAATCCGGAGTCCGCGTGATGGTGCATGAAAACTGGCGCTGGCAGCCGTGGTACCGCACCGCTCGGAAGATGATGGATCAGGGTGAGATTGGCGAGCCGCTCGCCTACCAGTTCCGCCTTCGCCAGCGCGACGGCCTGGGGGCGAATCCATATCCAAATCAGCCCTACTTCCGCCAGATGCCGCGCCTGCTGATCTATGAAACGCTGATTCACCCCATCGACACGGCGCGTTTCCTGTTCGGCCAGATTGAAAGCGTGCTCGCTCACACACGCCGCGCCAATCCGCTGATTCAGGGCGAAGACCGCGCTGTCGTCGTTTTACAGCATGCCAATGCCGTCGATGGCGTGATCGACGGGCATCGCTATCTTGATCCCGAGCCGCCGGGGCCGGCCATGGGCGACGCCTTGTTTGAAGGCGAGCGTGGCTCG
Source organism: Acidobacteriota bacterium (assembly GCA_016201205.1). GTDB lineage: Bacteria > Acidobacteriota > Terriglobia > Bryobacterales > Bryobacteraceae > CADEFT01. The sequence goes on from JACQDF010000370.1 coordinate 1,624, forward strand.
ATTCACGTGCTGGCCACGGGCGATGTTCTGTTGAACGGCCGCCCGGCCGCCACCCATGATACTTCCACCGGTTACAAGGGCGACAGCGTTCGCGCGACACAACAGCACTTCCTCGACTGCCTGCGCAGCGGAGCGCCTTTTGAAACAGGCGTGGTCGAGTACCTGGAGAGCTTTGCCGCGGTGGAAGCCGCCTATAGAAGTCAGGCCGAAGGCCGCCTTGTCCGCGTTCAGGAAATGTACGTTTAATTCTTCCTGGCCGTCGCCAGCCACGCCGCCAGCTCTTTTCGCAACTGCTGGAAGATCTCCGGGTACTCCTGCGCCAGTGTGCGCCGCTCGCCAGGGTCTTCTCTCAGGTTGTACAGGAACCGGTTGTCGCCGATCTCGAGCAGCTTGAAATCGCCGCGCATGGCTGCGTACATGTTCCAGGTCTCGGCCTGCCACTCCCAGAACAGCGTACGCTCCGGCGCCGGCGTCTTCCCCATCCACACGTCGAGCATGTTGCGGCCGTCCACTTTCCACGCAGCATCCGGCTTGCCGCCGGCCGCTGCCAGCAACGAGGGCATCACGTCCGTCATGTGCACCGGGATGTCTGTCTTTTTGCCGGAAGGCACTTTGCCCGGCCAGCGCACCAGCGCCGGCATGCGGATGCCGCCTTCTTCCAGGCTCCGCTTCTGGCCGCGGAAGGGCCGGTTCGAGTCGTGATAATTCGCCGCGCCTTTGTTGCCCGTTTCAAACGTCGCGCCATTATCAGAAGTGAACAGCACCAGCGTGTTGTCAGCGACGCCGTTCTCTTCGAGCGCTTTCAGGATGCGCCCGATGGCCGTGTCCAGCCGGTGGATCATCGCCGCGTATCGGGCGCGATGGGGCTCGTTGGGATCTTTTTCCTTGAACTTGCCTTTGTAGAGAGCTACATCCTCGTCGGGCGCTTCGATCAGAAAATGCGGCTCGATGAACGGCACGTAGAGCAGAAACGGATTGGCGCGGTTCTCTTTGATGAACCGCGCGGACTCGTCCGCCATCAGGTCGCAACTGTAGCCCTTCACCGGGACTTCGCTGCGGCCGCGATACAGGGTCTTGGGAAAATGCTCCCAGGCATGACGCGCATCCAGGTAGCCGAAGGTTTCATCAAAGCCTTGATCGAGCGGATGGGTGAATCCGCCGTCGGGCAGCCGCCCGCGGTGCCATTTGCCGAACAGCGCGGCTTTGTAGCCCAGTGGCTTGAGCGCCTCGGCCACGGTCACTTCGCTGGCGGGGATGTCGGTGCTGTTGTTTCGTACGCCATGGTGGATGGTGTACTTGCCCGTCAGCAGGCAGGCTCGGGACGGGGCGCACAGCGGCATGGCGGTGTACCAGCGGGTGAAGATGGTCCCCTGCGAACCCAGACGGTCCAGATTCGGCGTCTCCCAATCCTTGCGGCCGTTGAAGCCGACGTCGCCCCAGCCCATATCGTCGGCAAAGAGGATAACGAGATTGGGGCGGCGCGGCTGGGCCATCGCGGAGGGCAGACTGGCGGAGGCGAGCAGTTGCAATGCGTGCCGGCGGGTGAGGGGCATAGCGGTTCATCGTATCACAGAGGCGCCCGCGGAGCCGGCCGCGGGGCCGGTGGATCTCTATAGCACAAAGTACTTGACAATGCTACGCCCGCGCGGTACCCTGGCTCCATGAGCCCCCATCAGGCCCGCAGCCCCATTCCGCTTCACCAACACGCCATCGACAACCTTCGCTACATCCGCGACACCATGGAGCGCGCCAGTTCTTTTACGGCGGTTCCCGGGTGGGGCGGATTCGCCATGGGGCTGACGGCGGCGCCGGCGGCTGTCATCGCCGTGCGCCAGCCTGATCCGCAGCATTGGATGGCAGTGTGGCTGGTGGAAGCGCTGGTGGCGATTGCCATCGGGGTGTACTGCATGTACCGCAAGGCGGCGGCCAGCGGGTCGGGAATGCTCACGGCGCCGGCGCGCAAGTTTGCGCTGAGCTTTGCGCCGCCGCTGGTGGCCGGGGCGGTGCTGACGGGCGCGTTCTACTCGGCGGAGCTGTGGAAGCCGCTGCCTGGGCTATGGCTGATGATGTACGGCACCGGCGTGATGACAGGCGGCGCATTTTCGGCGCGCATCGTTCCCGTGATGGGCGTGTGTTTTGCGGCGCTGGGAGCGGTGTGTTTGTTTGCGCCGGCCGAATGGGGCAACTGGTTTTTGCTGGCCGGATTCGGCGGCCTTCACATGGTGTTCGGGGTTCTGATCGCGAGGAGGTACGGTGGCTAAGTTGAACCTGGCGAGAAAGCATGCACCGGAACCGGCTACACAGGCGAAAGCCTGTTCGGCCAGGGTTCCGGACCTGGACCGGATCATTCACGAGCGCGTCCGGCTGGGCATCGTGAGTGCGCTGGCGGCTAATGAATCGCTCACGTTCACCGACCTGAAGAAGCTGCTGGAGACAACGGACGGCAATCTGGGCATCCACGCGCGCAAGCTCGAGGATGCAGGTTATGTCGCCTGCGAGAAGTACTTCCAGGGCCGGGTGCCGAAGACGGAGTACCGGATCACGGCGTCTGGACGAAGGGCGCTGAACGAGTATCTGAATCACATGGAAGCGCTGATTAAAGCGATGAAGAAGGGCGGGTAGCGGGGGCATGCGGCACGTGGGCATTATCATGGACGGCAACGGCCGCTGGGCGGCCGAGCGCGGGCTGCCGCGCACGGAGGGACATCGCGAGGGGGCCAAAGCGCTCCGGCGCGCGGTGGAAGCAGCGATCGACCGGCGCATAGAAGGATTGACGGTGTACGCTTTCTCCGCCGACAACTGGAAGCGTCCGCGGGCGGAGGTGGCGACGCTGATGAGCCTGTTCCGCCAGTACCTGCTGAAGGAAGTGGAGGAATGCCGGCGCGAGGGCATCACCTGAGCGTCATCGGCAGAAGAGACCGGCTGCCGGAGTTTCTGATCCCGCTGATTGAATCCGCCGAGCGCGAGACGGCATCCGGCAGCCGGCTGCACTTGCGGCTGGCGGTGGACTATTCTTCTCGGGACGCAATCCTCGAAGCGTCCCGGCATGCGCGGACGCGGGAGGAGTTTTCGGCTGCGCTGGGGCCGGATGTGGATCTGCTGATCCGGACGGCGGGCGAGCAGCGGCTGAGCGATTTCCTGTTGTGGGAATGCGCTTACGCGGAGATGGTGTTTCTGCCGGTGCTGTGGCCGGATTTCGACGCTCGATCTCTGGACGAAGCTCTGCACCAGTATGCCAGCCGGGAGCGGCGGTTCGGAGGATTGGGAGCGGCTGTTACATGTACCGCGGTGCGCGAATGCCCAGCACCCGCAGCGTTTCTTCCAACTGCGCACAGAAATACTGCGTCATCCACAACAGCAGCGCCCGCTTTTCCGGATTCTCTTCAGCCAGCACCGGATAGGCGTGGTAGAAGTTGTTAAACGCCTGGGCGAGCTGGAACGCATAGCGGGCCACGTGGGCGGGTTCACCCGACGCCACCGCGCGCTCAATCGACGACCCGTATTTGGAAGCGGCAACCAGCAATTGCCAGAAATCCTCCGAGGCAAGCTGCCGCTCCATCGCCTCCCGCGTGAGCACGCTCTCAAAGTCGGGCAATTCGCCGCCGCGTTCTTTCAGCTTTCGCAGGATGTTGCGCGCACGCACGGCCGCGTATTGCACGTACGGCCCGGTGTCGCCTTCAAAACTCAGCGCTTCCTGGAAGTCGAAGGCGATCACGGTGTTGCGGGTGTACTTGAGCAGAAAGTAGCGCAGCGCTCCAGTGGCGATCTGCCCGGCCACCTGACGCCGCTCGTCGATGGGCGCTTCCGGATGCCGCGCATCGACCTCCTTGGCCGCCGTCTCGATCAGCTTGTCGATGAGATCATCCGCCTTCACCCCCAGACCCTTGCGCCCGGACACTTCGACATAGGGTCGCTTGCTGTCTTCGTCGGACAACTCGACGCCCAGCTCGGCGCAGGTCCGCGGGCTCAAGGCCACCATCTCGTAGGCGAAGTGGACCGACTGGTCCGCCTGCGCAGTGTAGCCCAACTGGCGCAGGCCAGCCACCACCACATCCTGCAAATACGACTGCCGCGAGTCGATCACGTTGTAGACTTCGGTGGCTCGCCCAAACGAAGGCGCACCCTCGGAAGGCTCCACCGTCGAGACCCAGACCGTATGCCCGTCCTCGTACGTCTTCAGCGCATGGTAGTAAAAATCCTTCCCCAGCAGACCGAACTTCCAGAGCTGATACGCGATGTCCTTGCCGACGTAGGTCACCGTGCCGTTGGAGCGCACGATCACCTTGCTGTCTTCTTCGTCAGCTTCCTGGCTGAAGGCCGCGCCCGGCATCACCCAGCATCCTGCGTTCTTGCCCTCGCTCTCGAGGTAGATCGCGTTGCGCTGTTTTAATTGCTCGAATGCGGTCGCCCAAAACCTGAGATGCAGGATCTCGCTCTCCCGGGGGAGCACGTCGTAGGTGATCTCGAGACGGCGCATCGTCGCCAGGTGGCATTCGACGATGGCGTCGGCCACAATGTGCCCGATCTCAGCGGCGTCTCCGTGGCCCTGCTCGATCGCGTGCAGCGCCTCGAGCCGCCAGGCCGCCGCTTCCGGATGCTCCTGGTAATAAGAGGAGACGCGCGCGTACAGATCCCAGCACAAGAAATCAAACCGGGCGCTGCCGGCGAGATGCTCCACCTCGGCCGGCGACTTCTTCTCGAGATGGTGGAATCCCACCACGACGTCGGCCACCTGAACACCGGTATTGTCGATGTAATTCTGCACCTCGACCGTGTGTCCGGCCGCTCGCAGCAGGCGAACAAACGTGTCGCCCAGCACGGCATTGCGCAGGTGCCCGATGTGGGCCGCTTTGTTCGGATTGATGTTGGTGTGCTCGACGATGACCTTGCCTGGTTTGGGCGCGGCCGGCTGGGAGGATTGCTCGAGCACCGTGCGCCCATAAAGACCGCGGTCCAGGCGGATGTTGATATATCCATTGCCGGCGATTTCGAGAGCGGCCACGCCTTCCACGGCTCCAATGCCCTCGACAATTCCGGCGGCGATCGCCTTGGGGGGCTTCTTTAGCTGCTTGGCAAGCTGGAACGCAACCGGCAGCGCCAGCTCGCCGAAATCCGACTGCCGGGGCTGCTCGAGCAGAACGGGCAGATCGGCGCCATAACGAATCTGAAGGAAGGATGCAAATGCACGTTGAATACGGTTTTCAAAGAGGTGGAACACCTAGACCATCGTTGCATACATTTGCGGAGCGTTCGCCTGCGGGGGCCGTGTCGCCGCGCCACCAGCCGGCTCCCAGTGAGCGCCTGCCGCAGGTCCCGCAGGCCGCCCCGCCGCCTCATTTCGCCGCCGCCAGCGACACCACCAGATCCCAGTGAAAGCGCACGAACGTGTGCAAGGCCACTTCCAGGATGCGCTCCTGGTCGCTGTGAGCGCCGAAGCCTTTGGGACCGTCCTCGGAGTCGATCATCGGGCCGACGCCATAAGCCTGGACGCCGCGGGCTCGCAGATAAGCCATGTCGGTGGCGCCGGTTTGCATGGTGGGCAGCGTGACCGTGCCGGGATAATGACGCCGGGCGGCAGCCTCGACCGCGCGCCAGGCGTCGTTGTCGAGCCGTGACGGCGCCGCCGGCGGCCGCGTGTCCCGCGCTTCCGGCAGCGCCTCGACCGCCGGATCACGGATCACCTTGCGAATCTCATCGAGAAAGGCCGGCAGATTCTCGTCCGGCAGCGCGCGGATGTCGAGCGTCGCCGTTGCCTGGGAGGGGATCACATTGACGCGATAGCCGGCCTGGAAGATATTGGGCGAAATCGAGGTGCGCAGCATCGAATGATGCCCCGGCTCCTTCTCGGCGAAGTACTCCTGAATGGCGGCGCTCTTTTCCGGATTCGTCAGCCCGTGGTAGCGAGCTGCCTCCTCGGGCGTGCTGATGGTGGCCAGCCGCTCGAAGTAAGTGCGCGTGGTGTCATTCAGACGCATGGGCGTCTGCCAGGCGGCCACTTTGGCGACTGCCTGCGCCAGGTGGACCACCGCATTGGTGCGCAACGGCCGCGACCCGTGGCCGGAGGGCCCGCGCGCCACCAGCTTCACCGCGTAAGGAATCTTCTCTGCCGTGCCGACCGCCACGTAGCGCAGCTTGCCGCCGGTGCGGATCGCGCTGCCTCCCTCGGCGAAGCAATACTCGGCGTCGATCTCGCTCCAGTGGTTCTCGACCATGTACTTGATTCCGTAGCGCACGCTTCCCTCTTCGCCGGCTTCGGCCAGGAAAATCACGTCCCGTTCGAGCGTCACATTCAGCCGCTTCAACAGCAGCATCACCATCAGACAGGCGAGCACGTTGTCCTTGTCATCCACCGTGCCGCGGCCGTAAATGTAGCCGCCGTCCTGAACCGCGCCAAACGGCGGAAAGCTCCACTTGTTCGGATCGATGTTCACCGTGTCCGTGTGGCCCATGATCAGCAGCGGCCGCTTGTGGCCGCTGCCCTCGAGGCGCGCCACCAGGTTCGGCCGCTTCGGATCTAGCGCAAAGATCCTCACCGGGATGCGCTCGGCTTCAAGCGTTTTCTGCAAGTACTCGACCGCGGGCGCCTCGTGGCCCGGCGGATCGGTGGTGTCAAGGCGGATCAGCGCCTGGAAATGGCGCAGCGCTTCTTGTTCGACCCGCGGCCAGTCCGGCGTTTGCGCGTGCAGGCCGGCGCAAGCCAGAAACAGCAGCATTCTCATAAACAGCCAATTGTAACCGCCTCGAAGACAGCGCGGGCGGCGCGCTCCGGCGAATGGTGTCGCTCGATGTGCCGGCGCGCCCTTGCGCCAATGTGTTCCGCTGCCCCGCGGTCGGTCGCCAGCCACACCATCAGCTCTTCGAGCATCGCTTCCTGAACCGCGCCGCTCTCCACCGGCACGCAGCTTCCCTCGGGAAAACACGCCGTTTCTTCTCCGCTGCTCAGTAAAACAGGCTTGCCAATGCCCATCAGGCGGATGGTGATTCCGGAAGTCTCGCCGCAGCTCGGATAGCGCAGATTCACGCAGGCGTCGACGGCGTGTGTCGAACGCCAGAATTCCTCCTCGTCCAGATGCGGCAGCCGGATCACACCCGCCTGCTCGAGCAGGGGTGCGTAGAACGCCTTCAGTTCCGGCGAGACAAACTGCCCCGCCACCAGAAGCCGCATTTGCGGCGCCCGCCTGCTGGCGCGTCCGAAAGCCCGCAGCACACTCCCCAAACGCTTGGTCTGCCGCAGGTGACCGAACACGCCGAAAAGAAACTGTTCTCCGGCCAGCCCCCAGCGAGTCCGCAAAGAATCATCGGCCGCCACGCGCGGCTGATCGAATAAATGAGGAATGACGAAAACAGCCGCCTGCGGGCATTGCCGGCGCACGGCGGCAGCCGCTGCCGCGTTGTGCACCAGAACCGCGCGTGCCGCCTCGACGACGCGCTTCAGCATCGGGTAGCGGAAGTAGCGTTCGTCGGCCGCCGACTGTGCGCGTCCCTCCCACAGCTTCCCGGCAAAGCCGCGGTGCCAGGCGCCATACTGGGAGCAAAACTCCGCGACATATTCCCGGCGGCCCAATGCGCCCAAATAAAAGTGATGCAGGCAGGCGTCATGCAGCAGGACGAAGCCGGGCGTGCGCAGGGCGCGCTCATGAATCGCGAGGTGAAGCTGGTTGTTGCCGAGCTGATACAGATGCGCATCGGCGCGATCGGCGTCCACCACCGGATCACACAGGGACCGCAGTGCCTCGAGCAGCCGACGCGCGTAGTCAGCGACGCCCGTCGGCGCCGGCGGCATGGGGGCGTGATAGCCGAGCCGCATGGCGTCCTCAAGCGGGCTTGCTGCGGCGGCCGAACAAGGCGGTGCCGATCCGGATCATGGTAGCGCCTTCCTCGACGGCAGCTTCAAAATCGTGCGACATGCCCATCGAGAGCCCGCCGAGGCCGTTCCGCCCGGCCAGCTCCCGCAGCCGGCGGAAATACGGCCGCGAGGCTTCGGCATCTTCCGACCACGGCGGCATCGTCATCAAACCCAGAAGCCGCAGGTTCGGACACGCGCCGATGGCGTCGATCAGCGCGGGCACTTCCTGCGGGGCAGCGCCGGCTTTGGCTTCTTCTTCCGCCAGTTTCACCTCGATCATGACGTCCAGAGCCTTGCCCGCTTCGTTCAGCCGCCGCGCCAGTTTCGGCGTATCGATGGTTTGGAGCACATGGAAGATTTCCGTGGCGCGGCGGGCTTTATTCGATTGGAGATGCCCGATGAAGTGGAAGCGGGCATGCTGTAAGCTGCTGACGTGCGAGTATTTGCTCTCGAACTCCTGGACGTAGTTTTCGCCGAAGTGGTGGAGCCCGAGCGAGTAGGCCTGTTGGAAGACAGCGGCGGGGAAGAGCTTGGTGACGGCGACAATTGTAATCTCTTTGCGTTGCCGCCCGGCGCGGGTCAGCGCCTGCTCGAGCCGTGCTTCCACCTGCTCGAATCTGGATGCTAAACTTTCCGCCACAACCCACCGATTCTAACTGTGCGATGGCCAGCGCCGCTATGGCGGCTCCCCACGGGCCTGCGTGGGAAGCCAAGGCTGCCATCGAGCGTTTTCTCGAAGGCAGCCGCCAGCCAATTTTACTCGAGCCGGGGGAACCGGCGCTCCCGATGGAGCCGGGCCGCTACACTCTGCGGCCGCATGGGCAACATCTGATCGTCGAGGCCTGGACCGAGGAGGTTTTTCTTTCCAGACGTATCAAGGGCATTCGGAGCGAGAGAGAGGGCCGAGTGGAGCTGGAAATCCAGCGGCTGGGGGGCAAGCCCGGCCATATTCTCTTGTTTGACGGCGCCCGCCACAAGAATCTCCCGCTTCACGGCAAAGGCCGCCGCCTCGTCTTCGGCGAGCAGTTCCGCCTCTTTCTCGGTCGCGAATTCTCCGGCTGGCGGCTCGTGAATCTCAGCACCGAGGCCAATCTGGAAGACAGCCTTTCGCCCGCTTACCCGCGCGCCTTCCTACGGCGGGGCAGGCATGGAATTGCCGCCATGGCGGCGCCGGCTTCCGGAGACATCGACGGCGTGTTGAGCTTCGGATTGATCTGGCTTGATTACCTGCGCCGGCGCGAGCCTGAAACGGCGATCCAGAGCCTGGCCGTCTTCCTGCCCTCCGGACACGCCAACCCCACCTGCTGGCGCATCCGCCACCTGGACCCGAAGCTCGCCGAATACCACGTCTTTGCGTACACCGAAGAAGGCCGAACGGCGCGTCTGGATCCTCTCGATTGCGGAAACCTCGCCACGGAACTGCTGCCGCCGGGGGCTGAGCGGCCCGCGCGCTGGCAACCGGAGGCGTTGCTGGAGCAGCAGCTCCGAGGCCAGCTCCCGCTTCTCGATGCGCGACTCGAGCCCACGCCGGTCTACGGTCAGGTCTCTGCCTTCGCCGGCGGCGGACGCGGCATCCTCGACCTGCTCGCTGTCGATTACCAGGGCCGGCTCACGGTGATCGAGCTCAAAGCGAGCGAATCGGTCCACCTCCCCCTGCAAGCACTCGACTACTGGATGCGCGTCGGATGGCACCTGGAGCGAGGCGATTTCACCCGCCTGGGCTATTTCCCGGGCAGGCAGCTCTCGACTCGGCCGCCCCGGTTGATGCTGGCGGCCCCGGCTCTATGTTTCCATCCCACCAATGAGCGCATCGTGCGCTTCTTACAGCCTTCGATCGAAGTGGACCGCATCGGCCTGGCCCACGATTGGGCGCATCCCCGCGTGCTCTTTCGATACTCGCGTGAGAATGCCGGCTAGAATGATCTAGTTGGCTGAAGGCAAGTATCGCTCCTCGCTTCGCAACTGGCTCGAGTACGGGCTGGTGCGCTTTTTGCTGGCCGCGCTCGGCTGGGCGCCCCATCCAGTTGCGCTGTGGCTGGCGCAGGGATGCATGCGGATGGTTGACTTGCTTGTGCCGCGCCTGCGCCGGACTGGCTACAGCAATCTGGAATTCGCCTTCCCGCACCTGGATGCCGCCGGGCGTGAGCGCCTCATCGACGGCGTCTTTCGCTCGCTGGCGCGTCTGGCAGTAACGCTGGCGCGGTTTCCGCGCCTGAACCGCGCCAACATCGGCGGGTGGATTCGCTACCAAGGCTTCGAGCACTTCGAGCAGGCGCGACAGTGCGGCCGCGGTGTGCTCTTCTACACAGCGCACCTGGGCAACTGGGAGCTGAGCGCGGCGGCCCACGCGCTCATGAGCGCGCCCATGTACGTGATGGTGCGCCCGCTCGACAACCCGCTGCTCGACCGGATGGCGGAGCACTACCGCACACTTTGCGGCAACCGGCTGATCGAGAAGAAGGACTACGCTCGCCGGATGCTCAAGGCGCTCGAGGCCAACCAGGCCGTCGGCATCCTCGCTGATCAAAACGCCGCCGAGGGGGAAGGCGTGTTTGTCGAGTTCTTCGGCAAGCAGGCCTGCGCGCATACAGGCTTGGCCAGGCTGGCGGCGCATTCCCAAGCCCCGGTCATTCCCGGATTTGCGCTGTGGTCGGACGCCGAGCGGCGCTACATTCTGCGCTTCGATCCGCCGCTGGAGATGACAGGCGACGCCGCTCGGGACACGCAGCGGCTGCACCGGCATCTGGAGTCGGTGATTCGCGAATATCCCGATCAGTGGCTCTGGATTCACCGGCGGTGGAAGACGCGGCCGCCGGGGGAGGCTGCGCTGTATTGAGGGAAGTGCCAAAATAGGAAGCGTAGCCAAGGCTGGAGGCGGTCATGCCACGAACGATTGAGATTCCTGTTTCCGACGACCTGCTGCGCCTTCTCGACGAGAAAGCCCGGCGCTCCGGTCTCAAGCGGGAAGATTATGTCTCGGCTCTCCTGTCGAAGGATCTGGCCGCTCCTCCTACATTGGCTCAGGTCCTGAAACCGTTCCGCGAGCAGGTGGCGGCCTCCGGCGTGACCGATGACGAACTCGGGCAGCTCTTCACCAATGCACGCGAGGATGCCCACGGCGAGAGGCGCCCGTAGCGCACCCGGATGGGCGAAGAACCACGACGCCTTCGGGCAGTCTTCGACTGCATGGTGTTCCTCCAGGGCGCCGGGACACCCCTCTGGCAGCAGCCTGGGAACGAAGCGACAAATCTGTGGTGGAGGCGGCGGGAGTCGAACCCGCGTCCGAGAAAGCCCGCCCCCGGAAGCCTACGTGCGTAGCCAGATTCTGCGAATTCGGCAGCCGGTTCGGAACCGGCAAAATCCCCAGCCGCCTAGTCCGGTTGATCTCGGCCTTCGGCTCCGGACCGAAGCCATCGGCCTATCCCGTAAAATGACGTCCTTCGGCGGCGCACGGGCTCACCACCGGGAACGGCCACCTAGCAATTAGGCGGCGAAAGCAAACTGCGTGTTGGCAGTTTTGGTTTTCCGATCGTTTAACGGGAGCTCGGAACCCGGCACGCCTTCTCGAGAACGATCCTGACCCGTCGAAACCGTGACGCCCCCTTTCCGCTTCCAGTGTAGCACTGACGCTCCGCGGGCCGGAGGCCTACGCTACAATGACATGCTGAAAGTGGGCGGAACGATGCCGACAACCACGCTGCCGACAACGTACCCCACCACGGAGGAAACCCCGCGGGACGTGCTCACACCGCTGTATCACGTCATCCTGCTCGATGACGATGAGCACAGCTACGACTATGTCATTGATATGCTGCAAACCCTCTTCCTGCTCTCTCATGACGCAGCCTACCGGCATGCGGTGGAAGTGGACACGATGGGGAGAACGGTTGTGCTGACCGCCGAGCTGCCGGTCGCCTCCTACGCGCGGGATCAAATCCACTCGTATGGCCAAGACTGGCGCATCCCAAAATCCAAGGGGTCCATGTCGGCCATCTTAGAACCAGCCTCGGGGCCGGGTCCAGGAGGGAC
>JACQDF010000375.1 GCA_016201205.1 Acidobacteriota bacterium
CCAACCCTGCGCCTCATGGAATCCCCACTGGTCCAGAATCTGGCCGACGACATACTCGCCAGAGTTGACAGACTGCAGCCGATCCGGCTCTGAAAAGGGCGTCTTCACGCCGGATTCAGGTAACAGGACCCGAGTTCCTTTCACAAGTCTGGATGAGTTCATCCAGAAACTTGTTCCACTTTGTCGGATCGATGTCCTGGCGTGCGCATTCTCGATCGATGTTTCGCATGACCAACGCCCAGCACGGCTGTGTTCGCATCGCCTGCTCCCAGGTAGCAAGCAATCCAGCCCTTTCCGGGAAGTGAGCCTGCGCATAAAGTTTAAGCGACATGCGATCTTGCGAAAACGAACAAACGGCACATTATACAACTGGGGAAGACCGGACTTCACGAAATTCTCCTGCCGATCCTGCCGATAGATCTCGAGGTCGAATCGCGGAGGCGCTTTCAACTCACCGGCGGGAACCAAGTGGTCCAACAGTTCCAGGCGGCGCTGGGCCACGTGTTCTATTGTAGCGGTCCAGGGCCGCTGCCAAGGTCACGGAGCCCAAGGCGGCTCCCAGCGTAAAAATAGTCCAAAATGGAAATCGCAGCCAAGGAGAATCACATCATGAAGTTGCTCAGGGTGGCTTTGTTCCTATGCGTCATTTTCGTCGCCGCGTTTGGTCAGGGCAGCGGCGCCGTAACCGGGATCTTGACCGACTCGTCGGGAGCGGTTGTGCCGGGAGTGCCGGTATCGTTGAGGAATCTGTCGACCGGCGTGGTGTCCAACACCGTTACCAGCGACGCCGGACTCTATAACTTTCCGGCGGTGCCAATCGGAACTTACGAACTGCGCGTCGAGACCGCCGGATTCAAGGCCTACGTGCAAACCAACATCGTGGTCGAAACCGGGCAGGCAGCGCGTCGCGACGTGCAACTTCAGCTCGGATCCACGCAGGAAAGCGTCAGCGTCACCTCGGAAGCTCCCTTGCTGAGCCAGGAGACATCCGCCGCCGGCACCCAGGTGAAGCAGACCATGCTGAACCGGTTGCCGTTCCAGTTGAGCGGCGCGATGCGCAACCCGTTCGCCTTCCTTCGCCTCACGCCGGGCGCCACGGGAGCGTCCAGTTCCGCCGGCGATACCAGGATCGCCGGGGGGCGCGCGCTGGCGGCCGAGTTCTTCGTAGACGGCGTCCAGTTGACCTACAACGCCTCGCAGAGTGTCGCCGACGTTTCCAATCCACCCTACGACATCATCGCCGAGTTTCGTGTGGAGGCTGTCATCCCGTCCGCCGAGCATGGCCGCACCTCCGGCGGAATCGTCCTCATGAGCACCCGTTCAGGCACAAACCAGTACCATGGCAACATCCTCGGACTCTTTCGAAACAACATTTTCGATGCCCGCCGCTACAACGCCAGAATCGCCGACATCAGCCGGCAATCAGAATTCGCCGGAAGTCTCGGCGGCCCGATCCTCATTCCCAAGCTCTACAATGGACGCAACCGCACTTTCTTCTTCGGCAACTACACCGGCTTTCGGCGGTTGAGTGAGGCGCAGGGCGGCACCGCCACGGTCGCAACCGCCGCCATGCGCAACGGCGACTTCTCGGCGAACCGGGAACAGATCTTCGATCCGCTCACCGCGGATGGCACCGGCCGCCGCCAGCAATTTCCCGGCAATATCATCCCAGCCAGCCGCGTCTCCGCGCACGCGAAGGCCGTCACCGCCGCAGTCCCGTTGCCGAACGCCGCCGGACTGGCGCAGAATTACATCGGTTCCAATCGCAGCGGCGAAAACTCCGATGCCGGTTTCGTTCGCGTCGATCACCAGATCGCGGATCCCCACCGTGTCAGCCTGAGCTACCGGCACCAGAATCGCTTTCGGCAGTCCAACAACGGCGCTCTGCCGAAGCTGGACGAGGTCATCGACGGCCCGGACACGCGAAACTTCACGATTGGAGAGGACTGGATTGCGAAACCAAATCTGGTCAACCGCTTTCAGTACGGATTCACCTACTTCAAGAACAACCGCCAGGAGACGATCGCGAACCTCGGTCTGAAAGTCGCCGGCGCGTTCTCGGGCGGCCTTCCCGCGACCACCTTCTCCGGTCAGGGTATGTCGCAGTTGGGATACGACCAGAGCCGTACGCCGACTAACTTCAATTGGGACTTGGGCGACTCGCTTTCCTGGACGCACGGCTCGCACAACATGAAGTTCGGGGTGCGTTACGACCAGTACATCACCAACTTCCGCCCGCGCCAGAATGAGGCCGGAACGTACAACTTCTCCCAATTCGCAACGAGCCAGCCACAAGTGTCCGGCACCGGACACTCGTACGCGAGCTTTCTTCTCGGCCTGGTGAACAGTGCAAGCCTGGCCAAGGCGCTTGCTCAGAAGGATCAGTCGCGCTACTTCGCCACCTATGCGCAGGACGATTGGAAGATCACGCGCCGGCTCACGCTGAATTACGGCCTCCGCTGGGAATTCCAGGCGCCGTGGCACGAGCCGGAGGGTCGCGTCAGCATCATGGATCCAACGGTGCCGAATCCGGGCGCCAGCGGACGGCCGGGCGCCCTGATCTTCGCCGGCGACGGAGCCGGCCGCTTGGGCGGACGCAACTTCATGCTGACCGACCTCGACAACTTTTCGCCGCGTTTCGGTTTTGCCTATCAACTCACCTCCCGGACCGTCATCCGTAGCGGGTACGCAATCATGTACGCGCCTCTGATCGGTCAGGACGAAAACCGGCAGGGGTTCAATGCCAACATCGGCCTCAGCACCACCGATGGCGGTCTCACCCCGGCGTTTCAAATCGATCAGGGCTGGCCGGCCGGCGTGGTCAAGGCTCCCCCCTTCATCGACCCGACGGTAGCGAACGGCCAGACCACATCCATGATCGAGAAGCGGCGCGGCGGCAGCGGCTCCATGCCCCGCACCCAGCAGTGGCAGTTGAACATACAGCAGACCGTCCGCGGTGTCCTTGTGGAAGCCTCGTACGTGGCGACCGTGGGCCACGGCATCACCAACAACGCCCTTGTCCAGGTCAATCAGCTCGCGCCGGATTACCTCCGGCTCGGGTCGTTGCTGACGCGCAACATCGCCGATTCCGCCGTCGTCGCGGCCGGCTACACGCGCCCCTATGCCGGCTTCAACGGGACCCTCGCCCAGTCGCTCCGCGCTTTTCCGCAGTATCTCGGCGTCACCACGCTCGATGCGCCCACCGGCAACTCGACGTATCACGCCTTGTTCCTCAAATCGGAAAAGCGATTCTCCAACGGCCTCCAGTTCCTGCTCTCCTACAGCCTCTCCAAGACGCTCACCGACGTGGCCTTCGATGGCGGCGACCTGTCCGGACCGCAGGACCAATTCAACCGCCGCGCCGAAAAATCGATCGCCAACATAGATATTCCGAACCGGCTCGTGATCAGCTACTCGTACGAACTGCCCTTTGGCAAAGGGAAACGCTGGCTTTCCGGCAGGGCCGCAGACTACGTTCTGGGTGGCTGGTCGATCGCGGGAATCCACACCTACCAGGGCGGAGGCCCGCTGCGCATCTCGAATCCGAACAACCTCCCCATCTTCAACGGTCATCTGCGGCCGAACCGCGTCGCCGGCGTCCCCATCAGCATCGGCCGGGGGCGCGGTGATTTCCAACCGTTGAACGGGCTCACTGGCCAGCAGGGCGACCTCTACCTCAACCGCAGCGCCTTCGCCACCCCAGACCCGTTCACGTTCGGGAACCTCGGCGTTTTCCTCCCTGACGTCCGCGCCTTCGGCTCGCGCAACGAAGACATCAGCCTGGTGAAGCGATTCCGCCTCCGCGAATCGCTGTCCACCGAGTTCCGTGGCGACTTCTTCAACATCTTCAACCGCCGAAACCTGAGCAGCGCCGTGACCGACCTGACGAATCCCAACTTCGGACGAATCTCCGGCCAGGGCGCGGCGCGGATCGTCCAACTCGGGTGGCGTCTGGATTTCTGAGCGGAACCACCTGCGCCGGAGTCGTCAATGAAACGCCTGTTGATTCTCCTGCCGGCATTCATCCTCGCTTGCGCGGCGGCCGACGTCGACGCCGGCGGCAACTACTACCTCGATGCCACGCTCCGGTTTGGTCCCGAGGACTCCGGCCGCAACGGCGCGGCGCTCAGGTCTACCTGTGGGCCGGCTATGACTGGTTCTCCGTCACGGTTCCCCTCGCCCGGTTGGACCCCGCCGCTCGCCGCATCACCATCGGACACCGCACCCACGTTCCGAATCTGTCTGTGAGGCCGCGCCGGCGCTACTTCCTGCAAGGGGCCCGCGACGCGCTCGATCGCGCCGGCGAGTTCTGGTTCGATCCCGTCTACTGGCCGCTCCATGAGCCGATCGAGCAGCAGGAAATCGTCGTGCCCGGCGCGCACCGGATCGTGGAACTCGTGGGCGAATCCGCGACCCGGCCCGTCAGCCATATCGCACTCGAGGTCGAATCGCGGACGCGCTCTCAGCTCACGCTTTTCCCGAAAGACTAATCCGCGTCGATCTCCATCCGCAACAGCGCCGCTCCGAAAGTCTTCCCTTGCGCATCGATGCGAAGCGACAAGGTTCCCCCGCCGCCCAGCGCTTCATGCAGCAGGAAGTTCAGCGCTCCCAGATTCGGCAGCTCATAGCGCACGACGCTTCCCTTGACCAGTTCTCCAAAATGCGCCTTCACGCGTTCCGGAGTCACTTCGCGCACCAGCAGCGGATAGTGCCCTGGCTGGTATGTGATCAGTCCGATGTTCACCGTGTCGCCTTTGTCGCCGGAGCGGGCGTGTGCGATGCGCGAGAGCGGGATCTTCATTCCACCACCTCGACGCGCGTCGTCACTTCGCCGCGCGGCAACAGCGCCGGCCAGTAAGCCACCACTTCGCGAACGGCAGGCCGCCCGTCGCCGAAACCGGTGGCCGAGGGGGGGCCGCTGAGCACCAGCGGCGCCATTTCTCGCGTGAATCGGTCCACGGCTTTGCGATCCTGCCCGCGCACTCCGATCCGCACCTGCACTTCCGGCGGATCGGCAACCGGCGGCGCCGCCGGCCCATGGCAGGCATTTACGCCGAAGTATTCCGTGTAGATCTCGTCAAACTCGAGCCCAAGCCGGCACAGCCGTTCGCGCACAATGCGGTCGGCCGCCCCGGCCTTCTCCAATGCTTCAGGCCAACTATAGACGAGCGCTCCAATCGCTTTGTAGCCCCAGGCGTAACTGATCGAGACCTTGAGCATCGGCGGTCGCGGCCCTCCGCGAATGCCGAAAACACGTACGCGGTCGGAGCCGGCATCTTCGAGCTGAATCGAGGTGAAGTCGGCGACGCAATCCGGCGTGATGTAGTGGCGCGGGTCACCCAGCTCATACAGCAACTGCTCTTTCACGACATCGCTATGGATGCGGCCGCCGGTGCCGGCGTGCTTGGTCACCACGAAAGTTCCATCAGGCTCCGCCTCGACGATGGGGTAACCGATATTGGCGAAGTTCGGAATGCTCTGCCAGTTCACCTGGCAGTTGCCGCCGGTGGTCTGTGAGCCGCATTCGATGATGTGCCCGGCAACCGTGCCCGCCGCCAGCCGGTCGTAATCGGCGGGGCCCCAGCCGAACGCGTGAATCATCGGAGCCAGCGCCAGTGCGGTGTCGGTGCAGCGCCCGGCGATGACGACATCGGCTCCCGTCGCCAGCGCTTCGGCCACGGGAAAAGCGCCGATATAGGCGTTGGCGCTCAGTATCCGGTCGCGGATCGCGGACAGCGGCTCGCCGGTGTCCATGTTTGCCATCGGGTAGCCTCTGCCGAGAAACTCGTCGATGCGATCGTACAGATCATCACCCAGCACGACGGCCACTCTTAGCTGCGGCGCCAGTTGTCGCACCTGCTTCGCGCAAGCCACCGGATTTACGCCGCCCGCGTTTGCGATCACCTGAATGCCGCGCTCGCGGATCGGCGCCGCGATCCTGGCGATCAGCGGAGGGAAGTCGCGCGCATAGCCGAGATTTGGATCCGCTTGCTTCTGTTTCTGCACAATGGACATGGTGATCTCGGCCAGATAATCGAGCGCGAGGTAATCGAGCGGCCCTTGTTCGACCAGGCGCACGGGGGCCTCGAGCCAGTCGCCCCAAAATCCCTGCCCGTTGGCGATTCGGATCATCCGAGAGTCTCCAGCGCCAGGTTCTCGCGGTGCTTCGAGTAGACGATGAGATCGAGAACGAAGGCCAGAATGCGCCGTGTCTCGAGCGGGTCGAGGACGGCGTCGCAATGGCCGCGGGCGGCGGCGTAATGTGCATCGAGCCACCTCTCGTAGTCGGCGCGCGTCCGATCGATGCGTTCCTGCAACTCGTCCGGCACAGGCTGCCCGGCCGCCTTCAGTTTCTCGAGTTCGGGCCCGAAAACAGCCTGGATCGCCGAGTCGCCCTCCATCACGGCAATGCGCGCAGTCGGCCAACTGAACGTGAAGTGCGGATCAAAGCCCTGACCGCCCATGGCGTAGTAGCCCGCTCCGGAAGCGTGATTCAGCACCAGCAGAATCTTCGGCACGGTTGCGCACGACATCGATTCCACCATCTCGGCGCCCGCCCGGATGATGCCTTCGCTTTCCGCTTCGACGCCGACCATGAAGCCGGCCACGTCCTGCACATAGAGAACAGGCAGCCCGGTGCGCTCCGCCGTTTCGACGAAGTACGCGATCTTCCGCGCGGATTCCGTGTAGATGATGCCGCCGAGCCGCGGCCGGCCATCGGACTTGAGGAAGCCGCGCCGGTTTGCGATCACCGCGATGGGATGCCCGTTCAGCCGGGCGGTTGCGCACAGCACCTCGGGCGCGTGCTCGGGCTGAAACTCGAGGAAATCCGCCCCGTCCAGCAGGCGGTCCAGAACTTCCTGGATCGGATAGGGCAACCGGTGGTCAGGCGGCAAAATAGCGTACAGCCCGTCCGCTCTCTTGGCGGGCGGCGAGCCTTTCAAAGCCGGGGGCGCGGTCTTCAGCCTGCGAAACGACTCGCGGATCAGTTCGAGGCAATGGGCATCATCCTTCGCCTTGTAGTGGGCCACACCGCTGACCGACGTATGCATCATTGCGCCGCCCAGCGTCTCGGCGTCCACCTTTTGCCCGGTCGCGCCTTTCACCAGGTTGGGCCCGCCCAGTCCCATGAAGCTTGTTTTGTCCACCATAAAGATGACGTCGCTCAGAGCGGGGAGATACGCGCCGCCGGCAATGCAGGGTCCCATCACCGCGGCGATTTGCGGCACGCGCAGGCGGCGCCGCATCAGCGAGTTGTAATAGAAGACCCTGCCGCCGCCGTACTGGCCTGGAAAGATGCTGTCCTGCAGCGGGAGATTGACGCCGGCAGAATCGACCAGATAGACAATCGGCACGCGGTTCCGCATGGCGATCTCCTGCACCCGCAGCACCTTGGTGACGGTTTCCGGCCACCACGATCCGGCTTTCACGGTGGCGTCATTGGCGACGATCACCGCCGGGCGTCCTTCGATTCGCGCCAGCCCTGTGACGACGCCTGCCGCCGGCGCCTGCCCGTCGTACTTGTCGTGCGCGACCAGCAGCCCAATCTCAACGAACAGCGAGCCGGGATCGATCAGCTTCGCGATCCGCTCCCGCGCCGTCAGCTTGCCTTCGCGATGCTGCTTTTCCACCTTGGCGGGCCCTCCGCCTTTGCGCAGCCTGTCTTCGAGCGTGTGCAGCCGCTCGACAAGCTGCCGCATGTGCTCGGCGGCGCGTTCCTCGGCCGGCGACGGTTGAGTGGGCTTCACTTTCTCTCAGTGTACAAGGACTGAGGCTGCGGTCTTGCCGCCTGTTGCACAGTCGCCTTGACCGCAGCGCATCGCGGGGTGTAACCTCAGGCTTTTGATTTATGATTCTGCCAACTACCTACTGGGCCGCGCTGCTTCTCTCCATTCTCTCGATGCTGTGCTGGGGATCGTGGGCGAACACCATCAAACTGGCCGGGCCCAAGTGGCGCTTCGAGCTGTTCTATTTTGACTACGCTTTCGGAGTGGCGCTGGCCGGGGTGATCGCCGCTTACACGCTGGGCGAATGGGGGTCCGATCTGTCCTTCAGCGACAACCTCATGATCACCGGCAAGCGCAACATCGCCTACGCGGCCTTCGCCGGCGGCGTATTCAATCTCGCCAACATGCTGCTGGTGGGGGCGATCTCGCTGGCCGGCATGGCGGTCGCCTTTCCGGTGGGCATTGGGCTGGCCCTCGTCATAGGCGTGGTGTGGAACTATCTCATCAACCCGCAGGCGAACCCGGTGTGCCTGTTCTCGGGAGTGGCGCTGGTGCTGGTGGCGATCGTGGTGGACGCGATGGCTTACTCAGCGCATAGCAAGGCGCAAGCACAGAACGCTGGAACGAAAGCAAACGGCTCCACGCGTGGGATTGTCCTCAGCCTGGTCAGCGGCGTGCTCATGGGATCGTTTTATCCCATCGTCGAGGTATCCAAAGGCGGCGACGTCGGCCTAGGGCCGTATTCAGTCGCTTTCTTCTTCGGCCTTGGGGTGTTCTTTTCGACGTTCATCTTTAACATCTACTTCATGAACCTGCCGGTGAAAGGCGAACCGGTCGAATTGCGCAAGTATTTCATGGGCGCCAGACATCAGCACTTGCTCGGCGTGCTTGGCGGCATTCTGTGGAGCACCGGGGCGATCTCGAATTTCCTGGCCGCCAGCGCGCCGAAAACGGTACAGGTGGGGCCCGCGGTCAGTTATGCGTTGGGGCAGGGAGCGACCCTGGTCAGCGCCTTATGGGGCCTGCTGATGTGGAAAGAATTTCAAGGCGCCGAGCCAAAAGTGAAAACTTTGCTGGCCGCGATGCTGGCGTGTTTTGTGTTGGGGCTGGGTTTGGTGTCGGTAGCTCCTTTGTTTGCAACCTAGTGCGAAAACCGCCGAAACGGCATGGCGTTTGCAACCGTTCTTCTAACTAAGGA
This sequence comes from Acidobacteriota bacterium, assembly GCA_016201205.1. Taxonomy (GTDB): domain Bacteria; phylum Acidobacteriota; class Terriglobia; order Bryobacterales; family Bryobacteraceae; genus CADEFT01. Next base: position 8,926 of record JACQDF010000375.1, read on the forward strand.
ACTCGCTCGCACAACGCGCCGGGCCTACCGGCAGCCGGCGGGTTCCTCACCAGTATGGAGGCCGGCCCGGCCTGTGCGAGCTTATGAGTGAGAGGAGGTTGCGTGTATGAAGCCTGTGATGGCATTTTTGGCGGGCCTCGCGGTGGCGGCCGGGATCGCCGCGGTCATCGTTATCAAGAAGAATCAACCCGCGGAACCCGCGCCCGTGCAGGTGGTGGCGCAGCAAGCGGCCGTGCCTGCTCCGCCAGCCCCGGAGCCGGAATCCAGGAAGCCTTCGCCGGCAGGGCCTGTGAAGCAGAGCAAATGGCGGCCTGCGAACCCGCCCCCGGCCAGGCCCGTCCAGGCGCAGCGGCAACCGGAATCCGCGTCGGCCGTACAAGCGCCGCCTGTCGAGCCGGCGGCTGCTGCTGCCACTCCCGCTCTCCCTCCGGCTTTGCCACAACCACCTCCGCCGCCCCAGGCGCCGGAGCCGGCCAGGCCAGCGGCGCCACCTGAACCTCAAAGGGTCACGGTCGCGGCAGGCACTTTGCTGTCGGTTCGCCTGGCGGAGTCGATTTCGTCAGATCGCACCGATGCCGGCCAGAAGTTTCAGGCGACCCTCGATCAGCCGCTGGTGGTGGACGGGTTCATTATCGCCGAGCGAGGCTCACGCGTGGAGGGCCGCGTCGTGGAAACGGAAAAGGCCGGGCGCGTGAAGGGCGTTTCGCATCTGACATTGGAGCTGGCGGCAATCCACACGGCGGATGGGCAGCGCGTCGCGATTTCGACCGAGACGTGGAAGAAGCAGGGCGAGGAATCGCACCAGTCGGACGCGACGAAGGTGGCGGTTGGCACGGGTCTGGGCGCTGCTTTGGGCGCCATATTCGGCGGCGGCAGAGGAGCGGCGATCGGCGCCGGGTCGGGCGCGGCCGCCGGCACAGGCGTCGTGCTGGCCACCCGCGGCAAGCCGGTGACCCTGCCTGCGGAGTCGCGCATCACGTTCAAGGTGAAGGCGCCGCTGACGATCACCGAGAAGCGGTAGCCCGCGCCGCAAGCTCATGCAGCCGGTCCAGTGTGGCGATGACGTCCTCACGGGTCGTGCGGGGATTGATGGTGCAGGTGCGCAGCACGGTTTGTCCCTTCAGCACGGTGGAGAGCACTACCGCAAAGCCGGACTCGGTGATGCGCCGGCCGATGTCGCGGTTCAGCCGGTTGAGATCCTCTTCGCTGCGACCGGCAGGCTCATGGCGGAAGGACACAATTCCCATCCGCGCCGGCGTGACAATGCGCCATCCCGGAAGCGTCCGCAGATGCGCTTCCGCCACGCGCGCCAGCTCGAAGCCATGCTGAATGGCGGCCGAGACGGCATCCACACCGAACACCTGTAGTGTCATCCACAGCTTCAGCGCCCGGAAAGGACGCGTCAGTTCCGGCCCGCAGTCCCAGAAGTTGGGCTCGCGGAGGCTTCCCTCGACGTCCTTCAGATACTCAGGCTGGATGGTGAATGTTTCGAGCAAGTGGCGGCGGTCGCGCACCAGCAGACAGCCGCAGTCGAAGGGCTGGAACAGCCACTTGTGCGGATCGAGGGTGAGCGAATCGGCGTGTTCAATGCCTTCAAGAAGGGCCCGGCCCTCTTCGCACAAGACGGCGGCGGCGCCGAACGCGCCGTCCACGTGCAGCCACAGATCATGCTGGCGGCAAAACGCGGCCAGCTCAGCGAGTGGATCCACCGCGCCGGTGTTCGTCGTTCCCGCGTTCGCCACGACTGAGAAAGGGCGTGAGCCGGCAGCGCGGTCGCTCGACACGGCCTCCTTCAGCGCCTCCAGCGGCAGCCGGTAATCGTCATCACTATCCAGCTTCCTTAACTGCTTTCTGGCGAAACCCAGCAGCCGCAGCGCCCTCTCGACGGACGAGTGCGTCTGGTCGGAAAAGTAGACCGTGGCGTCCGCGAAATCCTCGCCCAGACGCGTTTGGCGGGCCGCCGCCAGAGCCGTCAGGTTCGCCATCGAGCCGCCGCTTTGGAACACGCCGCCCGCCGAATCCGGCATCCTGACCAGCTTTCGCAGCCACTCGAGCAGGACCACCTCGACCATCGATGGACCGGATGCTTCCAGCCAGCTTCCGGCGAACACATTATGCCCGTGGGCAATCAGATCGGCCACTGCCCCGATGAAATTACCCGGGCTGGGAATGAACGCCAGGAAGCGTGGATGCACCGGCCGCGCCATCGAGCGAAGCACATCAGCGTCGAGACGCGCCAGCACTTCCACGAAGGGACGCCCTTTTGCGGGCATCGCTTCGTCCAGGGACCCGAGCTCGATTCTACCGGCGTGTTCGAGCGCCGGCAGCTCGCGCAGATTCTCGAGAAAGCGAACCACCAGGTCGACGGCCTGGTAGCCCGCCTGTCTCATTTCTTCCGGCGATAGCTGAAGCCGCTTGGGGTCAGAATGCATCGACCTTTTGAGCTTTTTTCATGTAATCCGGATCGAACTCGACACCGAGCCCCGGCGTCTCGGGCACTTTGACAACGCCGTTGCGAATGGCAAAATCCGGCGTGTACCAGCTCACGGGCTTTTCGGCGCCGCGATGCGGAAATTCCATGTAGCCTCCGATCGCGGGCGTGGCTGCCGCAAACTGGAGCATCTTGCAGGCGGCGGCGTCGGTCTGGGTGTTGTGAGGCACGATTTTCATGTTCGCCTGCCGGGCCATTCGAGCCACGCGCGCCGCCCGGATCAGACCGCCGCAATAATTCATATCCGGCTGCACGATGTCGAGCACGCGCCGCTCGATCATGTCCTGGAACTTCCATAGTGAAGAATCCTGTTCGCCGCCGGCCACGGGCATCTCGAGCGCGTCAGCCACCCGCCTGGTCTCGCTCACCTCTTCCCATGGGCAAGGTTCTTCGAAGAACCCGAAGCCGAGGTCCTGCAACATCCGCCCTACTTCGATTCCAACCGAGGCGTCATAGGAGCCGTTGGCATCCGCATACAGAACAACGTCGTTTCCGAGGCGCTTGCGCGCCAGTTGCACCATCGTCCTGGTCCGGCCCGGATAGGCGTCCAGATTTCGGCTCATGCGGCCGCCGATCTTGAACTTCACTGCTTTGGCGCCGGTCTCGCCGACGCCGCGCGCGTAGATGTCCACCTCCTGTTCGGCCGTCGTCTCGCGGATGGAGCCGGAAAGGTACACCGGAATCTCCCGGCGGATCACACCACCCATCAGCTCGGCCACGGGCTTTCCCGCGGCGCGGCCGAGCATGTCCCACACGGCGTGCTCGACCGCAGCCACCGGGGACCAGAACGGCTGCCCGGCCAGCTTATAGTGCCGGATGTACACTTCATCCACCAGCGTCTCGAGTTCGCGCGCATCCCTGCCCGCAAACGCAGGAATCACGCGCCGCAACAGAATCGGCACGAAGTCCTCGATCTCTTTGGTGCGGACGATGCCCGCGACGCCGTCCGATGAGACTGCCCGGACAAACGTGGACCTGCCGTTGCGCAGATACTCGATCGAGGCGATTTTCACCGGGGCCTTGAACCGCATGCGGAGATCAAACAGCGGCTTCTCGTATGAAGGAACGCGGCGCGGGTGATCCTTTTCAGCGGCTGCGAGAGCCCCCGCCAGGGGAAGAGACAGCAGATCGCGGCGTTGCATCTTGCGATTGTACCTTCAGATCGCACTGCCCGGTGGCCGGCGCAACTTCCCCCCTGCCGGCGGGTTACACTAGGTTGGTGAGAAGTGTCCCGCGTCTCCTTCCGCTATAGGAACCGTATGGCGATCCTTTTGATTCTGCTTGGCTTATCCGCAACCTGCGCGTTTGCTCAGTCGGCGGGCGCCACTTTTGGCGAAGTTCTCCCGCTCGGTGGAACGCCTTCGGACATCGTTCTGGATGAGATGCGCGGCCGGCTGTACATGGTCAATAACGCGGCCAACCGGGTCGACGTTTATGACTACCTGTCAAAGACGCCGCTGGACAGCCACCCCGCCGGCCTTCAGCCCCTGGCCGCCGCCATCTCGATGGATGGCAACTTCCTCTACGTCACCAACAACGGGACCTCGACGCTCAGCGTGATTGACTTGCAACTGGGCGTCACCACCATGAGCGTGTCGCTGCCGGCCAGGCCGGAAGGAGTCGAAGTGGGTGTCGACGGCCGCGTGTTGATCAGCACGGGCGGCACCGGCGTAGGCAACCTGAACAACACGCTGCTCATCTTTGACCGCACTCAGACCGCGGTCAACCAGGTGCAGCCGGTTCAGTTCCCGCCTCCTCCGCCCAGCCCAGCCGGAGTGCCGCAGGTGTTTGCCCGCCCCGTCACCACGTTCCGCGGCAAGCTGATCCGCACGCCGGACGGCCAATTCATCATCGGCCTGAGCACCATAAATAACAACACACAGACGGTTCTCTACCTGTATGAGGCGATCTCGGGGACGGTGCTCAAGAGCAGAACAGTGACCGGCCAGTCGACGGTGCTGTCCATGTCGCCGGATGGCGCCAGGTTCATGGCGGGCTTTACGCTCTACGACACGCAGACGCTGAACGTGGTGTCGCAAACGACGCCTGCCAACATTCCGTTCGCATTCCAGGGCGCCTTTAATCAGTTGCAGAACATCGGCGGCAGCGCCTTCTCGGCGGATGGCGCCACCCTGTACAGTGCGTTTAATGTGGCTCCTTTCTCGCAGCCGCCGACGCGCCCGCAAGCCGCCACGCTGCTGATCGCCGATCCGCGCAACCTCGCCGTGCGGTTGGGCATCAAGCTGCCGGAGAGCATTGTCGCCAAGATGGTCGTTACCTCCGACGGCGTACATGCGTTCGGCATGTCGGAATCGGGCCTTCTCTACCTGCCGCTCACGACGCTCTACGATTACCCGATCCTGCAAGCGGAAACCACGCAGGTCTTTCTCGCAGTCGATGAATGCAACAAGGGAATCGCCCGCGCGACCGTGCGCGTGAACAACCTGGGGAAAGGCAAACTGACCTACAGTGTGCCTAACACCGGCGCGGCTCTGGTGGCGCAAGTCTCCAGCGGCGTCGCTCCATCCACCATCACCTTCGTGATGGAGCCGGGCCGCGCCGGAGTCACACGCCAGGCCGGCACGAATCTGTATATCGGCGCCGCCACCAATACAGGCAACCCTATCAACATCACCTTGGCGTCGCTGGATGCGGTGAATGTTCCCAACACGATCCGCGTCTACATGAACTATCGCCAGTCAGACCAGCGCGGCGTGATCTATCCGGTTCCTACGATTCCCAACAGCAATATCGAGGGACTGCGCGACCTGGTGCTCGATGAAGCCCGCGGGCGTCTCTACCTGGCCAACAGCGGCTACAACCGGCTGGAGGTGTTCGACACGCGCCGCAAGAAGTTTCTCCAGCCCATTCCGGTGGGGCAGTTGCCCCGCCAGATTGCGATCGCCACCGATTACACGACGCTTTACACGGCCAATGCGGGCGGCGAGTCGATCTCGATCGTGGACCTCGATCTGGGCCGGACCGTGGGTGAAGTGGAATTCCCGCCCATCCCGCGCGCCGGGAATGCCAATCCGGTCACGCCGGTTACTCTGGCCTACGGCCTCAGCGGGCTACAGTACATCATGAGCAATGGCACGCAGTGGAAGCTGGTGGGCAATCAAGCTACGTTGCGGCAGGCCAACCCTGTGATCCCGGCGACGATTCCCGGCCCACAATACATGATCAGCTCCCCATCCTACGATTACATTTTCACCTTGAACGGCAACGGGACTGCGTATCTCTACAATGCCTTAATCGATAACTACACCACATCCCGCCAGCTCTTCACTCCGCCGATCCAGAGTTACTACGGTCCAATGGCCGCCGGAACGGACGGTTCCTTCTTCCTGACCAATGGGCTGATCCTCAACAATTCGCTGACCGTGATCGGAGGAGCGGAGCGGCCCGGGACGGTCCAGCTCGGTCCGCCGCCGCAGCCGGGCCAGCCGCCGACGCAGACGGTGGTCAGCGGTGGCGAGCGCAATATCGCCGCCTCGACTTCCATCGACAAAGACGTTTTCATCCGGCTTACGACTCCCGTGCGGCAGGCGATCAACTCCGTCACTCGCGATGAGGTCCGGACCACGCTCGAGATGGTGAACCTGAAAACCAAAGCTGAGTCCCTGGTGGGCATAGTTCCGGAGAATCCGCTGTTCAGCGTGTTCGGCACGCAACGCATCAACACTGCCCCGCGTTACATGGTTACGGACTCGAAGGGGACTACTGCGTACGCGATTACCCTTTCGGGCCTCAGCGTGATCTCGTTGACGGCCGCCAGCAGCAACACACGGCCCCAAATCCCCACCGGCGCCCGCGGGATTGTAAATTCCAGCGACGGCACTCCGAATTTCAAACCCGGATCGTTCATCACAGTGACGGGCCGCAGCCTGGCTGAGGCCGCCAATGCGGACACGCTCCCGCCACCTTCCGTGCTGGGCGGCTCCTGTGTTGTCTTCAACGATGTGCCATTGCCCTTGCTCCAGACTTCGCCGACGCAGATTTCGGCGCAGATCCCCCCGGATCTTGTAAGGCCGGGGCTGAACGTGGTGCAAGTGCGGTCGCTGGCGACGGCGCAAAGCTCGGATCCAATCGTGGTGACGGTGCAGCGGCCGTAAGGATGCTGGGCGCTGGGCGGCAGCTTTGTTGACAAACTGAACGCCGTTCGCTAAGTTGGCAGTCGCATGGGCATCGCCGAACGCCGCGCTCGCCAGAAGGAAGCTCTCCGCTCCCGCATCCTGGACGCAGCCGGTCAATTGTTTGTCGAGGAAGGGTTTGCCAATGTTTCCTTGAGAAAAATCGCCGAGCGGATCGAATATTCTCCAGCAACCATCTATCTCTACTTTCGCGACAAGCACCATTTGCTGACCAGCCTTTGCGGCGACACGTTTGCTCAATTGAAAACTGAACTGGAGCGGCTGGAAAACGAAGAGAGAGACGCGCTGGAAGGGCTGCGCAAAGGGCTGCGTTTCTACATTGATTTCGGCCTCGAACATCCCAACCACTATTTGATGACCTTCTGCACGCCGCACGAATTTTATCATCAGGCCGCGTCAACGCCGGAGTTTCAACACACCAACAAGATTGGTCTGGAGACGTTTGACTGTCTGCGTCGCGCGCTCCGCCGCTGCCGGGATCAGGGCTTGCTCGAGTTCGAGGACTTGGAGGCAACCAGCCAGGTCGCTTGGACTTTCATTCATGGCCTGACATCGCTGCTGATCCTTTACTATGACGATCCGCACTTCCCCTGGGTGGGCCGGGACCGGCTGATCGAGACGGGCCTGGATCAGATCCTGAACGGGCTGCGGGCGACGGCGCCGGTAGCGAGTTAGCCACCGTGGCTTGGAAATCGCCGGCAACCGGGCGGCAACAGCCCCACCCATCGCGCCTGTCCACCATCGGCCCGGCGATTTTGCTCACCGCCACAAGTGTCGGCGCGGGCGACATTCTGACTGGCAGCCTGGCGGGTTCTGAAGCAGGCATCGGGGTGCTGTGGGCGGTACCGGCGGGTGTGCTGCTGAAATGGACGCTGAACGAGGGCATCGCGCGCTGGCAGATGGCCACCGGGACGACGCTGCTGGAAGGCTGGGTCACCAGGCTCGGAAAGTGGATTCAGTGGGTCTTTCTCGGATACCTGCTGCTGTTCACGCTGGTAGTCGGCGGGATGCTGTCGAGCGCGTGCGGAGTGGCTGGGGCCGGCCTGGCTCCGATCGGCAGCCTCGATCAGTCGCGCACCTTGTGGGGGGCGATTCACGCAGTGGCCGGCCTGGCGCTGGTCTGGTTCGGTGGCTATCGATTGCTCAAGCGGGTGCTGGCCGTCTGCGTGGCAGCCATGTTCGCAACGGTTACCCTGACGGCTCTTCTGCTGGCGCCGGACTGGGCCGCGGTCGCTCGCGGGCTGATTCCTTCCCTGCCCGCCGGGAGCGCCGGCTGGGTGGTGGGACTGGTGGGCGCGATTGGAGGAACAGTCGCGCTCATCAGCTACGGCTACTGGATACGCGAGGAGGACAGGAAAGGAAGCGAAGGGCTGCGCGCCTGCCGGTTCGACCTGATGCTCTCGTATGCGATGATCGGGCTGTTCGGCATCGCCGTGGTGATCGTAGGCTCCCGGGTGCGCGTGCGGGGGCAAGGGGCGGGGCTGGCGCTCATGCTGGCCGACCAGTTGGCCGGCGCACTGGGGCCATACGGGAAGTGGGTGTTCCTGGTCGGCTTCTGGGCGGCTGTCTTCTCTGCGTTGCTCGGAGTGTGGCAGAGCGTGCCGTACCTGTTCACCGATTTTCTCTGGCTGCGCAGCGGCCGCGGCGTCGCCCGGCGAGGCGACATCGATGTCGGCCGCTCGCTGCCGTACCGCGCATATCTGGTGCTTCTGGCCACCGTCCCGCTGGTTCTGCTTCGCTGGCCGGTGCAGCAGATCCAGCTCGTGTTCGGAATCACCGGCGCGATGCTTCTGCCGCTGCTGGCGCTGACCTTGCTGATCATGAACAATCGGAGGGAATGGGTGGGCCAGGAGTTCCGCAGCGGTCCCCTCACCAACGCCGTGTTGACAGTGGCGCTTGTGCTCTTTGCCTACGTCGGCGTTCGCGAGATTCAGCAGATGCTGGCTGGCGGATAGCGGGGATCACCGGGTAGTACTAACAACCGCTTCCTCACGGTCGCGGCTCGGAAGCCCTTGCTGAGCCGCGCGCGTCAGCAAGCGGTCCCGAACGGCTGGGAACGTTATTCCGTGACAGGCCCTACGCGCCCACCGCTTGCACCAACCGCAGAATCTCCTGGTCGGTGGAATCATTCGGGATCGAGCATCCGGGGGCAACAATATACTTGCGGCCGGCCTCCCGCTGCGCGATTTGCCGCTGCAACGCTGTGCGATCGAGCGTGCGGAAATTGCGTTCGTCGATGCCGCCCATGAGGACGCCGGTGAACTTCTCCCTCGCTTTGGCGATCGGGATGCCGGTGGCGTGATTCGAGTAGTTCAGCGCCACGGCCGGCAGCCTGTCAACAACCGCGTCCAGATAGATCTTGTCGCCGTGGAGGTGAAGCGTGTTGAGCGGCGCGGAACGCACTGCCTCGAGCACCATGCGGTCGAAGGGCTCGCTGAACTTTGCGTATTCTTCCGGCGTCAGGATCTCGCGCTGGGCATTGGCGACGGCCAGAAAGATTCCCGCGGCGCCGGCGGCCATCGCTTTTCTGGCGTGATTGGCTTCCGACTTCGCGATCACTTCCAGCGCGCTCAGCAGCGCTTGCGGCTTCTCCTGTTTGAGCCGCTGCACTTCCTCTTTTGAAGAAAGCTTCTCGGCCACGTTCCATGGATTGAAGATCGTCTCGAGGAAGTGCGCCTGCCCGTCAAGACCGTCGCGAATCAGCTCGAGGGCGCGGATCTGCTCGGGAAACGGGTTCTGCTCCACCTTCAGCTCATACCATCGGCCGGCCGGCTTTGGGTACGGATAGTCGCTCATGACCTTCACCAGGTCGGTGCGGAACTTGCGATTGAAGTTCAGCGTGTTCCCGGCATGCGTTTTCCCGGGCTGCTTCTCATCGAGGAAGTGATACCAGCAGGTGAACGCAAGCCGGTCCGTCTGTTGGCCGGCCAGGATGCGGTCGATGCGCTGCCTGGGAGTGATGCCGGCGGCGCGCGCCAGCATGGGAACGGATGCGGTCAGGAAGAACTGACGACGGGAAACCATGCGCACTCCTTTCGTTAGTACATTGTCGTCGACGGTGCGAGGGCAGGCTGGCGAATCTCGACACAGCCCCTGCCCGTCGGCAAAACTTTGCCTGGATTCAAACGGCATTCCGGATCGAACAGCATCTTGAAGGCGGCGATCATGGCGAGCGAGTCGTCGTCGAACAGATGCCCCATCAGCTCCATTTTTTCCATGCCCACGCCGTGCTCGCCGGTGATCGAGCCGCCGGCGGAAATGCAATGCTCGAGGATCTCGTCGCCGGCCTGGCGGGCCTTTTTCAATTCATCCGGCTGGTGATGATCGAACAGGATGATGGGGTGCAGGTTGCCATCGCCGGCGTGGAAGATATTGCTGATGGTGAGGCCATATTTTTCGCTCACCTGCTGGATCACGCGCAGGGTCGGGGCGACTTTGGTGCGCGGCACCACGCCGTCCTGCACGTAATACGACGGGCTCACCCGGCCCACGGCGCCGAACGCGTTCTTGCGGCCTTTCCACAGCAGATCCCGCTCCTCGGCCGAGCGGGCCACGCGGAATTCGCGCGCCCCGCACTTCTGGCAGACACCGCGGACCTGTTCGAGCTGCTCTTCCACCCCTTCCCGGAGCCCTTCGAGCTCGATCAGCAACACTGCCGCCGCATCCATCGGATAGCCGGCATGGGTGGCTTCCTCGACCATCCGCAGCATCACGCCATCGAGCATTTCCACCGCCACCGGCGTGATTCCCCGGGAGGTGATCTCAGCCACCGTGTCCGCGCAATCGTCGACAGCGCTGTAGATAGCCAGGCAGGTCTTCACCATTTCGGGCTGTCGTATCAGCCGCACAATCACCTTGGTGAACAGGGCCATGGTGCCTTCCGAGCCGGTCAGCAGCCCGGTCAGGTCATAGCCTGGCGAATCCTGCTGTTTGCCGCCGGTGGTCATGACGGTCCCGTCCGCCAACACCACCTCGAGTCCTGAGACGTGATTGGTGGTGACGCCGTAGGCAAGGGTGTGCGGCCCGCCGGCGTTTTCCGAGACATTGCCGCCGATGGTGCAGGCGCGCTGGCTCGATGGGTCGGGGGCATAGAAGTAATGCTGCTCCTGGACGGCGACCGTGATGTCCAGGTTCACCACGCCGGGCTGTAGAACCGCGCGTTCATTGGCGAGATCGATCTCGAGGATGCGGTTCATGCGCGCGAAACCGATCATGAGGCCGCCGGCGCGCGGAATCGCGCCTCCGCTGAGACCGGTGCCGGCGCCCCGCCCGACGGCCGGAATGTTGTATTCACGTGAGATGCTGACGATCGAGACCACATCCTCGGTCGATTGAGGAAACACGACCATCTCCGGGCGCGCTTTATCGACGCCGCCGTCGTACTCGTACAGAGCAAGATCTTCCGGCCGGTCCAGACAGCCGCGAGGCCCCACGACTGCGATCAGCTTCCGCCTGGCTTCCGCCGGAATCATAAAAGCCGCTCGATGCGCTCAAGGATCTTCGGATCCATCCAGTTCTCCGGGCCGATGAATTTCTCGAGAACACGCCCCTGGGAATCGATGACGTAAGTTTCAGGATACTTGAAGGTGCCGTAGCTGGAGCTGATCTCGGCCTCCGGGTCCCTGGCAGTCACAAAGGATACACCGGCGCGCTTGAGGAATCCTTTGTACGTCTGCTCATTCTTGTCAACGCTGATGCCGATGACGACCACGCCTTTCAGCTTCATGCGCTCCTGGAATGCGTTGAGCGAGGGCAACTCCTGGATGCAGGGCGGGCACCAGGTGGCCCAGAAATTGAGCACCAGCAGACGGCCGCCGAAGTTGGAGTGCGTAATGGTCTGGCCGTTGTCAGCGACAATCGAGAATCCGGGAGCCCGATCGCCCACCGAGACGATGCGCTCGCGCATGGCGTCGGCGGTGACGGCAATCAGCGCCGCCAGACACAGCCCGATCAAAGTCTTGAGAATCGTGTCGGTTTTGCGGGAAGGCATGGGAACTCATTACAATCTTAGAAGATCCCGGCGGCGGGATTCAGCATCCAAAGAGGGTGAGCCGCTTCTGGGCTTTGATTCGATGAAGATCACGCGACGGGCCGAGTTCTCCGCCTCCCACTTCTGCGCCAATCCGGCGTTGTCCCGCGACGAGAACCAGGCGTTGTACGGCGAGGCTGCCAATCCGCACGGCCACGGCCATAATTACATCCTGGAAGTGACCCTGGACGGCGCGCCCGACCCGGTGACGGGAATGGTGATGGATCTCAAGCAGCTCAAGGACGTCATCCAGCAGGAAGTGATCGAGCCGATGGACCATCGCTTCCTGAACCACGAGGTGCCTCCGTTTGACAAGGTGATTCCGACGACGGAGAACATCGCCCGCGAGGTGTGGCGGCGGCTGGCGGCGCGCCTTCGGACTTCCAGCGCACTCCTCGATTGCGTCAGGCTTTATGAGACCGAAGATCTCTACGTCGAGTACTTCGGTGAGAACGCCCGGTAGAGAGTTTTCCTATGTATCGACTTGCCCGCCGCTATCGCTTTTCCGCTTCGCACCGGCTGCACGCGCCTCAGCTTTCCGCCGAACAGAATCGCGAGATCTATGGCAAGTGCAATAACCCCCACGGCCATGGGCATGATTATCTGTTGGAGGTGATTGTCCGGGGCGAGCCCGACCCGGCTACCGGCCTTCTGCTTTCCGTTGCACGCCTGGACCGTCTTGTGCGTGAAACGGTGCTGGCGGATTTCGATCACCGCTATCTGAACGCGGAGATCGAGGCATTCCGCCATACGCCGCCGACGACGGAGAACGTCGCCATCGAGATTCACCGGCGGCTGGAGGAGGGCTGGAAGGACGCTCTCGAGGGCTAGACGCGGCTCGATGGAGTGCGGATTTTTGAAACTCGCCGCAACGCCGTGGAACTCAGAAAGGGGTAAAGGACGATTTCGATGAGAAGCAGTAAAGCAGTGGTGAAACTGATGGAGCCCAAACGGAGGAAGGAATCCATCGCGCCGATGATGCGGCAGATCCTGACCGAACTCGGCGAGGACGTGTCGCGGGAAGGTCTGGCGAAGACGCCGGAGCGGGCCGAGAAGGCGCTGCGTTTCCTCACCAGCGGCTACTCGATGAGCCTCGAGCGGCTCGTCAACGGCGCCCTGTTCCGCGTCAAGTACGACGAGATGGTGCTGGTGCGCGACATCGAGTTCTACAGCCTCTGCGAGCACCACGTGCTGCCGTTCTTCGGAAAGATCCACGTGGCCTATTTGCCCAAGGATAAGGTGATCGGCCTCAGCAAGATCCCGCGAATCGTGGACATGTTTGCGCGCCGCCTCCAGGTGCAGGAGCGGCTGACACGGGAGATCGCCGAGTCCTTGCAGAACGTGCTCGAGCCGCGCGGCGTCGCTGTGGTGTGCCAGGCGCGCCATTTTTGCATGATGATGCGGGGGGTCGAGAAGCAGCACTCGGGCACCGTGACCAGCGCCATGCTGGGCGCGTTCCGTGATCAGAAGGAAACGCGTGATGAGTTCCTGTCGCTGCTGCACCACCGGGCTTCGGATTTCTGACAACGCTACAATAGCCGAGGATGTCCGACAACCCTCGCAAGTTCGAGGCCGGCCCCGATCCCTTCGGCCGCAAGTGGATCGTCACGCTGCGCTGGTTGCAGAACGCCATCTCCATCCGCCACAGCGACTCGGTGGATGTGAAGTTTGAGCTGGCCGCTGATGATGGAACCGAGATGGATAAAGTAGTCGCGCTGATGCACCCCTACCTGCTGGAAGCGGCCGGGAAGCTGGGCCGGGAACTGAGCGATTCCTGGTGTCTGCGGCTGGCCGGACAACACGTGCGGTCCATCCTCGAGACTTGGGATGACGCGGAGAAAACGATCGTGACGCCGTCGCTCGAACAGATCCAGGAATACGCTGCGGCGGTGCGGTGATCCCATGGGGTTTTTGAGGAACTCGCTCGCACAACGCGCCGGGCCTGGAAGCAGCCGCGAGTTCCTCACCGGTATTGGAGGCCGGCCCGGCCTGTGCGAGCTTCTAATGAACACGCGCAAAACGGACCGCGCCCGCGGCAGG
>JACQDF010000376.1 GCA_016201205.1 Acidobacteriota bacterium
CTATCGGGAGATCAACCAGGAGTGGGATCGCACCTCTGAAGAAATCTGGCGAGACTGGGATGGAAACTCTCAATGAGCATGAGCACAGTCCGGTGATTCTGCTGGCGGCAATCACATCCCGAAAAACGGACAGAATCTACCCGTTCGAGGCGCTTATTGAACCTCCGGAAGGGGGACTCAGCCAACGTTCCAACGTTCTACTGATCGAGTTAAGAGCTCTGGACAAGAAGAGAGTGGTTGGCAGACTGGGCTCGGTCAGTCCACCGGTAATGAACAGGGTGGATGCCGCGCTGCGAATTGCAACCGGCTTGGTGCGCATTTGAAACGATGACGCAACTGCCCGGCCGCCTGCGCTTGCACGGAGGACAAGCCCGACGTATTCTATGAAGAATACTACGCGCCGGTAACCCTCGTTTACCAATCGCTTAGGGAATTCTGGTTCACACAGGAGATCTTGCAGCATGCACTTCAAGCTTCTTGCCGCTTTCAGCATATTGGCTCTCTCGTCGATGAGCTTCGCGCAGACCTTTGCCGATGTCTCGGGCGAAGTGAAGGACCCGACGGGGGCCATCATCGCGGGCGCACGGGTTACGCTGGTGAACACGGCTACAAACGCCACCCGTGAAGCCGTCACCAATGAAGCCGGAATCTACAGCTTCCCGCTCGTGCAGCCGGGCATCTACAACATGCGTGTGGAGAAGGAAGGCTTCAAAGGAGCCACGCGGACAAACGTCGAGTTGCAGGTGCAGCAGTCGGCGCGTATCGACTACGACCTCACGGTCGGACAGGTAAGTGAGTCGATCGAGGTGACTGCGCTGGGAGCGCTGCTGTCCTCCGAGAACGCGACGGTCGGCACGGTGATCGAGAACAAGCGCATTGTGGAGCTGCCGCTGAACGGACGCAACTTCCTTCAACTGGTGGCCTTGTCTCCGAACACGGCGACGGACTTCCCTTCGGCGGGTCAGGCCGGCTCGAGGCAGGGCGGCATCCGCGCGGCGCAGTCCATTTCGGTGGGAGGCGCGCGCTCTCAGTTCAACCACTACACGCTGGACGGCGTCGAGAACACCGACCCCAACTTCAATACGTTTGTCGTTCTCCCATCCATTGACGCATTGCAAGAGTTCAAGGTGCAGACCGGCGTCTACCCGGCCGAGTTCGGGCGCGCCGCCAGCCAGATCAACGTCTCCACCAAGTCCGGCGGCAATGATTTCCATGCTTCGTTATTCTCCTTTGTGCGCAACGACAAGCTGGACGCCAAGAACTACGCGTTCACCTCAGCGCGCCCGCCGACAGATCCATTCAAGTGGAACCAGTTTGGGTTTATGTTCGGTGGTCCGGTGCTGATCCCCAAGATCTACAACGGCAAGAACCGGCTGTTCTTCATGACCAACTACGAGTGGTTCCGGCAGCGCCGCCAGGTGCAGGGGGTTTATTCGCTGCCGAGCCAGGGGATGCGCGGGGGAAACTTCAACGAGCGGCCCATCAATGGGATCTTCGATCCGCGTACGCGGGCGCAACAGGGCAATGCCGTCGTCGCACAGCCGTTCCCCAACAACACCGTTCCGGCGTCGCGCATTCACCCCGTCTCGACCAAGCTGCTGGAGTTCTACCCGGCGCCCAATCTCCCCAACGCGGACCTGCGTTCGAATCACGTCCAGGCACTCGGGCGGCCCATCGATCGCGACCAGTTCATCGTGCGCGGCGACTTCGTCGAGTCGTCGAAATCCAACTGGTTCGGCCGTTACAGCTCAGGAGACGAGAACCAGCTTGACGAAGCGCTCAGATTGAACGGGCCCAAGATCATCACCACGTTCGATCAGTACATGGCTTCCAACACGCGGGTGCTGTCGCCCGCGCTGGTGACCGAGACACGCTTCGGATATACGAGCTTCTACAACACGACCGGTCCGCAACTCGCCTTCTCGCGCGACGTTGTGGGATCACTCGGCATCCGAGGGCTCGCCTCGGGTCCGCCGGTGCAGTGGGGCATCCCCTCGGTCGGCATTCAGAACTACTCCGGATTCGGCAACGACTCTGAAGGCCCCTACGAGAACAAGAACAGCTCGATCCAGTTTCTGAACAACACTTCGCTGATACGCGGCAAGCACACCTTCCGCTTCGGCGGCGAGATCCGGCAGGATCGCTACAATCAGGTCGGCAACCAGTTCGCGCGAGGCTCGTTCACTTTTATCCGCAACGCCACCAACAATCCCTCGGTGGCCAACACGGGAGACGCCTTCGCCGACTACCTGCTGGGCGAAGTCTACCAGCCCGAAGCCGCGGTCTCGATCGCCAGCGCCCAGTTCCGCGCCAACACGTTCTATCTGTACTTCGACGACACGTGGAAAATCTCTTCCACGGTCACCGTGAACTTTGGCATCCGCTACGAAAACACTCCTCCGTGGGAAGATCAGACGGGGCGGCTGTTCAACGGAATCGTGCGGCAGGACGTGCGCGCCTACAACCTGACCGATCGAAGCATCTTCCCCTTCTTCATGCGCCAGGGGGCGTCGAGCAATGATCCTTACGCCGGCGTAAACCTGCGCTGGCCGGATATCGAAGTGCGCCAGGATGGCTCGCTGGGCAACCGGCTGGTCGGGCGCGACAACAACGATTGGGCGCCGCGTTTCGGCGTCACCTGGGCGCCGACCGGCAAATGGGTGATCCGGGCCGGCGCCGGCGCGTTCTACTCACAGGACACGGGCAACCCGCGCTTTGACATGGCGCGCAACCTGGCCGGGCGTCTGCGCGACAATGCCAACGCGCAGTTCCCCAACCTCACCTGGGATAATGGTCTGGCTGCCATCGCGGGCGGCGTCGCCCAGGTCCCACGGCCTTACACCTTCGCCAATCCCTATGACCGGCGCACTCCCTACAGCATCCAGTACATGGTGAACGTGCAGCGGGAATTGCCGCAGAACACACTGGTTGAAATCGGCTACCTGGGCAGCGTGAGTCACCGGCTGGAAGCCCTGCGCGCGGTGAACGAGACCATTCCGGCCTGCCGCACGCGCACGTCGCGTCCGGGCTGCGAGAGTGACCCGCTGGCGGGGCTTTCCATCCCCACGCGTGCGCCGTTCCCGACCTTCGGACGCATCCAGTTGGTGGACAACGGGGGCAGCGGCAACTACAACTCGCTGGGCGCAAAGCTGACCAAGCGCTATTCGAACGGGATGACGTATCTGCTGAGTTACACCTATGCCAAGGCCATCGACAACGCCAGCGCCATCCGCAACCAGGGCGGTGATACACTGTTCCCGCAGAACAGCTACTGCCGTGCCTGCGAGCGCGCCCGCTCGAGTTTCGACACGCGGCAGCGGTTCGTCACCAGCGCCCTGTACGACATTCCGGTTGGAAAGGGGCGCAAGCTGAATCTGTCCAGCAAGGCGGCCGATCTGATCATCGGAGGCTGGCAGCTCGGCGCGATCCTCACGCTCCAGTCGGGCTATCCGATCACCGTGTCGCAAGGCGGCGATCCGTCCAACACGGGCGGCTTTTTCGATCGTGCCATGGCCACGGGCGCCAGCCCCGATCTGCCGCGCGGCCAGCAGGACCCGCAGCGTTTCTTCAACACCGCGGCTTTCGCGCTGACTCCCGACGGCATGTTCGGCAACGTAGGACGCAACACGCTGATGGGTCCGGGCATCATCGGCTGGGATTTTTCCACGCTGAAGGATTTCGCGTTCACGGAAACGCACAAGCTCCAGTTCCGTTTTGAGGCGTTCAATTTCGCCAATCACCCCAACTGGGGCAATCCCGACGCGGGCGTCACCAGCAACAACTTCGGCCGCATCACGGGCACGCGCGGCAACATGCGCAATCTCCAGTTCGGGCTGAAGTACATTTTCTAGTTGGCCAGATCGGGGCTTCATCCGCCCCAGCCCCGGTCGCTTCGGCCTTGGGCATCCGCTGGGGGCGACTCCTCGCCGACACGTGGATCCAACATGCACCGCCTGCCGGCCGGGCGAAGGGTGGCATTCTTACATTGGATGGAAAGGGGGACAATTCTGCTTTGCCTCTCTGGCGGCGGCGCTGTTCCTTTCTGTGCACGTGCTGGAACGGCCGCTTACGGCGGCGTTAGCCAGACCAGGCTGGCATCGACCGGCTCGGTGCAGATTGCCCGCCTCCCCCCGTTGCATTGCCGGGACCTCCCCGGCGCGATACAATTCCCATAGTTGGCGTAGGGCAGCGGTTTAGTCCAACTGTTTCTTAGCCCACTGGTCGCGGCCCGAAGTTTTCTTATTTCTCCGGCTCCACGCGCCGCAACCGGCAGGTTAAGAATCCTCCGCGTTAGCCCGCCGGCCGCGGCGGGTTCTGGACTCGTTGGTCCGGTGTTCAGCCCTGACGAGGCAGCGTTGGAAGGGAACATGTCGAAGATAGATGAACTTAAGGCAGAAATCGAGAGACTTCCCGGTGAGGAGCTCACCGAGCTCTTCCGGTGGCTGACGGAAAAGGACTGGGAGAGATGGGACGCGGAAATCGAAGCCGACTCCCGGGCGGGAAAACTCGA
>JACQDF010000373.1 GCA_016201205.1 Acidobacteriota bacterium
ACCAGAGCACGCTGATCGAGAGCAGAAGCGCAAAGGCCGCGCCCCGCGGCGCCAAGGCGTTGAGGAACACCGGAGTGTTTCTGCCGCGGGCGCGGTCCGTTTTGCGCGTGTCCCTTAGAAGCGCAAAGGCCGCGCCTCGCGGCGCCATAGCCTTGAGGAACACCGGAGTGTTCCTGCCGCGGGCGCGGTCCGTTTTGCGCGTGTCCCTTAGAAGAACTGTTGCTTTGCTCGTTGTCATGGATTCCAGGATACTCCAGGCGCGTCACTGGTACTCGACAAAAAGACAGACGGCGCGAAAGCCAAGCCGTTCGTAGACTCGTTGTCCTTCCTCGGAAGCCAGCAGCACGGCAGTCGGGAAGCCGAGACGCCGGGCCTCGGCCGCTGCCGCCCACGTCATGTACAACCCGATGCCACGGCGCTGGTGCTCTTTCCGGGTCGAGATGCCGTACAAGCCCGCCACGCCGCCTCCGAGAAACAGCTCGCTGGTGGCGACTCGATGGCCATCCAGGCAGCCAATGAAAAGCCGCATGGAACAATCCTCTTCGAGCAGCACAGGGGCGGCGCTTTGGTAGAAGGCCAGCGCCGCCGGATCGCCGTTGGCGAAATCATTCAGCTCAGCGGTGGTGCGCACCCGTCGCACCTCGAGGCCGGCCGGGGTGTCGATGTGCGGAGGCAGATCGAGCAGATCCATCGCCATGCCGATCTCGTACTCGGCTGGACGCAAACCGCGCTCCTGAAGCCGCCGCTCGAGATCCAGCGGCCGCGACGCCGGCCCGACCCACCAGGCGAACGGCCGCTGTACCACGCGGAAATAGCCAAGCGCCTCTTCGATGCGATGGTCCGCGCCGGCTGCGGCCATCCGGGCGCGGCAGATTCTGTTGAAGGTGTCCGCGGGCAGCCCGGAATCGACCAGGAGCAGTCCGTCACGGTCCTGAACGGTCATCTGAGGCAGCCGTCGGTGGACGTAGGCGACGTGCGCGTGCAGATTCTCTTCGATGGCGAGCGCGAGCGGCGGCGGTGCGGAAAGGATGACAGACGGCGCCACAAAGCCAGACTAGCAGGGTCATGAACGGATAAAAGCTGATATACACTCGGTTCATGACACGCAGAACCGCACTTGGCACACTGACAGCGTTGGCGGCCCAGCGGACGAGTGCCGCGGGCAAAGTGAACATCGGCATCGTGGGCGGCGGATTCGGGTCCTCGTTTCAGTGGCATCTGGATCCGGGCTGCATGGTGGCGGCGGTGTGCGATATCCGGCCAGACCGCTTGCAGCGGCTGTCGGAGGTGTACCGCTGCGGCAACACTTATAAAGACTACCGGGCGATGCTGAAACATCCGGGCCTGAACGCGGTGGCTGTGTTTACGCCGGCGCCGTTGCACGCCTGGATGGCCATGACGGCGATGAAAGCAGGCAAACATGTGATCAGCGCGGTGCCGGCCGGGATGACCGAAGAAGAGCTGGTGGAGATTCTCGACACAGTGAAGAAGACCGGAATGAAATACATGATGGCGGAAACCAGCTACTACCGGCCGGAGATCATCACCTGCCGCCAATGGGCCAGGCAGGGGCGTTTCGGGACGATCTTTTATTCCGAGGCGGAATATCACCACGAGGGGCTGCTTCCCCTGATGTACGACGACCGCGGGTTTCCGACGTGGCGGCATGGCTTCCCGCCGATGCACTATCCGACGCACTGCACCGGGCTGGTCATTCCCGTGATCAATGAGAGGCTGGTGGAGGTGACCGCGCACGGATGGGGAGACGGGCACGAGATTTTGAAGACGAACCAGTACAAGAATCCGTTCTGGAACACCACTGGCCTCTTCAAGACGAGCGGCGGGCACTCGACGCGGATCTCCGTGTTCTGGCACGTGGCCGCCGGCGGAACGGAGCGCGGGCTGTTCTATGGCGACCGGATGAGCTACATCATGCAGCGACCGGAAGGGTCCCCCAACGTGGTGTTCGAAATCGCCAAAGACGGCAAGACCGTCCTTGACGAGAACGGCTATCCGGAAGGCGACGTGAAGCGGCGTGAGGATAAGGAGCCGGCGCATTTCGACATGCTGCCGGAGCCGATGCGGGTGCGGAGCGGGCACGGCAATTCGCACCCATTCCTGACGCATGAATTCGTCAGCGCGATTGCCGAGGACCGGCAGCCGGCGGTGAACATCCGGGAGGCGATCGCCTACACGCTGCCGGGGATCGTGGCCCATCAATCGGCGCTGAGAGGCGGGGAGACGATGAAGATCCGGGATTACGGGACGGGATAGGCGGCCTCATCCGTCAGCCTCCGATGATCACCGTCGGGCATCCGAGTGCGATTCTGTTCGGAGGGCCCAACGCTTCCAGGATCGTGTCGCTCTGGCGGCATGCGGGCAGGTTGTTGATCATCACCGTGGCCGAGCCGTCGATGACGACGCCCGGCCCGTGCGGCGGGATGGGCAAAGGGGTTGTGCACTGATGGATATCGGCGCCCGCGGCGGCCGACAGAATGGCCGAACTCATCGCCGCGAGCGCCGTTGCTTTTGCTGTTTGCTCTGCCGCCACAGCCGCGGGAGCGCCCGGAGTCCCCATGGCAGCGCGTGAAGCTGCTTCCGCCGACTGCACCGCCGTGTCCGATGCCTGCTTTGCGGCCTGCAATGCACCCGCCGCCGCCAGCGGCATTCCGCGCCACGCCGGCAAGCCCTGAATCAGGACATTCGGACTTCCCGGCCCCGGCAGCAGCACCGGCGGAAGCGGATGCGCCACCAGATCAGTGATCCGCGCGGCTGGTCCCGTGGGCATTCCTTCTCCTGTCTGAAAACGCGGAAACGGCCCGTGGGTCCCATCAATCGGCTTCTGCGCCCGTGGCAGACTGCGTTCTCGATCTGAGGCAGCGCTTCGCGGTTTGCGAAGATTCACGCGGGAGTAAGAAAACAGCACTATGCTAAGTTAGGGATTTGCCCGGGTGGCGAAACCGGCAGACGCAAAGGACTTAAAATCCTTTTCCCGGCAACGGGAGTGCGGGTTCAAGTCCCGCCCCGGGCACCAACCGGCTCATCTGCACAGGGCTTCAGCGCCGGGCGCCAGCCGCACTGAGCGCCGCCGCAAACACGACCAGGCTCACCCACAGCAAGTCGGTCAGCAGCAGGTGCGTGATCTGTGTCCACACCGGCGTCAGCAGCAGGATATTCACACCGCCGAGCGCAAACTGCGCCAGCGTCAGCCCCACAATCGCCGTGCTCCAGCGCGCCACATGCTCATCCGGAACAAGCCGCCGGCCCCGCATCGCCAGCGCCATCAGATAGCCTCCCGCCAGCAGAGCAAGAACCGGATGCAGCATGCGCAATCGCACCAGCAGTGGTGCGCTGCGCGCGAATTCATCGCCCACGCCCCCGGCCAGCGTCTGAGCGGGGAACAGCGTATCGCCCAGCGCGGCGACGCCGCCGGCGGCGCTCGTCAGGATGACCGCGATCAGCGCATACAGAATGCGCCGCCGCAACGGCGATGCGCCGAGCCCGGAAACCGGATGCGCACTCCACCACGCCGCCAGCGCCAGCGAGCCCACCAGCAGCAGCGTGTTGGTCAGATGAAACGCCAGCACCACCGCTCGCCAGGGGGAGCGGTTCCCCGCCACCAGCCCCGACAGCACCAGCCAGGCGCCGATCAGCGCTTCATTCATCATGAAGACCAGCGCCCAAAAGGCCGCCCGCCGGAGCGCCGATCCAGGCACAAACGAGCGCCGCGCCCACACGTACAGAGCCGCCACGCCAACCAAGGCCAGCCCGCTGGTGACGCGGTGCGTGAACTCGATGGCCGTGTGAAGCTGCGGGAACACCGGCACCACCTGCCCGTTGCACAGCGGCCAATGCGCTCCGCAGCCGGCGCCGGAGCCGGTGGCGCGCACCAGCGCACCCCACAGCACAACCAGGATGGTGTAGATCAGAATGGCCCACGCGAATGCCGTAAATCGCGAAGTCGCCGGCACCCGTGCCACATCGGCAGTGAACATACTCCGATGTTAGCCGATCAGCTCCATTCAAAGCCCCTAATGGGCTGAAGCCGCCATCATCGCCGGAGCGGCCTCCTCCTTATAGACCTTCGCTCCCGCCAGCGTGGCGATCAGCGTCTCGGCCAGACCCCAGGTGTAAGCGATCACCATGGGCCGCACGGGGAACAGGTCCAGCACGAGAAGGCCGATCGAGCCCAGAATCGCATAGGCAAACCAAAACGCGAGGCCGGCGCACAGGGCCGTCCTGGGCCCGGCTCCATAGCGCGGCCGAATCGCGGCGTAAAGCCACACAGCCGTGATCCCCGCCACAAAGCCCCAGATATTGAAGAACACGATTTGCATCGGCGTGATGTCTCCGGACTTGCCCAGCGCTTTCATGGCGGCTGACATATCGTCCGCCAATACAAGCATGTTGAGGACAGCTTCCGACACGTTAATGATCAACCCGGCGAGCAGGCCGCCGAGCACAACGCTCTTCCAGCTAATACGGTTCATGGTGCCTCCATTGCACAACCAGACAGTCTAAGCCTACCGGATGAGACAATCAACCCCATGATCCCCATCCAGGTACTACAACTGCTGACTCTGGCGGCCGCCCAGCAGATCCACCCCGAGCTTGCCGCCCACACCGGCCATTTCGC
This sequence comes from Acidobacteriota bacterium, assembly GCA_016201205.1. Taxonomy (GTDB): domain Bacteria; phylum Acidobacteriota; class Terriglobia; order Bryobacterales; family Bryobacteraceae; genus CADEFT01. The sequence continues at coordinate 4,637 of JACQDF010000373.1, forward strand.
CCGCCAGGTCTACAAGGTGACAGACAACGTGTATTCCGCCGCCGGCTTCGCGCTGGCCAACGTGGTCATGATCGAGGGCGTCAGCGGCATCATCGTCGTAGATACCACCAGCGGGATTGACTCCGGGCGCCAGGTCCTCGCTGAACTTCGCAAGATCACGCAGAAGCCGGTCGCCGCCATCATCTACACGCATTTCCACCCGGATCACATCGGCGGCGCCAAGGCATTCGCCACTCCCGATGATGTGCGCGCCGGCAAACTCGAGGTGATCGCCCACGAGGATCTGCTCAGGAGCGTCGTCAACCAGGGCAGCGTAATCGGCCCGATTCTCGGCGTGCGCTCCGGTTATTCCTTCGGCGCAGGCCTCCAGCCCGAAGAGATCAAGGGCATGAACTTCGGACTCGGCCCGGTGGCGGCGTCAGGCCCAGCCACGTTCCTGCCGCCCACGCGCACGTTTCGCGAGCAGCTTGGCCTGGAGATCGCCGGCGTTCCGCTGCGCCTGGTCCATCTGCCGAGCGAGACCGACGACCACATCGCGGTGTACCTGCCGCGCAGCCGCACCGCGATCACCGGCGACATCATCCAGGGTCCCGCTTTCCCCAACATTCACACACTGCGCGGAACCAGCTACCGCGACCCGGTGCCATGGTTCAAGAGCATTGACCGGCTGCGCGCCCTTGGCCCGGAGCACATGGTCCCCGCCCATGGCCGGCCGGTGAGCGGCGCCGCCCGCGTCGAGGAGATTATGCGCCATTACCGCGACGGCATTCAGTTCGTTCATGACCAGACGGTCCGTCTGATGAACCAGGGCCTGACGCCCGATGAGCTCGCGGATGCCGTCCGGCTGCCGGCGCACCTGGCGGATTTCCGGCCATACCTGCGCGAGTACTACGGAACGGTGAAACACTCGGTACGGCAGATCTATTTCGGCTATCTCGGCTGGTACGCGGCAGACCCGGTGGCGCTGAACCCGACCCCGCCGCGCGAGCGCGCCAGGCGCACCATCGCGCTGATGGGCGGCCGCAGCCGCGTGCTTGGGGAAGCGCGCAAAGCGCTGGAATCCGACGATGCGCAGTGGGCCGGCGAGCTGGCGACACACCTCATCGCCGCCAACCCGGAGGATCGCGATGCGCGCCTGGTCAAGGCGGCCGCCTACCGCAAGCTCGGCTTCGCTTCGATGAACAGCAACTGGCGCAACTGGTATCTGGTTGCCGCCCGCGAACTGGATGGCACGCTGGCGGATGCCACCGTCCGCTATGCCGCCATGCGCGCTTTTGCGGCGCCGGACGTGATCGCTGCTTTGCCTGCCTGTTCCTGGGTGGAAGGCCACACCACGCGCCTCAAGGCCGACAAGACTCTCGATGTGCATCTGACAGCGGCATTCCGCTTTCTCGATGTGAACGAAAGCTGCGCGCTCGAAATCCGCCGCGGTGTCGCACAGTTTCACGCGATTCCGCCCGCGAGAACCGACCTTACATTCGCGCTTACCAAGGCCGCCCTCGACCGTGCGCTGCTCGGACAGGAGACATTTGCCGAGGTGTTGAAGGGGGAGGAGGGAGCGCGCCTGCTTTCCTATTTCGACCAGCCGCTGGAGGCCCCGATCCGTCTAACGGTGCGATAGCCGGCTGCGCTTCGTAAAATGAAATCTACGGTTCTTCATGGACGCCTCACAGCAGAAAATCACCCGTCTCTTGGTCGAATGGAAAACGGGGAGCAAAGAAGCCCTCGATCTGCTCATGCCCCTGGTGTATCAGGAGCTGCGCAAGCTGGCTGATTCTTATTTGAAGCGCGAGCGCAGCGACCATACTCTGCAGCCCACGGCCCTGATCCACGAGGCATACCTGCGTCTCGCGGATCAGCGATTGCCGGAATGGCGGAACCGCGCGCACTTTTTCGGTGTCGCCGCGCAAATCATGCGCCAGGTCCTGGTCGACGCCGCCCGAAGGCACAGAGCAGCCAAGCGCGGACGCGGCTCGAAGACCAGCCTCGCCGAATCGGTGCTGGTTTCCGCATCCCGCGCGCCCGATCTGGTGGCGCTCGACGATGCGCTCCTCGAGCTCGAAAAGCTCGATCCACGCAAAGTCCGCGGCATCGAGCTCAAGTATTTCGGCGGGCTCACGATCCAGGAGGCAGCGGACGCCCTGGGAGTCTCCGAGGCGACAATCTCGCGCGATTTGCGGTCGGGGGAAGCCTTTCTGCGGCGCTACCTCGCCGGGCAATCCTGAGTCATGCGAGCGCTTACTTGCCGCCGAGGTTTTCGTACCACTTGAGATTCGCCGTTGACGCGCCGATGCACACAATGTCCATGCGGCGGTCGTTGTTCATGTCGCCGACCGTGCATCCGGACCCCGCCATTCCGCCCTTGTCGACCACCTCGTGACGCCATTGCTTTCCCTCCGCATCGAGGGAGAAGAAGACATGCATGCTGGCGCCCTCTTTTCCGCGATCGCCGGCCACCAGATCGTCGCGACCGTCGCCGTCGAAATCGGCCAGCGCGACTTCATGGCCTTCTTTGAGCCCGTCGAAGATGACGCGCCGCTCCCATGCGCCGCTCTTGCCCTGCAAGTAGACGACGACTTCGTTGCCGTGCCATGGCTCGATCGCGGCCAAAAAGCGCTGCCGCCCGAGATGGCCCATGGCGACGTCGCTGGAACCGGATCGTGGCGCCGGCTCGAGGTGGCCTTTGTTGAGCACTGTGCTCTTCCAGTGCAGATTCGGGCTTTTTCCGTCAGCTTCATGCAGCAGAATGCCGTCAAAGCCCGCCGTCAGCAGTTGCTGCCGCGGTCCCTTGCGCCAATGGACGGCGCGTACGCGATGAAGGACGCCGAACATGCGGTCGTAGATCAACTCGCGCTTCCACACCGGAGGCCGGTAAAACACCAGCGACACATGATCCTCGTATTTCGGCGCCAGCGCGCCGACGCCGATCAGCGGAGCGTTGATCAATTCCTTTTTGCCGTCGCCATCCACATCCGCCCAGACGAAGTGGTGCGCGGTCGTAATGGCGTCGATTCTTTCGGCTTTCCACGGCTGCCTCGGATCGCCCTGATGCCGCAGAATCCAAACCAGCCCTTCACTCTTGGCGGCCACCATGCTGAAGGCGCTGCCCAGCGCCAGCTCGGGGATGCCATCGCCATCGAGGTCGGCCAGCGCCAGGTTCACCAGCCCGGGGAGCTTGTCGATAAACAGGCGCTTTTCCCAGGCCGGGTTCTCGTACCAGTACAGATCACTCGCTCGCGTGCTGAGCCCGACCACGTCCAGGCGGCCGTCGTGGTTGACGTCGGCTACGTGGACCGCGTATCCGCCCGGGACGTTTGCGTCGATTACATGCTCGCGAAACCGCGTTTGGGCGAAAAGCGCCGCCGCGGCAAATAGCAGAATTCCAAGAACGGGCGCCATTCAGACATGATATGCCTGTTGGGGCGGAATCGGGGCCGCGCGGCCGCCGGTGCTATGCTCACAGGCAGGCGCATGACGGTTCCGAAAGTGCTCTGCTGCTCGGGCTGCGGGCTTGTTGTGCTCACTGCCTTGTATGCCCAGCGTCCGTTCCGCGTCTATCGCAGCCTCGAGCCCTACGATGCAATCGCCTTGCCGCCGGATTGGCAGGAGAAGACGGAATTTGTCTTTGGCCGTCTGATGTATCCCTCGCACCCGAACGCTCTCTTCGGCCGGCGATTTCGCTTCGGCTTCGGAGGCGACTGGAGAGAGGGTGGCACCAGTTGGACGCAGGATTATCCGCGGGCGGATCGCCATTTTGCGATGGCGCTCCGGCGCCTGACGCGCATCCACGTGCGGTCGGCTGAACAGCCGGTGAACCTGGATGATGGCGACGACGTGTTCAACTGGCCCTGGCTGTGCGCCGGCGAAATGGGCGATTGGAAATTGACCGCCACCCAGGCGAAAACGCTGCGCGAGTTTCTGCTGCGCGGCGGTTTTCTGATGCTGGACGACTTCTGGGGAACCGAGGAGTGGGGACGATTCGAGGAGAGCATGAAGCGTGTTTTCCCGGACCGGCCGATCGTCGAGCTCGAGGACGCCGAATCCATCTTCCACACGGTGTATGACCTGGACGACCGCTATCAGGTTCCCGGCGAGTGGGCGCTGCGGCGAGGGACCACCTACCGCAACGACGGCGCGGTACCGTACTGGCGGGGCATCCATGACGATCGCGGCCGCATCGTGGTGGCGATGTCATTCAATTCGGATCTCGGAGATTCCTGGGAGTGGGCGGACGAGCCGCACTACCCGGAAAAGTACTCCGCACTGGGCATTCGCGTTGGCGTGAACTACGTCATTTACAGCATGACGCATTAAATCGCTTACCGCGCGCAGGCCCCGGCCGGCGTCGAGCTCTCGCACGCGTTGGCGGTGAACGTGTTCGTTCCCTTGCCGTCCCAGCTCAGATCCATGCCGGTGTTGCCACGGGCGCGGTTATCCCTCAGAGTCGCCTTGTTGACATTGACCAGGTTGATCCCAAGTCCAACGCCCATTACCTCCGGGGCGTATGGCGCCGTGCCCCACGGCCCGCGGCCGTTGCTGACGCGATTGCCTTCGATCCAGATTTCCTCCGTGTCCTGGACATCGATTCCAAAGCGCCCGTTGTCGATGACTGTGTTGTGCAGCACCCAATTGCCCGGGCCGGCGTCGCGGATCATGATCCCGGCCACTTTGTTGCCATAGGTCATGTTGTTGCGGATGTGGTTGTTGGCCGAGCGCTTGCCCTGCATGTGGATGCCGCAGTTGGCGAGTGCGGCATTGGTCACGAAGGCGGTGTTGTGCTCGATCACATTGCCCATCGAGTTGGTGAGCATGATGCCCATCATGTCGCCGTTGATCAGCCGGTTGTACTCGATGCCGTTGTAGTCGGCGTTGTCGAGGTGAATCAGATTGCCGACGCCAAACACAGAGGCGGTCGTCGCCGTCGTGCCGAAGTCGCGCACGGTGAAGCCGCGAATCAGGACGCCGGTGACGTTCGTCAGGTGGAAGCCGTTCAACTCGCTGTAGTCGCCCTGGAGAACCACTTCGTCCTGGCCGCCCATGGCGATCAGTTTCAAGCCCCCCTTTTCCGGGCCCTCGATGTGTACGGTTCCGAAATAGGTGCCTGGACAAACACGGATGGTGGTGCCGGGTACCGCGCGGCGGACGGCTTCCTGGATGGTGGGAATAGCGCCGGGGCAGTCGCCGCCGTCATCGTCGACGGTGAGCACGGGAGGGGCCGGTCCCGCCGGTGTCACTCGCGCGACATAACCATGCTGCACGCCGGAGACTGTGTAATTGCCGACGATCTGCCCGGAAGAATTGATCCCTTCGGCACCTGTTGACGTTGCACCGGGAAAATCAAACACTGTGTAGCGCCCGTTTCGGAGCACGAAAGGGCAACCCCTCCCGCTGCCTTCTGGGCCAAGACTTCCCAAACCAAACCACCAGGGGAGCAGCGACGACTCCTCAAAACCCCTCATCGCAAGCCGCGACCTAGCGGAACGGCGAGTTCCGAGCCACTCTCCAACACCATACGAGGAACTCCGACTCTCGAACTACAAGCACAACAAAACACGGGAAACAAGACCGGAAGGGGAGAAATGAGGAATGGCTCCCGGTCGTGTACGCCTTTCGACATCATATCCGATCAGAACCTCTTTGATCTGTCGAAATATCGCGCCCTCGCCCTGATCCTGGCCGATCGGGAATCGCTCTCGGATCGGGGCTCGAGCAGATCCGCGAGTGCGCCGCATTGCCACCGTGCTATCAGCGGACAGGAAACTGCACCTGTGGTCCGGGAATCCAGGCTGCTGTCAGCCGCAGGGTTGCCAAACCGGCGCCTGTTCCTTCCGGAACCCGGAAGTCTATTCGATACACGTCTCTCGTGCCAGGCCACCCCACCTGGTTGATAACCTCCGCCGGCCCGCCATTGACCGTTGCCTCGACCGGTGAGTTGACGACCGCAATGGGATCGGCCGGGAACGGCTCCCCGGGATCGATTGGAGCGCGCACTGGGCCGAGTCCGGTGGCACGTGCGAACAAGACTTCGCCCGCGCGAGCGGGATTCTGCTGGGTCACAACAGAGAAGTCCGCGTGGAAAAGCGCAGCCGTGTCTGACGACATTACCACCTCCGGGCGGGACATCGGAATCAGGTGCAAGATGAATCGCCGTGAGGTGCCTCCAAGCACCCGCCGGTTTGCCGTGTCTTCATACACCGATGCCACCCGACCGGGCACGGGACCGGCGTAGCCCATCTGCCCGCGAGCACCGAGGAAAGCGCCGGTTCCTCCGATGATCGTGTAGTCGAAGGATGTCACCGCGCGAGGCGCGCCGGGTGGCGGCGATCCGTGCGTGAATCCGTAGCCCATGATCGTCCCAACCGGCGTGCCATCGGGCTGCAAGAATTCACACGAGAAGTCGTCCAGCATAGCCCGGGTAACATCCGCAATTGCCTGGCCGGGACCTGCGTCGGGCCTGAGAGTCAACATTCGGGAAAAATACACACAGGTGCCCATCGCCGGCTTGCCGTTGACAGCCACGATATCGGCCAAGCCGAGGTGCCTCCCGAAGGTCCTCATTGGAAGGGGGGTTGTCATGGTCGGGATCGTGGCAAATTTGGTGTAATCCAGGTAGTCATAATCGTAGTTGACGAAGTTCTCGATGCGGACATCGACGATAGCCTCCGGTGTCGCTTGCGCCACGGCAGGCTGGTCCCAGGCTGGGGCGCACAGGGCTATCGCCATGAACGTATTCCATTTTACAGTCATAATGTATTCTCCTTTCCTTCTCCCCGTTTTTAAGAGGCGTCTAATTCTTTACGTCCTCGAACCTCGAACACGGTCATCCCGTAATGTTCGACCGTAACTCCGGCATTGTTCAACCCCCAGTACCCCCAGTACATCGTCATCGTGCGCCGGGGATTTTCGGGACGATACTCGCTGAGGGTGCACACGCCGCGATTCCAGACGAGGCCCTTCGCGGGCACGCCGGCAACGTTGATCCAGCCGGCAACGTCGCCACTGGAATTAATGGCATTGGCCTGAAAACTGTCGCTATCGGGGCACGTCAAAGGGGTGAACTCGCCCTGACGGAGAAGGAATGCTAGGCCTGCGGTACCGGAATAGGTGCCAACCATGTCGCCCCGGTTGTTAATTCCGTTGACAATGGTTGCGCTGGCCCCAGGGTAATTGATCTCGGTGAACTTCCCGCCGCTCAGCAGGAAGCCGTGGAGGACGTTGTTGGCGTCTCTGAAGCCGCCGGCGATGTCTCCTGAGTCGTTAATTTTACGAACAATGGTTTGCGTCGCGCCCGGGTAGTCAATGGTCGTGAAGCTGTCTGGCTGCGCCGCGGCCGGGACGACGGCCGCAACCGATAGCCACAACAAGGCCGGCATCCAATGTGGACAAAGAGATCCTGTATTCCCTTGCATATCTTTACCTCCTCTAAGCTAAGCCTGTCGGACGGCTTGCCGCCGCCCTCACGCTCGAAGGGTACGCGACACCGGCTATTCAAGTCATGAACAAAAGATGAATTATTTCTGAATGATTCCTGAAGACCCCCAAGAAGTGGCCAAGCCCCCCACCTTCGAGATACCGATTCGGCTACTGCCGCGGCGCTACGGCGTTCCGCTCGAGGTTCCGGAAAAGGCTCGAGCCGCCTCCAGATACTCAATCCAGCTTGTCATCATCTCTTCTTCGCTCTTGTCGCCCCAACGGATCACCTGGTTCGGATCGGGATTGGCGCGGTTGTTCGGGCTGTTGTCGTAATGCGCGGTGACAATCATCACCTCTGGGGCGTGTGGCGCCGTTCCCCACGGGCTGCGGCCGTTGCTGACGCGGTTGCCTACGATCCGGGTCTCATCTGTGTCCTGCACGTCGATGGCGAACCGCCGTTGGCTACGAAGGAAGCCCGTGCTGCCGTGGGCCTGTGCTAGCCTTGGTGGTGAGGGCTGGCAGCATTCCGGATGAAACCGAAGGTTTACCTGGAGACGTCAGTGGTCAGCTACCTCATTGCGAAGCCGAGCAGGGACCTGGTGGTGGCGGCAATTGGTCATTCGCGAAGCTGGCGCTGGAGATCCCGCCGCCGCCCAAAGGCGTCTCGAGGAGTTGGCTGGCGTTCCATTGCTGGGGCTCACCGAGGAAGCGCAAGCACTGGCGCGGGACCTGATCGAGAACGGCCCATTGCCCAAGCAGGCTGCCGAGGATGCCCTTCACATCGCCCTGGCGACGGTGCACGGCATGGATTACCTGCTGACCTGGAACTGCCGGCACATTGCCAACGCGCAGATGCGCGGCGCGGTAGCTTCGGTGTGTACCCTGCGAGGCTATGACCCGCCGGTCATCTGTACGCCGGAAGAACTGATGGGAGAATAGCCCAATGTGGGAAGATCCGATCGTCGAGGAAATCAGGAAAGTGAGGCAGGAACACGCCGCGCGCTTCGACTATGGCCTGGCGGCAATCTGCCGTGATTTGAAGGAGCAAGAGGAACGGGGCGGTCGAATGGTCGTAGTGCTGGAAGCCAAACGGCCGGATCGAGCTGCGAAGAAGTGAGCGAGTCGACGCAGCCGGCCAGGCCCCACATTCGAGATACCGGTCACCTGGGCGAGGCGCATGCCCTTGCGGGCCGGAAGACGGAAGCGAGAAGACTACTGCCGCGGCGCTACGGCGTTCCGCTCGTGGTTCCGGAAAAGGTTCGAGCCGCCTCCAGATACTCAATCCAGCTTGTCATCATCTCTTCTTCGCTCTTGTCGCCCCAACGGATCACCTGGTTCGGATCGGGATTGGCGCGGTTGTTCGGGCTGTTGTCGTAAT
>JACQDF010000061.1 GCA_016201205.1 Acidobacteriota bacterium
CCGTCGAGCGGGCGCGCGAGGGAGCGCGGCCGGGAGAAGTGGTGCTGCTGGCGCCGGCGTGCGCCAGTTTTGACCAGTTTCAGAACTACGAAGAACGGGGAAAAATGTTTAAAACACTTGTTGGTAGACTTGTTTAGAACCGGTTCGACCGCTTGCTGACGCGCGCGGCTCCGAAACAGAGCCGCGACCGTGAGGGAGCGGTTGGAAACGCTACACAGGAGCAGTCAGGATGGCGCAGCAGTTGAAGACGGATCGCACTTTGTTTCTCACCGTTGTCGCGATGGTGTGCTTCGGCCTGGTGATGGTGTACAGCGCATCCAGCGTGATGGCCGAGATGCGCTTCCAGGACAGCAACCGCTTCCTTTTCCGGCAGATGGGCTGGGCGGTCGCGTCATTCATCGCGCTCATGTATTTCAAGCGCAAGGATTACCGCTCCCTGCGCGGTCCCACCTGGGCCTTTGCGCCGCTGGGGCTGGTGATGGCGTTGCTGGTCGTGGTCTATTTCGCGGACCGCTCCGCGCACCGCTGGCTGCGGTTCGGGTCCATCGGCATCCAGCCCTCCGAATTCGCCCGCCCCGCGCTGGTGATCTTTCTGGCGTGGTTCGTCACGCGGCGCGCGCACGTCATCAACACGCGGCACACCCTCGCCCCGGCGGCGCTGGCGCTGGGCGTACTGGCGGCGGTTGTGACTGTCGCCGACCTGGGCACGGCGGCCGTGCTGGTATGCACCGGAGCGGCGGTCTTTTACGTGGCCGGGCTGGATAAGCGCTATTTCCTGGTGGCGTTTGGCGCCTGCGTGCTGGTGCTGCCCGTCGCCATTCTCTCCAAGCCATACCGCCTGCACCGCATCATCGGGTACCTGGATCAATCATGGCTGGACAAGATCGACCCGGCCGGGCGGATCAACGCGTGGGCCAGCCAGTCCCTGGCGGCGAAAGATTCCGGCTACCAGGTGCGGCAATCCAAGATCGCTGTCGGCGCCGGCGGGGCGCTCGGGCTGGGCCTGATGCAGGGCAGGCAGAAACATATGTATCTGCCGGAAGCGCACAACGACTTCATCTACGCGGTTATTTCCGAGGAGCTGGGACTGTGGGGCGCGACTGCCGTGCTGGCCGCGTACATCGTCATTCTTTGGCGCGGCTTCCGGCTCTACTGGCTGGTGCACGATGATTTCGGACGCTACCTTGCGCTGGGAGTCAGCACCGTCATTGTGTGCCAGGCGCTGATGAACATCAGCGTCGTGCTGGACCTGGCGCCCACCAAGGGCTTCCCGCTGCCCATGATCAGCTACGGCGGCAGCTCCCTGTTGAGCACTCTTTCCTCTCTCGGCATTCTGATGAGCGTCAGCGAGCATGCGGGTTAACGGAAATCAAGATGAGAATCCGCATTCGCCGGTCTTCGAAAAAAGCCCGGCCCGGCCATCCCAGGAAGCTGGCGTTCCTGATGGCAGGCGGAGGAACGGGCGGTCACGTGATTCCGGCGATCGCGGTGGCCCGCGAGCTGAGGCGTCGTGGCCACCGGCCGTTCTTTATCGGGACGAGGGAAGGCCTCGAGAGCAAGCTGGTTCCGCCGGAGAACTTCCCCATCGAGTACATCGAGATCGGCGGGCTGAAAGGCGTGGGATGGCGGCGGACGCTGCGCACGCTGTGGCAGTTGCCGCTGGCGGTGGGCAAGGCGGCCGGGCTGATCCGCCGCTATCAGGCGGTGGCCGTATTCAGCATGGGTGGCTACGTGGCCGGCCCGGCCACGCTGGCGGCGGGGCTGCTCGGCAAACCGGTGGTGCTCATGGAGCCCAATGCGATGCCCGGTCTGGTGAACCGCTGGATCGGACGCATCGCACGGCGGGCGTTGCTGAGCTTTCCCGAAGCCGGACGTTTTTTTCCACCAGGACGCATCGAGATGACGGGCCTTCCGGTGCGAGCGGAGTTTTTCGCGCTGGCCAAGAAACCGCGACAGCAGAAGCTGACGGTGCTGGTGACCGGAGGCAGCCGCGGCTCGCGCCGGCTGAACGAGGCCGGGCGCGCAAGCTGGCCTTTGTTCCAGCAGAGCCGTTTTCCCGTGCGCTGGATCCATCAAACCGGCTCGCAGGCTTTCACGGAGATGGCGGCGGCCTTCCAGGCGAGCGGCTTGGAAGGCCTGGTGGCGGTGTTTATCGAAGACATGCCGAAGGCGTTCGCCGAGGCGGACGTGGTGGTGTGCCGCTCCGGCGCGGGCACGGTGGCGGAGCTGGCGGCGGCGGGCAGGCCCTCCATCCTGGTCCCTTTTCCCTATGCCGCCGACCAGCACCAGTTGCGCAACGCGGAGGCGATGGCGCGGGCCGGAGCGGCGCGCCTGATTCTCGACCAGGAGCTGACCGGCGAGGAGCTGTTTCACACCATCGCCGAGATGGCGTCCGCGCCGGGACTGCTCGAGCGCATGGCGGAGGCGGCGCGCCAGTTTGCGAGGCCGGGAGCGGCCCAAAGAGCGGCCGAGGCGCTCGAGGAAACGGCGCGGAGCGGGCGGATGAAAAAGAGTTGACACCGGTTCCCGAAGCCGAAACAATTAAGGATAAAAATGTTTTTTAAGCCCCAGCGCCTCCACTTCACCGGAATCGGCGGCATCGGCATGAGCGGCATCGCCGAAGTGCTCCTGAACCTGGGCTATGAAATCACCGGTTCGGACGTGAAGCTGGGGCCGGCCACCGAGCGGCTGGCCTCGCTCGGCGCCCTCATCCGGGAGGGGCACGACCCCGCCCACGTGGCCGGGGCCAAGGCGCTGGTGGTGAGCTCGGCGATCGATCCGGCGAATCCGGAAGTCCTCGAAGCGCGCAGACTGCAAATCCCGGTGATTCCGCGCGGGGAGCTGCTGGCCGAGCTGATGCGCATGAAGTTCGGAATCGCCATCGCCGGCAGCCACGGCAAGACAACCACCACTTCGATGACGGCGGCGGTGCTCAGCCAGGCGGGGCTGGATCCCACTGTCGTCGTCGGCGGGCGCGTGACAGGCATGGGCGGATCGAATGCGCGCGTCGGCAGGAGCGAATTCCTGGTGGTCGAGTCCGACGAGAGCGACGGATCCTTCCTGAAGCTGGCGCCGATCCTGGCGGTGGTCACCAACATCGACCGCGAGCACCTGGATCACTACGAGTCTTTCGAAGCGCTGCTCGAGGCGTTTGCGTCCTTTGTCAACAAAGTGCCGTTCTACGGGGCGGCCATTCTCTGCCTGGACGACGAGAACGTGCAGAGCGTCCTCCCCAAAGTGCAGCGGCGCACGGTCACCTATGGGCGCAGTCCGCAGGCGGATCTGGTCATCGTGGATGTGGCCGGCGGTGCGACGTCGAGCGAGTTCACGCTTCGCCTCAAAGGCGACGACCTGGGCGGCTTTCGCGTGGGAGTGCCCGGCGCGCACAACGTGCTGAACGCGGCGGCGGCGGTGGCCGCCGGCCTCGAGCTCGAGATCCCGCTCGAGCAGATCCGCAAAGGGCTGGCCGGCTTCAGCGGCGTCGAGCGGCGGTTTCAGACGCGCGGCTCGGCGGCGGGCGTCATGGTCATTGACGACTATGGCCACCACCCTACCGAGATCCGCGCCACACTCGACACGGCCCGGGTCTGCCGCTTCTCGCGCGTGCTGGTGCTGTTCCAGCCGCACCGCTACACGCGCACGCACCTGCTGATGGACGATTTCGCGCGTTCGTTCCACCTGGCCGACGCCGTATTTGTGCTGGAAATTTACGCCGCTTCCGAGGCGCCGATCGAGGGAGTAACGGCGCAAGCGCTGGTCGAGCGCCTGCGGCAGTTTGGGCACAAAGCCGCCGAATACGCCGGCGGCATGGAAGAGGGGATTCGCCGCGTCGTGGCCGCCAGCCAGCCCGGCGATGCCGTGATCACGCTGGGCGCCGGCAGCGTCTGGCAGGCCTGCGACCGCATCCTCGAGGCGCTCCGCGCCCGGGAGCGGGTGGCGGCAAGGAGTTAGCCATGGCTCGAAGATCCGTATCGGAAGAACTGGAATACCCGCTGCTCGAGCAGGTGGAGATGGAAACCGCGCCGGAGCCGGTCCGCCGGCCGAAAAACATCCGCCAGCCGGCCGGAACGGCGCGACGCAGAACGATCAATCTGTTTTATTGGGCTCTGCCGTTTCTCGCTCTGGCGGCCGCCTTTCTGCTCACCATCGCCTTCCACCGCGTCGAGGCATGGCTGATCAACGATCCGCGCTTCCATCTGCCGCCTGCCGCCGGCTACGGAAAGGATCCGGCGAACCTTCAGATGGACGGCGTCCGGCGGTCGTCCAAGGCGGCGATCCTTCGAGTCCTGGAACAGGACTTCGGGCGCAGTCTGTACCTGTTCCCCGTCGCCGAGCGGCGGCGGCAGTTGCTGGCGGTGGATTGGGTCAGAGAGGCGACCGTGTCGCGCCGCTGGCCTGACCGGCTGGCTGTCTTGATTCAGGAACGGGAGCCGGTGGCCTTCGTGCAAATCAACCGGCAGGGAAACGCGCCCCAGTTCCACTTGATCGACGCGGAGGGCGTCCTGCTGCCGTTGCCGCGAGGGGAAAGATTCAACTTCGCCGTGCTCACCGGCATCAGCGCGAGTGAGCCGGAGGCCTCGCGAAAGGTGCGCGTCCAGGCGGCCATGACGCTGCTCGGCGGGATCGGGCCGCTGTCGGCTCGGATCTCGGAAATCGACGTGCGCGATCCCGGCAACCTGAAAGCAGCGCTACAGGTGGACCGCGACATGGTGACGGTGCTGCTCGGCAACCGCAATTTCCGCGCGCGGATCGAGAAATTTCTGGCTCACTACCAGGAAATTCATCAGCGCAGACCGGGCGCCAGGACTTTCGACCTCCAGATCGATGACCGGATCACGTCCCTGGAAGGAGCGGATGGTGGCGAATCTTAACCGCAACTGGCGCCTGGCTGTGGGCCTGGACGCGGGCAGCGCGAGGACGCGTTGCGTGATCCTGACGCTGGAGGACGGGCAGCTTCGTTTTCTCGGCTGGGGGGAAGCGCCAAGCCTGGGCTGGACAAGGGGCCGGATCGCGGATTCCGGCGCCGTCGCCGGGAGCATTCAGTACGCCGTGCGCGACGCCGAGCGGATGAGCCGTGCCTCGGTCGAGTCGGTGGTGGCCGGCGTGAGCAGCAACACCATCCAGGGGTTCCTCAGCCGCGGCGTCTACGAATTCGGCCGGCCGCGCCAAGTCGAGCAGGACAATCTCAGCTACGCGGTGCAACTGGCGTCGCGAGTTCGTCTGGAAGACGACCGCTTCGTGCTCCAGATGCTGCCGATGGACTTTACGCTCGACGGGCGGGCCGGCTTCCGCAATCCTCTGGGAGCCGTCTGCACGCGGCTGGAAGCGAATGTCTACGTGGTGAGCTGCTCGACGCGGGAGCACCAGGCGCTGGTCGGCGCCATCCACCAGGCCCACCTGGCGGTCGAGGAGACCGTCTTCGAGCCGGTGGCCGCCGCCTACGCCAGCATCCTGCCGGAAGACCGGATCCGCGGCGTCGCGCTGGTGGACATCGGGATGCACAGCTCGAGTCTCGTCGTCTATGAAGGCGATGCGCTGTTGCGCGCCGCCGGCATCCCGGTGGGCGGAGAGCACTTCACACGCGACTTATCGCAGGTGCTGAAGGTGTCCTGGGAGGATGCTCACCAGCTCAAGGAAGAATACGGCTGCGCGATTCTGGGCTTGACCTCCGACAGCAGTTACATCGAGCTGCCTTCGCCGGAGGGCCGCGCGCCGCGCGAGTCGACCAGGCGGCATCTGAACGAGATTCTGGAAGCGCGCGCCGAAGAGTTGTTTCTGCTCGTGCGCGCGGAAATCGAGAAGTCCGGCTTGCGTCAGCCGCTGATGGAAGGCGTGGTGCTGACCGGTGGCGGCGCCCAGCTTACCGGCATGTGTGACATGGCGGAGGTGGCGCTGAATTGCCAGGCGCGCAACGGCCTGGCACAAGGCGTCGACGACTGGCCGGAGGAGCTCGATGGGCCGGCGTGGACCACAGCCGCCGGCCTGGCGATGTACTCGGCCCGTCTGAAGTCGCACCGCGAGCCCAGACGTCGCGCGCCCAGTTTTGTGGGATTGGTGCTGAAGTGAACCCCGCGGGCCGTCTTGTGACGCCGCGCGAGGCGGCAGTTGAGCGACACGGGAGGTGGAGCATGACTCAGTTGGAACCCAGACTCGATGGGCTGAAGTTCGAGATTCAGGATGATGCCCCGGTTGGAACCAAGATCAAAGTGATCGGCGTCGGCGGCGGAGGATCGAATGCCGTCGGCCGCATGATGCAGTTTGGCATCCAGGGCGTCGAGTATTACGTCATCAATACGGACCGGCAGGCATTGAACGCATCCGCGGTGACGAACAAGCTGCTGATCGGGCACAGAATGACAAACGGGCTGGGGGCGGGCGCCGATCCCGGCATCGGCCGCGAGTCGGCGCTGGAAGATACCGAACGGATCATCGAGATTCTCGAGGGATCCGACATGGTGTTCGTAACAGCAGGCATGGGAGGCGGAACGGGGACGGGGGCCGCGCCCGTGGTGGCTTCGCTTGCCAAGGAGCTGAACGCGCTCACCGTTGCGGTGGTCACCAAGCCGTTCTTTTTCGAAGGGCCCCGCCGAATGAGGATTGCCGATCGCGGGCTGGCTGAGCTGGCGGCGACCGTCGATACGCTGATCCAGATCCCCAACGAGCGGCTCACCACGCTGGTGCCGCGCGGCACGCCGCTGCTGGAATCGTTTCGCGCCGCCGATGACGTGCTGCGCCAGGCGGTGCAGGGCATTTCCGACATCATGAACACGCCCGGCCTGATCAACCGCGACTTCTCCGACATTCGCGCCATCATGCAAGGGATGGGGCACGCCATGATGGGCACCGCCGCAGCCACCGGCGAGGATGCGGCCGTCGAGGCGGCCCGCAAAGCGATCCACTGCCCGCTGCTTGAAGAAACGGAGATGCGGGGCGCCAGGGGCATCCTCATCAATATCACCGCCTCCAGCCGCATCTCGCTGCATGAAGTCCATGACGCCTGCTCTCTGATCTGCGGCGCCGCCAAGAACGAGGATGCGATGGTCAATTTCGGAATCGTGCTGGACGAAGACATGGGCGACGAGGTCAAGGTGACGGTGATCGCGACCGGCTTCGAGCGCGCCGCCGCCCAGGAGCCACGCGCGCGCTTGTTCACCGGTGCGACGCTTTCCACTCCGGAACTGCCGATCGGGAGCATTGTCGAATCCGTCCTCACTTCACGGCAGGAGGAGATTCCGATGCCGGCGGTGGAGCCGGAGCCCGCTGAGGAACTGGCGCCGGCCATGTCCATGGCCGCGGCTGCGTCTTCGCCGGCAGTCCGGGCGGCGTCTTCCCCGCCTCCTTTGGCGGAGGAACCGGTTCACGATATGGACGACCTGGAGATCCCGGCGTTCCTGCGGCGCGACCGCCGCTCGTTTTCCGCTCCATAAAAAAACGCCGGGATGGCCACCCTCACGCCACCCCGGCCCCGACCCAACTGGAGGTGTGAATCGAACGCAACTCTCAGCGCTGCATCTTCGCAAAATAGCTGTCGGCCAGATGCGGCTCGTACTCGACCGCCTTGCGCCAGCAGGCGCGCGCCTCCTGCTCGTCCCCCAAGGCCCGCAGAGCATGGCCGAGATTGACCAGCGCTTCGGAAAAACGCGGTTTCTGGCTGAGCGCCTGCCGGTAGAAACGGGATGCGTCCTCATGCTGGCCGCCTTTCTGGCGCGCCAGCCCGATGTGGTAGAGCAGATCGGCCGTCTGTTCTCCCTGCTCGGCCATCAGCTCGGCGGCTTCTTCGGCCTTCTCCAGATCATTGTTCTCGAGCGCCAGAGAGACCAGCGCGCGCAGGATCTCGACCGACTGGGGCTGCGCCGCCAGCGCCAGCTCGAACGCCTGGCTGGCCGTATCGCGATCTCCCAGGTTCCAATGCGCCACCCCAAGATTGAACAGCGCATCCGCCCAATCGCCGCGAAGGCGGGTGCAATGATCGAGCGCATCCGCGCAGCCTTTCCAGTTGCCACGCTCAGCGCGCAAGTACCCTAGCCGGAACCATGCTTCCGGCGAATCAGACGCCACTTTCACCAGCCGCATGTAGACTTTTTCGGCATCCGAGGCGTTGCCGTGCTGCTCGTAGCCGAGCGCCAGATTCCACAGCGGCTCCGCCTGATCGGGCGAAGCCTGAATCGCCTTTTCGTAGGCTTTGCGGGCCGCGTCCCAGTCGCCTTTCTGCTCCAGCACCGCGCCCAGACAGGAGTGCACCGACTTGTGGTCCGGGCGGAGCTCGGCCGCCTTGGCAAAGGCCTTGGCGGCTGCATCCAGCCGGTTCACCCGTTGGTTCGCGATCCCCAGATTGAGCCACGCCTCCATCAGCTCCGGCTCAGCTTCCGCCAGCTCGGAACACAAGCGCGCCGCCGTTTCCCAATCCTCGTTTGCCAGGGCCACCGTGGCCAGACCCTCCAGCACCGGCCGCGACTTGGGGCGGATGCGCTGGAGACGCTCGCAGTATTCCTTCAGGTTGGCCGTGTCCTTGCGTGCCACGCCGATGGCGATGAGGTTCACCAGCACCTCCTCGGCGTTCGGATTGCGCTGCAGAAGCCGGCGGTAGATCTCCGCTGCCTGGTCGAATTGCCAAAGCAGTTGCAGCGCCACCGCCCTGCCGAACAGCGCTGTCGGATTGTTCGGATCGCGGCTCAGGCACTGCTCGAAGGTGTCCTGCGCCTGCTTCGGCTTCTTCAGATGCAGCAGACAGATGCCCAGCCCGAGCCGCGGCTCGGGACGCGCCGGGTCCGCCTGCGAGGCTTTCTCAAACGCCAGCGCTGCTTCCTTGTACCGCCGCAGCTTCTCGTAGCAGAGGCCCTGATTGAAATGCCCCATTTTGTGGCCCGATACAGCCGCCGCCGCCTTTCCATAACTGGCAGCGGCTTCCTCGTAGCGCTCCAGCTCATATTGAATGTGCCCCATCGCCGAGAAGCACTCGGCGGCGTTGTTGGAGTCTTCAGCGCCACGGCTCAGCTCCGCCAGAGCCTGCTCGGTCTGTCCCTCCAGGTGCCATGTCACCGCGTTGACGAAGGCGTGTGAGGAAGCTGCCCGCTTTTTCAGTTGCGCGTCGGCCTGCTCCAGCTTCAGCAAGGCGGGAATCAGTTCGTCGTCCACGAACCAAATCCACTGATCCCGGATTTCCTGCATGCTGCTCTCTCCCTTGTCCGATACCGCCTTATTTGGCGGACTTTTGCCGTAAATGCCACACTTGAATCTGCCGAACCTGGCCGCGATCCGCGCCTTCATTGGCTACGCCGAAACCGCCCGTCAGAATCGATGCATCCATCCACTCGTCCACCGTGTGGTCCTGGATCGTCACCGAGAACTTCGGCCCGATCACATCCTGCCGCACGCGGTAGACCATGCCCAGGTGGACCGGGAAAGGCAGTTGTTTTTCCACTGTCTCTCCCGGAATGTTGTCCACTACCGGGAAACGCGCCAGGTTCACGACCAGGGACGGTCCACCCTTCACCTGTTGCAGCTTCAGCACGTAATACCTGCTGGCGCTCGCGGCGCGCACCAGCCAGCTCACAGCTTTGGACTCAATCTCCGCCTGGAACTCGACGCGATAGTCTGAGATGTGCATGGACGGGCGATAAAAAGAAAGCTGGCGGAACTTGTTGCCGGCCGTGTCGGTAGCCCAGTCGGTCTGCCAGCCCGCATCCCCCATCACAATCCCGGCTGTCTCCACGACGCCAACCCCAATTCCGGTCAGCGGGCCTGCCGGCGCTTTGGGCCGCGGGACGCCGCTGAACTGCCAGGCAGCGAGCCCGCCGATCACCGCCAGCACGCCCGCGGCGATGCCGATCCGCACCCCCGCGCCCGAACCGTTCGTCAGGCCGCCCGCCAGCGGAAATTCTGTCGCAAGTCCTAACCTGGGAGCATCGTCCGGCTGTCCGGCCGGCGATGCTTTCTTGCTTGCCTCCGGCTGGGGCTTCTTTTCCTCCGTTTTCGTGGCCGGCGCCTTCCCGTCCTGAGTTCGCGCGGCGATAGCCGCCAGCTCTGCTTCCACTTCCTCGCCTAGCGCGGATGGCTCCTCGATGGGCTCCTCGCCATCATGTTGGCGATGGGTCTGCCGGTGATGCTTTCGGTTCTTCTTACTTTCCTGCTTCGTTTTGCCGGATGGGGCCGGCTCGGCTTTAGCGTGCTCCGTCTTGACTTGCTCGATCTTGGGAGGCTCGGCTTTGGCGACCGGCTCGGCTTGCACAGCCGGCTCGAGCTTGGCCGCGGGCTCGGCCTTGGCCACGGGCTCGGGCTTGGCTGCGGGCTCGACTTTAGCCACGCGCTCGGGCTCACGCTTCGGCTCGGGCGAAGGCGTCGCTTTGGCCTCTGCCTTTGGCGGTTCTTCCGGCTTGATCTGCGGGGCTGCTGCCGCTTCGGTTTCCGCCGGCGCCGGAGCCTCCGGCGACGGCCCTTTGCACATCGGCTGGCGTAGCGGCAGCACCGATACCGTCGGCAGATGAAGGCGCGAACCGGTGGTCGTCACCGGTTGGACGGCGGCTTGAGGTTGGATGACAGGGGGACGACGCAGCTTGGGAAGGTCGCCCAGCAGCCGATCCATCATGTCGGGAACGATGACTTCTTCTTCGGGCTGGACCTCGATCGCAGCTTGCCCCTCGTCCTTGGATGCCTCCTGAACGGCCGCTTCCACCGGGGGCTCGTACAGCTCTAAGGCGGTGGCCAACGGCTGAATCGAAAACGGCGGCTGCTCCCGGCTATCTTCAAGCTCGTCCCAGTGAATGTCCTCGAAGACGGGAACCCGGCGCTCGTCAACCTGAGCTTCCGGCTCCGCCAGGGACGCAGCGACATTCACCACGGTGTCGTCGGGAGTCGCTCTTCCGTTTACGGACCGCCGGATCTCGGGATCGCCGGCAAAATCGAACCCCGTGACTGAGAATCGCAGCCGGGTCGTGTTCGCCCATTCGACCGAGGAGGCAAACTCCTGCGGCTCCAGCTCTTCCTCAGGTCTTTCCATCTGCTGCCAGCGCTGTTCCAGCATCCGCAATGCGGTGTCCAGCACCCACTGGCGTTGCAGGTTTGGCGGTCCCGCCACAAGGGTGGCGCCCTGCGGCCGATTCCGAATCACAGTTTCCGCCATAGAGCAATCTCCGGTCAGCGATTTGAAAACTGGCTGTGATTTTGACATCGGCATTTCCGAGGTAAAACCTTTAGGGACGACCGAGGGAAATCCTTTAGTCCTGGGAGGCGAAACAGGCCTACTTATCGGTCTGCGGAAGTGATAGCCCTTGATGGTAACCTGCTTTACAAACCTTGGCGCATCGGATGCGGCTGCGCCCACCGGCCGCATATCGTGAAACGCAAATGGATACATCCCCATCAAACAGATGCGTTGCTCCTCGACGGCAGCTACTTTCTCCCGGTAGTGTGCGACCGTCTCTTCGGACGCGCGGTCCGCGAGACCCAATCGTGCCGGGTAGCCCCGTACCCGCACGGACGGTGTCCCGGCGTGCTCCACCGCATGCGCCAGATTCAATAGGAATCCTGTATGCCGGGGTTGCCCTCCTCCGGAGGCGTCGCCGGAAATCGGTCCCTCTTGCTGGTGAAGCGGCCGGTACTTCCACTGAAACCCCTCGCTTCGTTTCAACGCCAGCCGGCCCAACTCCTCCTCGTAACGCTGGCGGTGCAATTCCGAGCAGAATTCGGGTGCTCGAATCTCATCCCGCGTCGGGAAGTCACGCCCGCAATATCGGCATCGCATGCTGGCGACGAGTTACCTCGGCTTCTATAGTAGGCATAGAAGGGGCAAGATTCTAGTACTCGAATCCACCTAGTTGTAGACCTCTCCTAGCACCTAGTTTGGGGGTAGCCACTGCCTGAAGAAGGGGGTTGGAAGCGGCTGGTCGCAAGTAAAGTTTCCTGATTGTCGTGTCGATGAAATACCTGCGGGCATACAACTGTATCACCGGCCCGGAGGGAGCATGGTGCACATCGATCAGATTCAGCAAGACCTGGAAAACCTGCGCGCGACAGTGCCCGAACTGAAAGGCGTGCTGCTGGCGTCCAACGAAGGTGAGCCGATTGCCCATTCTCTTTCTACAGATGCGGATCCCAGCCGGATTGCCGCGATGGCCGCGGCGGCATCCAGCCTGGGGAAGCGAGTCAGCGAATCCTTAAGCGCCGGCTCCTTGAGCGAAATCAGCCTGAGTGGGACCGAAGGGCAGGTGTTTCTGTACAATGCGGGCGGCAAGGCGGTGCTGGCGGTGATTGGGCCGTCCGGGGCCAACACGGGGCTGATCCATCTGGAAGCGCGCTGGGCTGCGCGGGAAATCGGCGAGCGGTTTTAGGAGCAAGGCCGGAGGGCTACGGAATAACGTTGCCAACCGTTCGGGACCGCTTGCTGACGCGCGCGGCTCAGCAAGGGTTTCCGAGCCGCTAGCGTGAGTGAGCGGTTGGAAAGGTTACTTAATGACAGGCCCTTATGGCGCGAGCAGCGTTAAACGCTGACCACCGGACACGGCGACTGCCGGATGATCGAATAAGCATGCGCGCGGATGCGGCCAAAGACGCCCGCCGTCGAGCCGCGGCCGATGATGAGCAAGTCCGCCTTGGCCTTTCTGGCGAGCTCACACACGCAGGTGGAGGCGTCGCCTGCCTCGATCCGTACTTCGGCGTCGGCGCCGGCCGTCTGCTGCAACTCGGCGATCCGCCTGCCGGCTTCCTCGGCGAACCGCTCCTTCCAATTCGGTTCGAAGTATTCTCCCGCCATGCCTTCCACCGATGGCGTGGCATGCAGGATGACAAGCTTCGCTCTGGCGACGCCGGCGAGCTCCGCCGCCCAACGCAGGATCTTTGGGCTGAGGGGCCCCAGATCGAGCGCCGCGGCGACCGTCCGGATCTGGATCTCTTCGGGCTCCGGCGCGTCTTCCATATGAACGCCGGTGAACACGGGACAATCGGCGTCGTGCAGCACTTTGGCTGTCACCGAGCCGAGCATGAAGCGGCGGAATCCGCCGTATCCGTGGGTCGGCATCACGACAAGATCGATCTGGTGGTTGTGCGCGTATTCCACCAGCTTGCGCGCCGGATCCCCTTCCAGCAGCACTCGTCTGATCTTATAGTGCTTCAGCTCTTCGTCGAGAAAGTACTCCAGGTCCTTGCGCACCTGTTCGGTTCGCGCCGTGGTGTACTCCTGGATCAGCCCGCCTCCCAGATCGGCCATGCTGTACTCGAAGTGCGGCGGCGGCAGCACGTGCGCCAGCGTCACCTCCGGTTGAAGGAAATCATGCAGCGCGTCCAGCATACGGGCCGCCCCGCGGCAACGGTTCGAGAAATCCACCGGGAACAAGATCTGATTCAACGCGAACATGGTCCGCCTCTCCTTTCCGAGCGCAAAGGCCGCGCCCCGCGGCGTCATAGCCTTGAGGAACACCGGAGTGTCCCTCCCGCGGGCGCGCCTATCTCCGGTGCACGCCCACTGCCATAGGCCGCGGCTTGCTCCCCCATTGCTTCAAGATGCTACGGCAGAAAAAACCGCGGAAAACCGGAATCCGGCGCGAAATCCCCCAGAGCTTGTCACCACTGGGTGAATTCCCGCATCTTCACATTTCGGGAATGCTAAACTAAGCATAAGGAAGGCCAGTGTGTCAAGAATCCTGGAAGGCTGGCAGCAATCGAAGATTCTGGAAGCCGTGTTCGACCAGCTTTCAGACGCGTTGTTTCTCTACGACTCCGACATGCTGATTACCGGGGTCAATCGAGCCGCCGAAATCATGTTTGGCATGAGCGCCGATGAGATGGTGGGCATGCACTGCAACGACGTGTTTCGCTGCGCCGTCTGCGAGACCGACTGCGCCATGCGGATCGGCGTCCATCAACCGGCCGTCTCCAACGGGACCATCCGCCTGCGCACCGACAATGGGCGCGAGCGAATGGCGGTGGTCCGGACGACGCACCTCTACAACGAAGAGGGCCACATGGAAGGCGCCGTCGCCACCATCAAGGACATCACCGAGGAGTTTCTGCCGCAGAACCGGGATATGGTGGCCGAGTCTCAGGCCATGAAGGACATCTACACCTTCATCCGCCGGGTGGCGGCCAGCGAGGCTTCGACGATTCTGGTGGAGGGCGAAAACGGAACAGGCAAGGACCTGATCGCCAAGATGATTCATTATTCCAGCATGCGGCAGGCCGAGCCGTTTATCGCCATCAATTGCGCCGCCATTCCGGAAACACTGCTCGAGAGCGAATTGTTCGGCTACGAAAAGGGCGCCTTCACCGACGCGCGCGCACAGAAGCGCGGCCTGCTCGAGCTGGCCGACAAGGGTACGCTGTTTCTCGACGAAGTGGGCGAGATCCCGCTCATGTTGCAAGCCAAGCTGCTGCGCGTGCTGGAAGAGCAGACCTTCCGGCGGCTGGGCGGGCTGAAGGATATTCGCCTGGACGTGCGCGTGATCGCCGCCACCAACCGCAATCTGCGGGAGGCGGTCAAAGAAGGAGCGTTCCGCCAGGACCTCTACTTCCGCCTCAATGTCATCCACGTCCAGATTCCGGCGTTGCGCGAGCGCCGCGCGGACATCCTCCCGCTGGCTCGCTTCTTCGTGGACTACTATAACCACAAGTTCAAGCGCCAGCTCCTGGGTCTGGCGCCCGAAACCGAGAGCCTGCTGCTCCGCCACGACTGGCCTGGCAACGTGCGGGAAGTGCGCAACGCCATCGAGCGCTCGATGATCCTGGAAGACAGCTCCTACATTACGCCCGCCAGCCTGCCGCTCTCGCTGTCGGAGCAACCCGTGCAGGCCGCCGCGGCGGCGGCGGAGGTTTTCCCGGACGGCGGCGTTTCCCTCCAGGAGACGGAGAAGCAACTGCTCATCCGGGCGCTCGAGAAGACGGGCGGGAATCAGACGCAGGCAGCGCGGCTGCTTCGGATCACGCGGGACACGTTGCGCTACAAGATGAAGAAGTTCAACTTGCGGTGATGAAGCCTTTCCGCTGGCAGGCCCGCATCCGGTTTGCGGATACCGACGCCAGCCAGCGTATCCACTACACGGCGATGTTCCGGCATTTCGAGGCCTCCGAACAGGAGTTCCTGCACGCGCTCGGATGCCCCTACACGAGCCACGAGCATCGCGATTTCGGTTTTCCGCGCGTGCACGTCGAGTGCGATTTTCAGTCGGAGATCCGCTATGACGACCTGGTGGACATTGACGTCACCGTGGACCGCGTCGGCACATCGTCGTTCACGCTGGCATTCGCCGCCGGCGTCGCGGGCCGCAACGCGGCCAAAGGGAAGGTAACGGTGGTGTGCCTGGACCGCCACACCGAACGGTCCACGCCGCTGCCAGCGCGGCTTGCCGAGGCGCTGCGGCGCTATCTGGCCTAAGTGTGCCAACCGCTCCGTGACCGTCGCGGCTCGGAAGCGCTTTCCGAGCCGCGCGCGTGAGCAAGCGGCGGTGTCAACCTGAAGCAGTAATTCCATGACATGCGGCTCAGGCGGATTGAGGCGCCGGCGCCTGGTCCGGTTTCCCGGCCCACCTGCAAACGGTTTGGTGAAGCTGTTCCATCTTCACGGGCTTCGAGAGGAAGTCATCCATGCCCGCCTCCAGACAGCGTGTGCGATCCCCTTCCATCGCATTGGCCGTCATGGCGACAATCGGTGTTCTGTGCAAGCCAAGCTGGGCTTCCCGCCTCCGGATCTGGGCCGTCGCCTCATAGCCATCGACTTCCGGCATATGGCAATCCATGAGCACCAGATCAAACCCGGACTGTTCCCATAAGCGGACGCCCTCCAGTCCGTTGGCGGCCAGCTCGACATTGCAGCCGAATTTCTCAAGAACTCGAAGCGCGAGTTTTTGGTTGACCGGATTGTCCTCGACGACGAGCACCCTGGCGCTGGCGAGCGAGACGGGGGCTGCCGGCGGCGCCGGCGCCGGCGCCGGCTTGGCCAAGGGCCCCTCGCCGTTTTCAATCCGGCAGCAGCGCAGCACGTCGCGCAACAATTCCCGCACCCCCACGGGCTTGAGAACAACGAGATTCACGCCGGCTGCTTCCATCAGCGCGTGGTCTGCGCGCCGGCGCAGAAAGGTGAGCAGGATAATCCGGAGGTCCGGACACAGCCGGTCTGCGCGGATTTCTTTCACTGTTTCCAACGAGCTCGATTCCCGGCTTTGGTCGACCAGCAGGAGGTCGTATGAGCTGTCCCGGATTCGCTCCCGCAGCAGGGCCGGGGATGCTTCGAGATCCACCTGGAAGCCGGCCGTTTGCAGGGCCTGGCACAGCGCCAGCCGC
This sequence comes from Acidobacteriota bacterium, assembly GCA_016201205.1. GTDB lineage: Bacteria > Acidobacteriota > Terriglobia > Bryobacterales > Bryobacteraceae > CADEFT01. Next base: position 16,267 of record JACQDF010000061.1, read on the forward strand.
TGTGGCTCGACGCCGGAGACCACCAGGGCCCGCCTTCCTGACGCCGCAGCCCGAACCTGGGCGCTCAGCGTCTCCACTCCTTCGCCCACCTCCACGGGGACCGTGAACGTGAAGGTCGACCCCTTTTCCGCTTCGCTCTCGAAATGAATGGCGCCGCCCAGAAGATCCACCAGCCGCCGGCAGATTGCCAGTCCCAGGCCCGTTCCTCCATAGCGCCTGGTGGTGGACGCATCGGCCTGGGTGAACTGATGAAACAGGCTCGCCTGCTTGTCGGCGGGGATGCCGATTCCTGAATCCCGTACCCGGACTCGCAAGGTGAGGAAATTGCCGAAGCGTTCTTCCACGCCAACCTCGACGGCCACAAATCCTCGCTCGGTGAACTTGACCGCGTTGCCAACCAGGTTCAGCAGGATCTGGCGCAGCCTGGCCGGATCGGTAATGACCGCCGCGGGAATGTCCGGCTCGATGAGCGTCACCATCTCGATCTTTTTTTCGAAAGCCTTCGCCGCCAGCAACTGAACGACATCGGAAATGCACTCTTCCAGATCGAAAGAGATCTTCTCGACCTGCATCTTGCCGGCCTCTATCTTGGAAATGTCGAGAATGTCGTTGAGGATGGTTAGCAGCGATTCGGCCGAATGACGCACCGTCTCGGCATACTCGCGCTGCTCGGCGTTCAGGCTGGTTCCCAGCAGCAGTCCGGTCATCCCGAGCACGCCGTGCATCGGCGTCCGGATCTCGTGGCTCATGTGCGCCAGAAATTCACTCTTCGCTCTGGCGGCTGTTTCAGCCTGGCGATGTGCTTGCTTGAGCTGCTCGACCAGATTGTGCAGCTCCTGCTCGGCTCGCTTTCGTGGCGTGATATCGCCGATTGAGCCCGCCATGCGCGTGGCTCGTCCGGCATCGGTCCAGATGGCAAGCCCCCGCATCCGGAACCAGCGGTACTCCCCATTTTTCATCCCAAGCCGGCATTCGACCTCGTACGGAACGCGGTGACTCAAGTGTTCGCGCAGCGCCCGGTGAACCCTTTCGCTGTCGTCCGGATGCAGCCGTTCCTCAAAGAACTCCATCGAGTCGCCCGCTTCCCTCTCGTCGCAGCCCAGCAGTTCCAGAAAGCGGGGCGAATAGTAGATCTTCCCGCCGGCGATGTCCCAGTCCCAGATTCCGTCGCTCGATCCGCGAACGGCGAGCTCAAACCGCTCCCGGCTTGATCGCAGATCCTTCTCCGCCTGCTTGCGTAATGTAATGTCCTCCAGCAGCCACACTTCCCCGTCTTCGCAGCGGTAGGCGGCCACTGCGAGGTAGCGCATCTGGCCATCCTTGCGGAAAATCCTGGCCACGCCGGGTTTGGGAAACCCTCGTTCGCGCTCGCGCTCGTAGTTGCGCCGCAGGGTGGCGGCATTCTCCCGCCCCAGCAGCCGGAACCAGTCATCCACTGTCGAGATCTCCTCCCGCAGATATCCGGTCATCTCCTCCACAGCCTTGTTCAATTGAAGATACTCGTCCTTGCGGAACACCGCACCGGCCGGCAGATTCTCGACCAGCATCCGCAGACGATGCTCGCTGGCGCGCAACGCTTCTTCCACACGTTTGCGTGTGGTGATATCCATCACCGTTCCGATGTAGCCAGTCAGTGTTCCGGTCTCCTCTCGCAGCGGCGCCGCTTTCAGCAAAACCCATCTGTTGTCCCGGTGCGCGCACGCCAGCCGGCATTCCAGTTGCATCTCCTGTTGTTTCGCCACCGCCTGCCGCCAGGACTGTATGACAAACTCGAGGTCGTCCGGGTGGATCGCTTTGTACCAGCCCATTCCCAAACCCTGCTTGGTCTCGAAGCCGCAAATCTCGCTCCAGCCTTTGTTCACATAAAGGCACTGGCCTTCCGGGTCAGCGAGAAAGATACCTACGGGCGCGTGCTGCGCCAGTGTCTCAAAACGCTGCATGCTGGCTCGCAAGGCGGCCTCCGCCCGCTTGCGCTCGATGGCCAGTCCCGCCAGCTCCGCGGAAGCCTCGAGAGTTCGCAGCTCGACTGCGGTCGGAGCCTTGCTCTCCCGGTGGTAGATCGTAAGCGCGCCCAGCACGCGTCTGGAGCGGTCGCGAACGGGCACGGACCAGGAAGCACGAATCGCCATCTGCCCTGCCAGCTCCTGCGCTTGCTTCCACGCCTCGTCTTCGCTCACGTCCTCGCTGACGACAGCGCGATTGTAAAACGCCGCCGCCGCGCCCGATCCGCCATGCGGGCTTGCCTCTCCCTGAGCCAGCATCCGGCTGACGGCCGCGGGCAGGCTGGGAGCCAGAGCCTGGCGAAATCGTCTCTGGCCGTCTTCGAGCAACTGAATCGAGCTGAACCCGGCCGGCCACAGGAAATCCACGTTCGAGTTGATCGCCACCAGCACTTCCTCGATCGACGCCCCCTGCGCCAGCATCTTCAGGATTTCCCGCTCCGCCTCGAGCGAAGTCGAGATCGTCTCCAGCTCCAGCGCCATTTGCCTTTGCTCGGTGATGTCCTGGATCGTGCCCACCAGCCGCACCGGATCGCCTGCCGGATCGCAGATCACTTTGCCGCGCGCACGGCAGACCCGCATCCCTCCATCGGCCCCCTGCAACCGGATCTCCGTGTCGAACGGACGCCGTTCCTCCATGGCCCGCTCAATGCTCGCAGTGAGCTCCCCGCGGTTGTCCGGATGGACCAGCTCCAGCAGACGGGTGAAGCTGAGCGGCTCACTGAGGCTGACGCCCGTCAGCCGGTAGCTTTCCTCGGACCAGGTCTCCGCTCCCGTCGTCAGATCCCGCTCCCAGCCGCACAACCGCGCGATCTGCTCCACTTCCCGGAGAAGCATCTCGCTGCGCCGCAGGCGCCGCTCCGCTGTCACCCGCTCGGTGACGTCCAGAAGAAAGGATCGCATCCCGCAAATCCTGTCGCCGGCGTCGCGCAACGCCGTCTCATGGATTTCCAGAATGCGCCGGCTCCCGGCATTGTTCAGATACTCCCGGCAGAAAGGCGCCAGTGGCCGCTGCCCCGCCAGCTTCTGCTCCACCGCGAGCCGGCTCTCCTCCCGCTCCTCCGGAACCACCAGTTCCCAAACCGGCCGCCCTAGAATCCGATCCCGGCTCAGTCCCAGCAACTGACATTCCGCCTCGTTCACCTCCCGCACTACTCCGTCCGCATCGATCTCATGAAAAGCAAATGGCGCATCCACCAGGGATTCAGGGCAGAGCACAGTTCCCTCCCTCTTCCTCCCCTTATCGGTGCAAGAAGGAAGACCTGATTGAAAGCTTGTGTAAGGCTTCCGTATGATACGGAAGCATGCGATTCACCTCACGCCGCACCTTCCTCGTCATTCTGGCCGCTACCCTCGCCTACGCTGCCATGCAATCCCACACCGCCCAGCCCGGGCGCGCACGCTCCGATGCTCCCGCTCAGCACGAGCGCGGGCGGGAACGCATCGTGCTCGACGAAGCGACCGAGCGGCTCATGAGCCCGCGGCAGCCCGAGCCCGATCTGCCTCCCGACCCGCGCGTTTCTTCGGTGGTCCGGCTGACCGATGACAGCCGCGCGGATGATTTCCCGCACATCGCCACCAACCCCCGCAACCGCGCCGAGGTCTGGTGCGCCTGGTTGAGCTACAGCGGCCGCCAGGACCGGATCCATCTGTCGCGCTATAACGCCGCCGCAAACAACTGGGGCGTGTGGAACGTGGCGCCCGGCTCGATTGGGGACGTGTGGCGGCCGCAGATCGTGTTCGACGGCCAGGGACGGTTGTGGGTGACGTGGGCGATGCAAGTGAACGGGAACTTCGATCTGTACGCGCGCTGGTTCGACGGCCGGATCTGGGGTCCGCTCGAGCGCATCACATCGGCCCCGCAGGCCGACTTCGACCATCGCGTTGCCGCCGATCCGCAAGGCCGCCTGTACATCGTCTGGCAGGGCTTCCGCGACGGGCAATCCGACATCTTTCTCTCCTATTCCGACGGCCAGCGCTGGGCGCCGGAAGTGCGTGTGAGCGACAGCCCGCGTAACGACTGGGCGCCCGCGCTGGCCATCGATTCCAAAGGCAGCGTCGCCATCGCCTGGGACAGCTACGACCGGGGCAACTACGACATTCGCCTTCGGACGTTTTCCGGCGGCCAGCTCTCGCCCATGATTGAGGTCGCCTCGACGCCGAGGTTCGAGGCGCACGCATCGCTGGCGTTCGATTTGAAGGACCGCCTCTGGATCGCCTATGAAGCGGGCCCGGTGGGGTGGGCCAAGGATCAAGGCCGTCTGGTTCCGAACGCCGCTGCTCCCGGCACGATGATCCTCGACCAGCGTGGCGTCGAGGTGGTTGCCTATCAGGGCGTCCGGCGGATGGGCATGGCGCCGGACGTCCAGGAGAAACTGCCGCGCCGCAACGCCAAAGCTTACGTTCCCGAATCACCGGCCATCGTTGTCGATCCGCAGCTTTCCGTGGACGCCAAAGGCCGTGTCCATCTGCTGGTGCGCAACCAGGAGGGACGCGCATTCGCCACTTTCTTCCGGCCGTATCTGCTCACGCTGGGCTCCGATGGCTGGCAGGAACCCGCGCCGTTGCCATACAGTGAAGGCCGCGTGAGCATGCGCGCCGCTGCTGCGCCTGCCGGGAATGGCGGGCTCTGGGTCGTCTGGCCGCGAGATAACGATCCCCGCTTTTCCATTTTCATCAACCTGCCCGAAGAGACGATGTTTGAGAATGTGTACGCCGGTTTGTACGACCCGGGCAGTGCGCGCCGCAGGACCGCGGTCTCGGGCGAGCCCAGGATCGAACCTCGCCAGCCTGCGGTTGCGCCTCGCGCGCCCGGTCATGCCGACGAAGCCAGCCAGGTGGCCGCGATCCGCGCCCATCGGGCCAAGGCCGGCGGCCAGAGCCTGCGAATCCTGCGCGGCGATCTGCACCGTCACACCGAGCTTTCTCCCGACCTGCGCGGAATGCCCGACGGATCCATCCTCGACTTCTACCGCTACATGATGGACGCGGCCGGCATGGACTTCGGCATGATCTCCGATCACCAGAATGGCGGCGACCGCGAATACTGGTGGTGGCTCACTCAGAAGACAGCCGATCTGCATCATGCGCCGCCCAACTACGTGACCCTCTACGGGTATGAGCGCTCGGCGACTTACCCCAACGGACATCGCAACATCGTGCATACCAGACGGGGATACATGGCGGTGCCATTCTTCCAGAAGCCCGAGACTGCCATACGCTTTCATAACGGCGCCCGCGACGTGGCTGACGATGACGCCAGGCTGCTTTACGAAGAGCTGCGCCGCTCGGGCGGCATCGCCGTCTCCCATACCAGCGCCACCACCATGGGCACCGACTGGCGCGACAACGACAAGGAGATCGAGCCGGTCGTCGAGATTTTCCAAGGCGACCGGTACTCGTACGAATGCCAGGGCTGTCCGCTGGGTGACGATGGCAGACCTGGCAACCCGTCGCTCGAGGCGATCCGCCCCCTGGGCTTTGTTCAAAACGCGCTTGCCAAGGGATATCGGCTCGGGTTCATCGCCAGTTCCGATCACCTGTCGACGCATATGTCCTACGCGCTGGTGTTCGCCGAGGACACCACCCGCGAGGCAATCCAGACGGCCATGCGCCGCCGGCTCACCTACGCCGCCACCGACAACATCATCGCTGACTTCCGCATGGGCGAGCATTTCATGGGCGAGGAGTTCTCCGCGGCCGCGCCGCCGCCCATCCAGGCCCGCATCCACGGAACCGCTCCAGTCGATGACGTGGTCATCATTCGCGATGCGAAGATTCTCTACCAGGCGTCGCCCAGGACCCCGGTGGCCGAATTGAGCTATCAGGACCGCGACGTCCCCGCCGGGCTCCACTATTACTATCTGCGTGCGGTGCAGCGCGACCGGCAGGCGGTGTGGTGCTCCCCGATCTGGGTCCACGTCAACGGCCGATAGCGGTGTTACAATGGGGCACTTTCCTATGCCCCTTGCTTCCACGCGCCGGCAGTTCCTCGGGTCTCTCGGTGCGTTGGCGCCGGCCGCGCAACGAAAGCGGCTTCCTAACATCCTGTTCTTCTTTCCCGATCAGCACCGCTTCGACTGGGTGGGAGGGAATCCGGATCTGCCGGTCCACATGCCGAATGTCGATTTCCTCGCCAGGAACGGAGTGCGCTTCACGCGGGCTATCGTCTCGTCGCCGCTGTGCGCTCCGTCACGCGCCTCGCTGGCTTGCGGCCGTGAATATGCGCGCTGCGGCGTTCGCAACAACGGCCAGGACTATCCGCTCGAGCAGCCGACCTTCTACCAGATGCTGCGCGACTCGGGCCACCAGGTGATGGGCTGCGGCAAATTCGATCTGCACAAAGCGACCCACGACTGGGGACTCGACGGGAGGCGTTTCCTGCCGGAATGGGGTTTTTCCGACGGCATCGACAATGCAGGCAAGTTCGACGCCATCCAAAGCGGAGCCCTCGAACCGCGGGATCCTTACATGGCGTACCTGCACCGGCGCGGGCTGGCAGCGATGCATGTGGACGACTTTAAACGTCGCATGCAGCAGAACTCCTACCTCAACACGGAACCGACTCTGTTGCCCGAAGAAGCTTATTGCGACAATTGGGTCGCCAGTAACGGGCTCGAATTGCTGCGCGCGGTCCCCTCCGGACGCCCCTGGTTCCTCCAGGTCAACTTCACCGGTCCGCATAACCCCGTCGACATCACGCGCCGCATGGAGCGTCTTTGCCGCCGGAGGATGTTTCCTCATCCGGCCGACGCGGAACAGTATTCCCCGGAGCGGCACACCGCCATCCGCCAAAACTACACGGCCATGGTCGAGAACATCGATCGCTGGCTGGGAATCTATCTCGACGAGGTGCGCCGCCGCGGGGAGCTGGACAATACGCTCCTGGTGTATTCCAGCGACCACGGCGAGATGCTCGGCGATCACGAGCGCTGGGGCAAGAGCGTCCCTTATCAACCCAGCGTCGGCGTGCCACTCTACATCAGTGGTCCGGGCGTCGAAAGAGGCATTGTGAGCGATGCTTTGGTGAGTCACTTCGACCTGGCGGCGACGTTTCTCGATCTCGCCGGTTTTACCAAGGCGCGTGACATGGACGCCCGTTCGCTTCGGCCGCTGCTGGAAGGCAAGGCCAGGACGCATCGCGAGTTCGTCCGCTCGGGGCTCGACCGCTGGCGGATGGTTTACGACGGACGCTACAAGCTGATTCGGGGTTTTGAGACCGAGCGGGCGCCGTCAAGAGGCAAGGGCCGGCAAGGGATTCCGGCGGAAAGCAAGATGATCCTGTTCGACCTCAAGATCGATCCGGAGGAAACGAAGAACCTCGCGCGCGAAGGGCCGGACCAGGTCGAGCGATTGAGCAAGCTGCTGAGCTGACCGCGCCCGCATCCGCGCCAATGCTAGGATGATTCTAAAGGAGCTTCCCCGCAATGGATTCCCGCCGCAAGTTCATCGGCAGCGTTGCCACGGGCCTGGCCGGGAGCCTCGCCCCCTCCTCCGTATTGGGCGCCAACGAGCGTATCCGGCTCGGCATCATCGGCCCCGGCGACCGGGGCATGGAAATCACCCGGGAAGCGATCGCCTGCCCGGACACCGAGTTCGTCGCCTTTGCCGATGTGTACACGCGCCGGCTCGAGCTGGCCAAGCAGCTTGTTCCCAACGCCAAGACCTACCTTGACCACCGCTATCTGCTCGATGACAAGTCCATCGACGCCGTGCTGATCGCCACACCGCAGCACCTGCACTGCGAGCACTTCGTCGCCGCGCTCGACGCCGGCAAACACGTCTACCAGGAAAAGACGATGGCCTTCACGGTCGAGCACGCCAGACGGATGCGGGCCGCTTATCAGAAAGCTTCCAAACGCGTGGTCCAGATCGGACACCAGCACGTCTCTTCCGGCCAGATGACGGACGCTATCGCCATGGCCGGCTCCGGCAAGCTCGGCAAGATCACCATGGTCGAGTCGCACATGTTCCGCAATACGCCGCACGGCAAGCCGCAATGGTCGCGGCCGGTCTATCCGGACATGACGCCGGAAAACATCCTGTGGAACTCCTTCCTGGGCGAAGCCCCCAGACGCGAATTCGACGCCAACCGTTACGTCAACTGGCGCTTCTTCTGGGATTACTCGGGCGGCAATGTCTACGAGAACATGTGCCACCAGCTCGCCTTCTGGTACAAGCCGCTGAATCTGCAAATCCCCAAGGCAGTGACCATGACCGGCGGGGTCTATCTCTGGAAAGACGGCCGCGAGGTGCCGGACACGATGGACGTGTCCATGGAACATCCGGAGGAGATCCTGTTCACGTGGGCTTCCGGCTTCGGCAATAATCAGCTCGGCAGCTCCGAACATGTGCTGGGCACGGATGGCGCCATTCTCAAGTCGCAGCAGATCCGCTACGTTCCGCAGAAGGTGAACCGGCCGCAGGAGCAGGAAGCCCTCGGCCAATCGCGCACCCAGCCACACGCCCACATGCAGAACTTTCTCGACTGCATCCGATCGGGCGGCGAGCCCAATTGCCCCTTCGATCTCGGCTTCCGTGTCTCGATCGCCTGTCGCATGGCGGTGGAAAGCTACCGCCGCGGACGCACCGTCCACTGGGATCCCGCCAAGGAAGACATCGTCTGATCCCATGAACTTCGACTTCTCGGCGGAGCAGATCCAACTGCGCAAGAGCGTCCGCGAGTTTGCCGAGTCGGAAATCGCGCCGCACGTTCTCGAATGGGACGAGACACAGGCATTTCCGCTGGAAGTCATCAAACAGTGCGGCCGGCTCGGCCATCTGGGCTGCATCTTCCCGGAAGAGTATGGAGGCGGCGGCCTCAGCTACATCGACTACTGCATGATCGTCGAGGAACTGTCGCGGGTGGACCCTTCCGTCGGCCTGATTGTGGCCGCGCACACCTCGCTGTGCACCAACCACATCTTCCTCGCGGGCACTGAAGAGCAGAAGAACCGCTATCTTCCCAGGCTCGCCACCGGGGAATGGATCGGCTGCTGGTCGCTCACCGAGCCGGAAGCCGGCTCGGACGCCGCCGGGACGCGCAGCATCGCCGTCAAAGATGGCAACGGCTGGGTGGTCAACGGCGGCAAGACGTTCACCACCAACGCCCACTACGCTGATGTTTGCGTCGGCATGGCGGTCACGGACCGGGCTGCGGCGGCCCATGGCATCTCTGCTTTCATCTTCGAAGCAGGCACGGCCGGCTTCCGCGTCGGCAGGAAAGAGAACAAGATGGGCATGCGCGCCAGCGCAACCGGAGAAGTGCTTTTCGACAACTGCCGCCTGCCGGCGTCGCAACTGCTTGGCAAACCGGGCGAAGGCTTTATCGACAGCCTCCGCGTGCTGGACGGCGGGCGCATCTCGATCGCCGCGCTTTCCTTGGGCACGGCTCAGGGCGCCTATGACGCGGCCTTGGCCTACTCCAAGCAGCGCAAACAGTTCGGCCGATTCATCAGCGAATTTCAGACGATCCAAAACAAGCTGGCCGACATGGCGACCGCGCTCGAAGCTTCACGCCTGCTCACTTACAAAGCCGCCGCTCTCAAGGATGCCGGCGCTCGCGTGACGCGCGAATCGGCGATGGCAAAGCTGTATGCTTCCGAGGCCGCTGTCCGCATCTGCGACGAGGCTGTGCAGATTCACGGCGGCTATGGCTTCATCAAGGATTATCCCGTCGAGAAGTTCTACCGCGACGTCAAACTGTGCACCATCGGCGAGGGAACCAGCGAAATCCAGCGTCTGGTGATCGCCCGCCAGTTGCTGAATTTGTAGAGCGGGCCTGAGGCCCGCAAGCGCGCCCATGACCAACATCTCACCAGAGCCGATCCTCGCCGGCGACATCCGCGCCATGGCCCGGGCCGCCACCGCCATCGAGAATCGCACCGCTGCCGCCGAGCCGCTGCTCAAAGCGCTGTTCCCGCACACCGGACAGGCGGCGGTCATCGGCATCACGGGCCCTCCCGGGGCGGGCAAGAGCACGCTGGTGGATCAGCTCACACGCATTCTGCGCGCCGAAGACGTCCCTACCGGCATCATCTGCGTGGATCCGTCGAGCCCGTTTTCCGGCGGCGCCATTCTCGGCGACCGCATCCGCATGCAGCGCCATCACGCCGACCCGGGCGTGTTTGTCCGCTCGATGGCGACCCGCGGCTCGGTGGGCGGCCTCGCCCGCGGCACGCTGGAAATGGCGCTGATGCTCGATGCTGCCGGCAAGCGGGTCATTCTCATCGAGACCGTCGGCGTCGGCCAGGACGAAGTCGAGGTGGCCCGGCTGGCGGACGTCACCGCCGTTGTGCTGGCGCCCGGCATGGGAGACGACGTGCAGGCGCTCAAGGCCGGCATTCTGGAAATCGCCGATGTGTTCGTGATCAACAAGGCGGATCTGGAAGGCGCGGCCCGCCTCGAGCAGGAGCTGCGCGCCATGCTGAGCCTCGCAACGCGGCCGGTGGAAGTGCCCATTGTGAAGACGGTCGCCAGCCAAGGCGACGGCATCGGGGAAGCGCTGGCCGCCATCCGTTCCGTGCAATCGGGGAACAAGCGCGACTCGGTGCGTTTGTGGGCGCTGCGGCTGCGCGAGATGCTGCGTGAGCGGCTGCTCGAGCGGATTCCACTGGAGGAGCTGGGAGCTGCCGCCGAGGCAGTGGCTTCGCGCCGGCAAGATCCGTACACGATCGTCGAGCAATGGCTCTCCACGCTATACTGAGTCATTTTTGGGAGTCCACCGATGCACCTGATCACCTCTTTGCTCCTTCTCCTCTTCGCGCAACGGCCCACACCGCCGGCGAAGCCCGACCGAGACCCCTTCTCCGCACAAACCTTCCTCGGGCTGCGGCTCCGCTCGATCGGACCCGCCCTCTCGAGCGGGCGGGTGACCAGCTTCGCCGTCGATCCTCGCAACCATGCCCACTACTACGTCGGTGTAGCCTCCGGCGGAGTGTGGAAGACGACCAATGCAGGCATTACCTTCACTCCGGTTTTCGACAACGAAGGTTCCTACTCGATCGGCCACGTCGCCCTGGACCCCAGGAATCCCAGCACCGTCTGGGCCGGCGCCGGCGAAAATAACTCGCAGCGCAGCGTCGGCTACGGCGATGGCGTCTATCGCTCCGACGACGGCGGGCGCACCTGGGGCAATATGGGCCTCAAAGCCAGCGAGCACATCGGGCGCGTCCTGATCGACCCGCGCAACTCCGACACGATCTTCGTCGCCGCCCAGGGACCTCTCTGGGGCTCCGGCGGCGATCGCGGTCTCTTCAAATCCACCGACGGCGGCAAGACCTGGAAGAACGTGCTCTCGATCAGCGAAAACACCGGTGTCACCGATGTCGCCCTCTCTCCGCACAACCCCGATTTCATGCTGGCCGCTTCCTGGCAGCGCCGGCGTCACGTTTGGACGCTGATCAACGGCGGCCCGGAGAGCGCCCTTTACAAATCGCGTGACGGCGGCAACACCTGGACCAAAGTGCGCGGCCTGCCCACGGAAGACCTTGGCCGCATCGGCCTTGCATTCTCGCCCGCGCAGCCCTGTCTGGCGTACGCGCGTGTCGAGATCGCAAGCCCCCAAAGCGCCATCTTCCGCTCGACCGATTGCGGCGAATCCTGGGAGCGCCGCGGCAACTTCGACGGCCAAGGCATGTACTACGGCCAGATCATCGCCGACCCCGCCGACTCCGACCGCGTCTACCTCGGCGACGTCCGCGGCCGCGTTTCAGACGACGGCGGCCGCACGCTGCGCCAGGCCGGCGACCGTTCCAAGCACCCTGACACCCATACCTATTGGATCGACCCCGGCAACAGCAACCACCTGCTTTCAGGCTGCGATGGAGGCGTTTACGAATCCTACGACCGCGCCCAGACCTGGCGCTTCCTGGGAAATATCCCCACCATGCAGTTCTACGACGTCACCGTCGACAACTCCGCGCCTTTCTACTACGTCTACGGCGGCACGCAGGACAACTTCTCGGTCGGCGGCCCGTCGCGCACCAGGAACGCGTCCGGCATCGTCACTTCCGATTGGTTCGTCACCCAGGGCGGCGACGGCTTCCACTCCCGTGTCGATCCATCAGACTCCAACATCGTTTATTCGGTGATGCAGTACGGCGGCATCATCCGTTACGACCGCCGCACCCGCGAGCGCACCGGCATCAGACCTGTCGAAGGCAAAGGAGAGCCGCCGCTGCGCTGGAATTGGGATTCGCCGCTCATCGTGAGCCCGCACTCGGCTTCCCGCATCTACTTCGCCGCCAATAAACTCTTTCGCAGCGACGACCGGGGCGGCGCCTGGCGCGCCGTCTCGCCTGATCTCACCCGCCAGCTTGACCGCGACGCTCTCCCGGTGATGGGCCGCATCTGGGGACCGGACTCCGTCGCCAAGCACCAATCGACATCGTTCTACGGCAATCTCACCGCTCTCGCCGAATCGCCCGGCAAGGAAGGGCTGCTCTACGCAGGCACGGATGACGGCCTGATCCAGATTTCCGAAAACGGCGGCAGCGGCTGGCGCAAAACCGATTCCTTTCCCGGAGTCCCGGAGCGCACCTTTGTCACGCGCATCCTTCCATCCCAGCACGATGACTCCACCGTTTACGCACTCTTCAACAATCACAAGAACGCCGACTTCAAGCCCTACGTGCTCAAGAGCAAAGACCGCGGCGTCACCTGGACCGCCATCCAGAACGACCTGCCCGCCGGCGGCCCCGTCTGGGCCATCGCCGAAGACCACGTGAATCCCGATCTGCTCTTCGTGGGAACGGAGTTCGGCCTTTACTTCACGATCAACGGAGGCCAGAAGTGGATTCGCCTCCGCGGCGGCCTGCCGACCATCGCTGTGCGCGACCTGGCCATCCAGAAGCGTGAAAACGATCTCGCTCTGGCCACTTTCGGACGAGGCTTCTATATTCTTGATGACTACACGCCGCTGCGCCTGCTGAAACCGGAAACGCTGGAACAGGAGGCGACGCTGTTCGCTGTAAAGAACGCATCCATCTATATCGAAGCCCAGCCCATCGGCGGCCGCGGCAAGGCGTTTCAAGGGGAAGCTTACTTCACCGCGGAGAACCCGCCCTTCGGCGCGGTCTTTACGTATTTCCTGAAGGAGACTTTGCGCACGAAGAAGCAGCAGCGCCAGGAAGCCGAACGCCAGGCCGTTCGCGAGAAGCAGGAAATCCGGTATCCGTCCCGGGAACAGCTCAGCAAGGAAGATGCCGAGGAGGCGCCGGCGATGATCCTGACCATCACCGACAGCGCCGGCAAGGTGGTGCGCCGTCTCAACGGCCCCGCGCAGCGCGGATTCCAGCGGGTCGCCTGGAACCTGCGCACGCCCCCGCCGAGCCTGCCTGCCCAGCGGCGGCCGGGCGCCGAAGAAGAGGAAGAGGAACCCTTCCGTTTTGCTCCGACAGGCCACCTGGTGGCGCCGGGCGCGTACCGCGTCTCGATCGCCAAACGCGTCGATGGTGTCCTCACGCCTCTCTCACAGGCACAATCCTTCCAGGTCCAGGGCTCGACCGGCCTGCAACATCTCTCCGAATTCCAGCAGAGCGTGCTGCGATTACAGCGCGCGGTCAACGGAGCCACTGAAAACCTCACCAGCGCGGCCCAGAAGATGGCCGCCATCCTTCGCGCTCTGGACGAATCGAATGCCGATCCGAAGCTCCGTCAGGAAGCCTCGCGCATCAACCAGCGGCTTCGACAGATCTCCGCAGCCGTCCGCGGCGATGAGGCTCTTCGACGCCGCCAGGAGAATCTGCCGGTATCGATCAACGAACGCGTCCAGCGCCTGGCCGGCAATTACCGAATGTCCACCGCGACGCCGCTCAAGACCGATCAGGACAGCCTCAGGATCGCCGGCGAAGAGATGAAGGAGCAACTGGCCGCCCTGCGGGCGGCGCTCGAGACGGATCTGAAGAAGCTCGAGAAGGAAATGGAAGCGGCCGGGGCGCCGCACACGCCTGGCCGGATTCCTGACTTGAGGTAGGCATGATAGAGAAACCGGCATCTGTAAAGGACCCCGTGTGCCAGATGGATGTGAACCCGGTCACGGCCGCGGCCTCCCACGAATACCAGGGCACGACCTATTATTTCTGCTCCCAGGGTTGCCGGCAGCGCTTCCAGATCAACCCGGAGCGCTATCTTGCGCCTGCCAGGCGCGTCGAAGACCTGCCCAAAGACAGCGAGTACACCTGCCCGATGCATCCCGAGATCGTCCAGGCCGGTCCCGGCGCGTGTCCCAAGTGCGGCATGGCGCTCGAGCCCAGGACGTTCTCCCTCGAAGAGGCGGAAAACCCGGAGCTCGAAGACATGCGCAAGCGGCTGTTCGTCGCCGCGCTGTTCACGGCGCCGTTGTTGCCGGCCGCCATGGGCGGCTGGAGCGTGTTGCTCCAGCTCCTGCTGGCCACGCCGGTTGTGCTCTGGGCGGGCTATCCGTTCTTCGAGCGCGGCTGGCAGTCGATCCTGACCCGGCATCCGAACATGTTCACGCTGATCGCCATCGGCACGGGCACGGCGTATGGCTACAGCCTGATCGCGGCGCTGGCGCCCAGCCTGATTCCGCCGGCCATGCTCGAGCACCACGGCCAGCCGGCTGTGTACTTCGAAGCTGCCGCCGTGATCGTGACGCTGGTGCTGCTGGGACAGGTGCTCGAGTTGAAGGCGCGTGAGCGCACCGGCAGCGCCATCCGCGCCCTGCTGGGACTCGCTCCGAAAACAGCCCGTATGGTGATCGAGAACGGCCACGAAATGGATGTGGCCATCGAGCAGGTGCGCCGTGGCGACGTCCTCCGCGTGCGTCCCGGCGAAAAAATCCCGGTGGATGGCGTTGTCAGCGAAGGGCTCAGCGCCGTCGACGAATCGATGGTGACCGGCGAGCCGCTGCCGGTGGAAAAAACGCCAGGCAGCAAAGTCACCGGCGGCACGGTGAACGGCGTCGGATCGTTTCTGATGCGCGCCGAGCGGGTGGGCGCCGAAACATTATTGGCGCGCATTGTGCAGATGGTGAGCGAAGCGCAACGCAGCCGCGCGCCCATCCAGCGGCTGGCGGACAGGGTCGCGGCCTGGTTCGTCCCGGCTGTCGTGGCCGTGTCGGTGGTCTCGTTTGCGGCCTGGGCAATGTGGGGTCCGGAGCCGAGGCTGGTGTATGCGCTGGTGAACGCGGTCGCGGTGCTGATCATTGCCTGCCCGTGCGCGTTGGGGCTGGCCACGCCGATGTCCATCATGGTCGGCACCGGGCGCGGCGCGCAGGCCGGCGTCCTCATCCGCAATGCCGAAGCGCTGGAAACACTGGAGAGGGTGGACACGCTGCTCATCGACAAGACGGGCACGCTGACCGAAGGCAAGCCGCGGGTGGCGGCCATCGGGGGAGCAGGCGGATTCACCCAGGAAGAGGTGCTGCGGATGGCGGCTTCGCTCGAGCAGGCCAGCGAGCATCCGCTGGGAGCGGCCATCCTCGATGCCGCCCGCGAGCGCCAGTTGCCTCTCGGCAAGACGGGCCTTACGCGCACGTTCCCTGGACTCGGGGTCGCCGGCCAGGTGGACGCGCGCTTTGTCCTGCTCGGAAACCCGCGCTTTTTCGGCGAGCGCGGCGTCGATGCCGGCGATCTGCCCTCATCGAGCGAGCGGCTTCGCGAGCAAGGCCAAACGGTGATCTGGATCGCCATCGACCTGCGCGCCGCCGGCTGGATCGCCATCGAAGATCCGGTCAAGCGAACCGCACCTGAAGCGCTGTCCGAATTGAAGGCGGACGGCATCCGGGTGGTGATGGTGAGCGGCGATCAGAAGCGCACAGCGGAAGCAGTCGCGCGCCGCCTGGGCATCGAGGAGTTCGAAGCCGAAGCGCTGCCCGAGACCAAAGGACAGATCGTCGAGCGCTATCAGAAGCAAGGCCGCATAGCCGCCATGGCGGGCGACGGCATCAACGACGCGCCGGCGCTGGCCAAGGCCCACGTTGGCGTCGCCATGGGCAGCGGCACGGATATCGCCATGGAGAGCGCCGGCATCACGCTGGTGAAAGGCGATCTGCGGGGCATCGTACGGGCGCGACGCCTGAGCAAAGCGGTGATGCGCAACATCCGGCAGAACCTGTTCTTTGCCTTCGTCTACAACATGCTGGGCGTGCCCATCGCCGCCGGCGTGCTCTATCCGTTCTTCGGGATTCTCCTCAGTCCGATGATCGCGGCGGCGGCGATGACGTTGAGCTCCGTTTCGGTGATCAGCAACTCGCTGAGGCTGCGGCGTGTGCGGCTGTGACCGGTGGCGCCTCCGCTCCCTTACGGTCGCGGCTCTGTTTCGGAGCCGCGCGCGTCAGCAAGCGGTCTGTCTAAAACAGCAACTTCAGCGCGAACTGGCCTTGCCGGGCGGGGAAGGTCCCGTTGATGAACCCGAAGGTGTTGCTGCTGCGGTTCGAGTCCGGGGCGAGCAGGTTGGTGTGGTTGAAGAGATTGAAGAATTCCGCCCGGAACTCGAGGTGCATCGATTCTCTCAGCGTGAATCGCTTGTGAAGGCCGAAGTCAGTGGAGAAATAGCCGGGCGCCTGCACAATGTTGCGTCCCGCGGTGCCGTAGGGATTGGCGACCTGCGTATTCACGGAAACGATCTCCTGCACCGTATCGCGGTTCAACATCAGCTCGCGAACCGGACGCCGGGACTCCGGCAATACCGGATCGCCGGTGATGTTGGCGCGGACATTGCCAATCGTGCCCACTTGCAGCCGCGACACCGGCGAGTAAGTCAGATTGACCGGAAGGCCGCTGTTCACCGTGGTCGACTGGCTGATGTTCCAGCCGCCGAGCACGTGGCTGGCGACCGCGGGCAGGCTGTTGCCGAAGCGTTTTCCCTTGCCGTAGGGAATCTCCCAAATCACAGTGAAGGTGTCGTTATACGGTTGGTTGTAGCCGGAGGGCCCCTTGTAAGAATTGCGGCGCGTGAAGCTGATGCGTGAGTCGTCGCCGCCGGATGTCTCCAGATGCCCGGACGCATTGTCGAGCGCCTTTGACCAGACGAAGGTGTTGAGCAACAGGAAGCCGTTCGCAAAGCGCCGCTCGATCTTGGCCTGCAACGCGTTGTAGGTGGAGAATCCGGCGGGCTGCGCGATCTGGATCTGGCCGAAACCGGCCACCGGTCGGCGGGCGTTGATGGTCAGGTTTTCTCCCGCATTGTTGAAGCGCGCTTCGTTGGTATCGGAAAGGATCACCAGCTTGTTGCTGCGGTTGCCGACATAGGCGACATCCAGCACCAGGTTGCGCCCCAGCTCGCGCTGGACGGTGAAGTGCCAGTTCATCGTGTAGCCGGTGCGCGTGCCGGCGGGAATGAAGTTGGTGCGCGAGGAAAGGGTGCTGGTGAGCGCCGGATCCAGCAGACTGGCGGGATAGCCGTCCTGCGTGAGACGGAAGCAGGTGAGCGGCGCCTGGCTGGCCGTACAACGGCCCTGCGATGGCAACTGATCGATGCCCACGCCGATGATGCCCGGCAGGTTGTAAGCGAGCAGGTTTTCTCCGCCCAGGCGGTTGAAGTGAATGTAGCTCACGCCGAAGCCGCCCCGGAGCACGGTCTTCTGAGTCAGGTTGTAAGCCACGCCAAAGCGTGGCGCGAAGTTGTTGCGGTCCGGATTCACCAGCGTGCGGTCATAGATGGACCCGCTTCTGGCTTTGATCAGCGCCTTCGCAACCGGATCAAAATTCGAAAGGATGTAGTCGCGTTCCCATTGCGGGGTGGCGAATTCATAACGCAATCCCATGTTCACCGTGAGCTTGCGATTCACCTTGAAATCGTCCTGTATGTATCCGAAATACATCCGCTGCTGGTAGTTCACGATGACCGCGTTGTTGAGGGCATAGCGGTTGCGCAGGCCGAACATGAAGTCGGCGACGTTGTACAGGTTGTTGGTCGAGGACGTGCCCGCGGGCACTGAGAAGCGGCTTCCGTAGCTGTCCTGCCCGTACTTCGGATTGAAATCGTCGATGGCGGTGTCCAGCCGCTGGTGCTCAAAACCCATCTTCAGGCTGTGCCGGCCCGCCAGGTGGGTGACGTTGCCCTTGGGATTGATGACATAGGGATCCTGGAATTGCGGATTCGAGGACTGCTGCCCGAATTGCGTGTAGCCGCCCACCGATTGCGCATAGAGTCCGCCGGCAAAGCGCGGATCTTCGGGCAGGCCCGTTATCCCGTAGTTCTTCGACGCCGGAGGCTGTCCGATGAAAACCGGCGATTTGCCGCCTTCGGTTTGCGAAACGCCCATCCGGAACTCGGTCATCGTGCGCGCGGAAAGCGAATAGGTCAGCCCGTAGGCCACCTGGTAATTCAGCACCCGGATCGTTCCGTTCGAGTTGCCGCCCGACGGCCCGGGAATCGCGGGCGGCTCGAAGTTGCTGGCCAGCCGGTGGCTGTAGCGGAAAAAGAAGTTGATCTTCTCCGAAACGTAGTAGTCGTAGCGGATGTCGCCTTTGTCGTTCTGATCGGTCTGCCGGGGAAGCGATTCGAAGTTGTTCGAGGTTCCCGAGCGGTTGGGCGCCGGCAATTCGCTCAGCACTTTCGTGGCGAAGGGCGTAATGGCCGTCTGCGGGATGGTCCCGCTCGGAAACTGCTCGCCGCTAAGCGGATTGGCCACCGGGATGCCGAGCAGGCCTCGACGCTGGTCGAGGGTCGGGATGGTCGCCAGAGTGAGTCCGCGGCGCACGCGGCGATAGCCCTCATAGTCGGCGAAGAAGAACATCTTGTCCTTCCTGATGGGGCCGCCGATGGCGCCGCCGAACTGGTGCTGTTGCAGCGTGGGCTTGCGGTTCTCGCGCGGCTTGAAGAACCCGACGGCGTTCAGTTGCGTGTTGCGAAGGAACTCCCAGCCGGCGCCGTGGAACTGATTTGAGCCGCTTTTCACGGCCGCGTTGATGACGCCCCCGCCCGCGCGCCCGTACTCCGCGCTGAAGTTGTTCGTTTCGATGCGGAACTCCTGGACGGCGTCGGGAGAAAGCTGGACGACCTGGTTCGAGAAGCCCTGGTTCGATGTGCCGTAGGCGTTGTTGTCGACGCCATCAATGATGAAGTTGTTCAGCGCGCTGCGCATGCCGTTGATGTTGTAGGAGGCGTCGCGGAGCGAGCCGCCGTCGGGAGTGACGTTCAGCGTCGAGCGGCGGACGCCGGGCGCCAGCAGCGCCAGGTCGGCGTACGAGCGCCCGTTGAGCGGAAGATTGACGATCTCGGTGGCCCGCATGGCGTGGCCGCGGGAGCTGGTGTCTGTCTCCAGTTGCCTCGCTTCTCCGGTAATGGTGATCGTCTCGGACACCGAAGCCACCTGCAGCGTGAGGTCGACGCGCTGGCGGGTGCCGACGGTGACCGTAAACTGGGCCGCGGAAGCGGGCGCGAAGCCGCTTTTTTCCACTTTCAGTGTGTAGTTGCCCGGGCGGACATTGACGAACTGGAAATCACCGCTGCCATCGGTTTCCTGCCGTGCGGTGACGCCGGTGGCGACGTTCTGCAAGGTAACCGCGGCGGCCGCAATGAGGGCTTGCGCCGAGTCGCGCACTGTGCCCAGCACCGTTGCGCTTTCAAACTGAGCGAACCCGAGACTGGAGAACAAGACAGCTACGGCCAGCAAGCGAACGAAGTTCATTGGAAGCCTCCCTGAAACGTCTTTTCATGGTAGCGCGGATGTCGCCCGTCCGGACGGGGGGATTGCTATCATCGCCAGACAGGCACGAATTCCTTCCTTATGTCCCATCCGAACCATCTTCTTGACCTGTTGCAGGCCGCGCCCGGCGATCGAACGGCGGTGATCCTGCCGGAAGCGGGCATCGCGGTCACATACAGCGCGTTGCGTGAGCAAGTCATGCGGATGGCTGATGTGCTGGCAGCACTGGGTATCGGCCGCACAGACCGCGTTGCCACCGTGCTTCCCAACGGGCTGCCGGCCATCGTCAGCTTTCTGGCGGCGTCGATTGCGGGCACAGCCGCGCCGCTCAATCCGGGCTACCGCCACGACGAGTTCCGGTTCTATCTCGAGGACACCAACGCGAAGGTCTTGCTATGCCCGCCGAACGGGGCGGAGGAAGCCAGACGCGCCGCCGAAGGTCTGGTTGCGGTGTATTCGATTGAGATGAACGAGAAGGGAGTTGTCGAGGTGCTGGACGCGCCCGTGGCGGCACAGCGCTCGGCGCTGCCGCCTTCGCCCGAGGACATTGCGCTGGTGCTCCATACCAGCGGCAGCACCGGGCGGCCGAAGCGGGTGCCGATCCGCCACAGGAACCTCGCAGTCTCGGCCCGCAACATCGTGAACACTTATGCGCTATCGCCCGACGACGTCGCGCTGTGCGTGATGCCGCTGTTCCACGTGCACGGCCTGGTGGCCTCGACGCTCTCGACACTGCTTTCAGGCGGGGCGGTGGCGACGCCCGCCCGGTTCAACCCGCTTTCCTTCTGGCGCACGGTGCGCGACTGCCACGCGACGTGGTATTCGGCGGTCCCCACCATTCATCAGCTCGTTCTGGCGCGCAGCGGCGACGGCGGCCAGCGGCCGGCCGGCTGCGAAGGCCTGCGGTTCATCCGCTCATGCAGCGCCTCGCTGCCGCCCGAGATGATGCAGAAGATGGAGCAGGTGTTCGATGTTCCGGTGCTCGAAGCGTACGGCATGACGGAGGCGGCCCATCAGATGTGCTCGAACCCGCTGCCGCCTGGCGTCCGCAAGCCGGGCTCGGTCGGGCCGGGCGCCGGAGTCGGCGTCGCCATCCTGGATGCGAACGGCAATCATCTGAGGACCGGGGAACGCGGCGAAGTTTCCATCCAAGGGCCGAATGTGGTCGCGGGGTATGAGAACAACCCCGAGGCCAACGCCGCTTCTTTCACCAACGGCTGGTTCCGCACGGGAGATCAAGGGTTCCTGGATGCGGACGGCTATCTGACGCTGACAGGCCGAATCAAGGAGCTGATCAACCGCGGCGGAGAAAAGATCGCCCCTCGCGAGATCGATGAAGTGCTGCTGGCGCATCCCTCGGTGGCCGAAGCAGTGGCCTTCGGCGTTCCGCATCCCACTTGGGGCGAGGAAGTGGCGGCGGCGGTGGTGCTGCGGGAAGCGCAGACCGAAGCTGCGATCCTGGCTCACTGCCGCAAGCATCTTGCGGACTTCAAGTGTCCCCGGAAGCTGTACATCGTGAAAGCGATTCCGCGGACGGCGACCGGCAAGATCCAACGGCTCGCGGTGGCCACCGCGCTGGCCGGGGAAAAGGGATGACGTTTCTCATCGCTGGCGCCGGCGCCATCGGCGGCTATCTGGGGGCATGCCTGGCGCGGGCCGGAGAGGATGTGATCCTGTTCGCGAGGGGCCCGCATCTGCGGGCGATGGAGGACAACGGCATCCGCGTCCTCAGCCGGGACGGCGATTTTCAAGTGCGCCCCCGCGTCATCGGAAGTCTCGACGAAGCCGGCCCGGTGGACGTGATCTTGCTGGGAGTGAAAGCGCACGGGCTCACCTCGCTTGCTCCCCGGATCAAGCCGCTGATCGGCGCGAACACGACGGTGGTGAGCACACAGAACGGCGTTCCGTGGTGGTACTTCCAGTCGGGCGCGGGCGAACTGGCGGGGTTGCGCCTCGAGCGGGTGGATCCCGGAGGCGTGATCGCGGAGTCGATTCCACCCGAGCGGGTGGCCGGCTCGATCGTCTACTTCTCCACCGATATCCTCGAGCCGGGCGTGATCCGGCACACCGAGGGCAACCGCATCTCGCTTGGTGAGCCGGACGGCTCGCGATCCCAGCG
>JACQDF010000379.1 GCA_016201205.1 Acidobacteriota bacterium
AGTCCTCAGGTTCGACCTTTTCGAACTCTTCCTCGATGAGCCGATCGATCCTTGCAGACTCTCTCTCGAGGTGCTTCAAACGGCCGGCCAACTTCATCCACGGTTTGGCGCCTGGAGAGGGTCTGGCCAGTTTCTCCGCCACTGCTTCGGTCACCAACTGGCGAAAAGAAATGCCCTGTTCGGCGGCCTTCGCCTTGGCGCGGCGGAAGACCGGATCGGGAATCTCCAGCGTGGTTTTCATTATTCTACAGTCCCATATTTATGGGACAGCGTCAAGCCGGCTTACCGCGCCTCCAAGATCTTGTAAACTACCGCTTGGAGGGGTTCATTCCATGATTCGACGCGATTTCCTTGGAGCTGCTGCGGCGGCCGGTGTTGCCCGGCGTGCCGTGGCTGCCAATGACCAGGTCAACATCGGCATCATCGGCATTCGAGGGCAGGGAAGAGGACTGGCCGGCCGGTTCGCTTCGCTCGCGGATGTCAATATTCGCTATCTCTGCGACGTGGACGAGCGCGTCTATGAGCGGGCGGCCAGAGCGGTCGAAGAAAAAAAGGGCAAGCGGCCGCCCCTTGCCAGCGACATGCGCCGGCTGTTCGACGACAAATCCCTGGACGCTGTCGTCCTTGCGACGCCCGATCACTGGCACGCTCCGGCCACGCTGCTTGCCTGTGAAGCAGGCAAGGACGTCTACGTGGAAAAGCCCGCGTCGCACAATCTTCGGGAAGGCCGCTGGATGGTGAATGCTGCGCGTAAGCACAAACGGATTGTCCAACTTGGCACGCAGTCGCGCAGCCGCGGCTCGACCCGGCGCGCCATCGAATTCATTCATTCGGGCAAGATCGGCCGCGTTCTGATGGCGAAAGCATGGGACGTGCAGCTACGCGAGAACATCGGCCACAAGAACGACTCGCCCGCTCCCAAGGAAGTGGATTATGAAACCTGGGTCGGCCCGGCGCCCTTTCTGCCGTTCAACGAAAACCGCTTTCACTACAAGTGGCACTGGAACTGGAATTTCGGGACCGGCGACGCCGGCAATGACGGCGTGCACCAGATTGACATGGCGCGCTGGGCGCTTGGCGTGGACTTGCCCTCCGAAGTCACCGGCATGGGGCGAAAAGTCTTCTTCGACGACGACCAGCAGACGCCGGACACAATGAACATCACCTTCAACTACCCGGACAGGGCGTTGATCTTCGAGATGCGCATCTGGAATCCGTATGGCATGGAGGGCCAGGAGAATGGCGTGGCCGTTTACGGAAGCACCGGCATGGTGCACATCGGCCGCTGGAACCGTCGCTGGGGCTGGAAGGTCTACGACGACAAGGGCGAGCTCGTCCAGAACAATGCGGTCAACGAAGACGACTCGGACGGCGACCACCAGCGCAATTTCATCGATTGCATCAAGAGCCGCCAGCCGCCCAACGCGGAGATCGAGATCGGCCACACCTCGAGCTCACTGTGCCATTTGGCGAACATTGTGGCCAAGACCGGCCGAATTCTGAAGTTCGACGGCAAGAGCGAAAGCATTCCCGGCGACGCGGCTGCTGACAACCTGCTGGGGCGCGAATACCGCAAGCACTGGGCGGCCCCGAGGACGTAGCAGCCCCCGGCTATCCGAACAGCACCGAAATCTCGCGGCTGGCGATCATCTGCTGGGTGGCGAACGGCTCGATGTAATAAAACTCGCGCCCCGAGGGCGTCGCCTGGATGGTCTTGGTCCAATCAATCCCCATGGCGGAGTAGACGGTGGCGGCTATGTCCTCCATAAAGATAGAGCGCTTGACGCCCCAGCCGGAATCCACCACCTTGGAACCGGTCTCGTCGGTCTTGCCGACGAGCTGGCCGCCTTTGACGCCGCCGCCCGCGGTGAGCGCCGTGAAGGCGTACTGGTAGTGGTCGCGGCCCATGAGCCCGGTGGTGAGGTCGCCCGGCGTGCGGCCGAATTCACCCATGCACAGAACCAGCGTCTCATCGAGCAGCGTGCGCCCGTCCGGACGACGGCGGGCGGCCAGATCCTCGATCAGATTCGCCAGCGCCGAATCCAGCTCCCAGGAATGCTTGTAATGGTTTTTTTGAGAGTAGATGTCCTTGTGATGATCCCAGCCGTTTTGCTGGAGGAAGATGAAGTGCGTGCCGGCGTCGGCCTCGACGAGGT
Organism: Acidobacteriota bacterium; assembly: GCA_016201205.1. Taxonomy (GTDB): domain Bacteria; phylum Acidobacteriota; class Terriglobia; order Bryobacterales; family Bryobacteraceae; genus CADEFT01. The sequence continues at coordinate 2,157 of JACQDF010000379.1, forward strand.
TGCGGGCGATGATGGCGGCGTCTCCGGTGATGGTGCTTCCGTAGCGGGTGTGGTCTTCGGGGGCGATCTCGAACAGCTTCGTTGTGCGCGGATCCATCACCAGCCGGAAGGCGCCTTCGTAATGATCGTTGTAATCGCGGTAGGCCTTGGCGGCCGCCGACGAGTCGGTGCGCAGCCGCGCGTCAAAGCGCTTCAGTAATTCCCAGCGCCGCTCGAATTCCTTCCTCGCCCCGTCCTCGATCTTGTAGGACGAAAGACTGACCGAGGTGTCGATGTGAAACGGCGAGTAGGCGGCCGGCAAGAATCCGGAAGTGAGCAGCCCGGCCTGGCTTTCGGTGACGTTCATCGCGACATAGGGCGGGAGCGTATCGCTCCGGCGACGCCGGGCGGCGTACTCCAGGGCCACGATGCTGCCGACAGGCGGGATCTCTTTCTGCAAAGCGGGATTCAGTGCATGCGCCGCCTGGATATAATACTGCGCCCGCCCGTGCACGCTGTCCCACGCCTCGACGGACCGCATCAGCGTCACATGATCGAGCTGTTTTGCCAGCTTGGGATAAAGCCCCATCGGCCACTTGACGCCCGGCTTCACTTCCCGCACGTCGAAATCCTGGGGCGTCCATTTGCCTTCCTTCAGATCCCACGCGTCGACGTGGCTCTGGCCGCCGTCGAGCATCACGAAGATGCAGAACCGCGCGGTGCCGCGCGGGTTCACAGTGGAAGCAGCCCGCACCTTCAGCGGCTCGACCAATGGCAGAAACCAATAAGCGCCGAGCGAGACGCCTCCGATCCGGAACGCTTCGCGCCGGGTGAGCACGGTGTCGAGAATGCTGCGCATACGGCGTCTCCCTTCAGTACTGAAACAGGAATTCCAGCTTGTTCATCAGCAGCCACTGCAAGTCTTCATACCCTTTGCGGCCATCGCTCCGGACCAGATCCTTCGCCATCGCCATTTCCTCCGGGGCAGGCTTGCGCATCAGCAGCCGCTCGAAAAGCTGCGTGATCTTTTCCTCGTGGCTGGCGTTCGAGTCGACGAGCTTTGCCAGAAAGCTGCCTGGCGTGGCCCTGGTCTGTTTCAGAACCCAGGGGCTGTTCATCATCAGGACGGCCTGGGTGATGGTTCCGCCGTTCTTGCGCTCTGAGTATTCGCGATTGTTCTGGCCGAAGGACTCGAGAAAAAAGACGATATCCTTCAGGTTGTTGTATTTGAAATCCTCGGGCGAGCGCGTCTCGGTGGCGAATCTGGCGTTGAAGTCCGTTCCTTTGACGTGCACGTTGGTGTAGAGGTTGGTCGCTTTGACGATCGAGTCGTATAATTCCTCCGACGTCAGACGGCGCACGAACTTGCGCGCGTAATATCTGGCGTAGGAATCACGCCACTCGCCGGGGAACCTCGACGAGAGCTGATAGGCGCTCGATTTCGCGATCAGCTTGAGCAGACGCTGCACGTCGTGGTTATTCTTGCGGAAGTCTTCGGCCAGCGCTTCCAGCAGCTCCGGATGAGTCGGTTGCAGCGTCCAGGGAGCGGGCGGCGGGTTGCTGGGATCCTGGCGGGCGAGGTCGAAATCGGCCGGCGGGTCGACAATGCCGATGCCCATCATCTCCGCCCAGAAGCGATTGACAGTGGCGCGTGCAAATTGAGGCTGCCCGGTGAGGATGCTCGCATATTGAGGGCGCAGCGGGCGCGTCGGGTCCGCCTTCTCGCCGGTCAGCAGGAACACCGGATCGAGCATCCCCTGGCCGCGCCGCGGCACGCGGACCACGGTGCGGGCGCCGGCGTCGTAGCCGGGGCCCTGCTCGTCGATCGAGTACTCATCCTGGGTGGTGGCGACTTCCACCCGTCGCAACACGCGCGTTTTGCCGAAAAACGCCGCCATCCTCCATAACTCTTCCCGCTTGCGCTGGGCCAGCCAGAGGTTGATCTTCTCCAGGTGCCGCGCGCCATCGTGGCAGGAAATGCAATTCAGGTCGATGCCGAGAAAATGCTTGGCGGTGTGAATCGCCAGCTCGTCGGAAGTGTCTTCATGAACCGTGTCTTCGCATTTGATTCCGATGACGACCCAGCGGGCCACGTAACCGGACGGCCCCACGAACCAGTTGCTGACGGCGCTGGCGGTGATCAGGTCGCTGACGAACTCGTTCCAGGGCCGGTTGATCTGGAGGTTGTCGTAGATCCAGCGGTAGAAAATGTTCTTGCCTTCATTGCCAATCCGGTTCGCGGCGGCCATGGCCAGGTCGCCGAACCAGTACGTCCACTTGGTGCGGTAGGCCGGCGAGCCGACGATCGCATCCACCAGCTTGTCGCGCTTGTCCGCATCTTTGGACTCGAGAAACTGGTGCAATTGCTCCGGATCAGGGATGCGGCCGATCAAATCAATATGGACGCGGCGAAAGAACTCCTCGTCGGTGGAAAGAGGAGCATGAGGGATGCCGTCCTTCTCCATCTTCGAGAAGACAAAGTCGTCGATGTAGTTCTTGCGCCGTACCGGCGCAGACTTTCCAGAGGCCCTGCCGGCCACCTCGGCAGTGAGCTGAGAAGCCTGCTGACGCCGGTCAACCGCCGGCGCTGCCGGATGATCCGGCGGCAAAGGCCGCTGTTGGGCAAGCAGGGAACCCAGGCAGCCGAAAACCGCAAGACAGGATAGGAAAAACACGGCCGATAGCCCCAATCGTCCCTATTATATTGGATCTCAGCCGTCCATGCTATCGTTGATTGAAGTGTCGTCCCCGTCCTCTCTGAACTTCCGGCTCCAGCAGTACGAAGGCCCGCTGGATCTTCTGCTCGACCTGATCCGGAAGCAGGAGATCAATATCTACGACATCCCGATCGCCCAGATCACCCGCCAGTACCTGGAGTACATGGAGCAGGCGGTGGCCCTGGACATGGAGATCGGGGCCGAGTTTATCTTCATGGCGGCCACGCTGATCCACGTCAAGAGCAGGATGTTGCTGCCGCGCGATCCCGAATTGGACAAAATCTCTCCGGAAGAAGACCCGCGCAACGATCTGGTCGAGCGCCTGCTCGAACACGAGCGGTTCAAGAACGCGGCCGAGATGTTGCAGCAAAAACGCATGCTCGAAGAAGCAGTATGGTCGAATCCGGGGATCGCGGAGTTCCAGTCCGGGGAGGATGAACCGGGCCTGTCGGTCACGTTATTCGACCTGGTCAGGGTATTCCAGGAAGTGCTCGATCGGGCCAAGAATCGGCCCGTTTACCAGGTGGAGAAAGACGACGTCACGGTGCCGGAGATGATTCGATACCTCAGAGCGCTGCTGGAGGAGAGGCCGCCGGGGTCGCGGCTATCTTCGCGCCAGCTTTTCGAGAGCCAGCGCAGCCGGCGGCGGATGATCTGCCTGTTTCTGGCGCTGCTGGAGATGGTGAAACGGCAGGCGATCGCGCTCGATCAAGGCGAGCTGTTCGGCGACATCGACATCGTCAAAGAGCGCCCGTTCGATGAGGCGTTTGCCGGAGAGGAATCCCTCCGGCGGCTGGAAGAGGACTATACCTAGGGTTTGAAGCACTGAAGTGATGAATCCGACCGAAAGCATCATTCCGGAAGAAGAACAGGCATCGGTGGTTGGGCAAGACGCGGGTGCGTTGCTGGGCATCGAGAAAACCGCGCCGGCGCCGTCAGAAGAACAGACGCTGCGCGCGGTGGTGGAGGCCATCATCTACGTTACCGACGAGCCGCTCACCCTGGAGCAGATCGCCGCCGGGCTGGAGAGGCCCAAGGATCAGATCGCCCGGATCCTCGATCAGTTGAACGAGGAGTACGCGCGCCAGGAAAAAGGAATCACCATCCGGGAAGTGGCCGGCGGTTACAAGATCGGCACCAAGGCGGAGCACCACGAAGCGATTCGCTCGTTTGTGAAGAAGATGAAGCCCCCGCTGAAGCTGTCGATGGCCGCGCTGGAGACAATGGCCGTCATTGCCTACAAACAGCCGATCACAGCGCCGGAGATCCTCGAAATCCGTGGCGTGCAGGGCGTCGGCGTCATCAAGACCTTGCTCGAGAGGAGGCTGATTGCTCCCGCGGGCCGCAAGCAAGTGGTCGGCAAGCCCATCTTGTACAAGACCACCAAGGACTTTCTGTTGCAGTTCGGATTGAAAGATCTCTCGGAGCTGCCCACGCTGAAGGAGTTTGAAGAATTGCGGCGGCTGGCGCTGAGCGACGAGCTGGTGGAACAGGCTGAGCCCGCCGTTTCCGCCGCCGAAAGAGCTACGCCGGAGTAGATGGCACAGGAGCGTCTCCAGAAGATCCTTTCCCGCGCCGGAATCGCCAGCCGGCGTAAAGCCGAGGAGATGATTCTGGCCGGGCTGGTGACTGTGAACGGCCGGATCATTACCGAGCTGGGCGTCAAGGCGGATCTCGGCAAGGACCACATCAAGGCCGCCGGCAAGCTCATCCGGCCTCCCCGCGAGCTGGTGTACCTGGCGCTGAACAAGCCTCGAGGATACATGACCACCACCTCTGATCCTGAGGGCCGCAGGACGGTCATGGATCTGCTGCGCCGCGTCAAGGTGCGTGTGTTTCCCGTGGGCCGGCTGGACTATGACACCGAGGGCCTGCTGCTGTTGACCAGCGATGGCGAATTCGCCAACCGCATTACGCGCGCTGACAGCCAGGTGCATAAGACATATCTGGCGAAAGTGAACGGGCTGCTCGATGTCACCCAGGAGAGGCAATTCCGCGAGGGAATCCCGTTGCATGGGCGGCGCACGGCGCCGGCGGGACTGAAGTTGACTCAGAAGGCGGCCAACCCCTGGTACGAAGTACGGCTGATCGAAGGCCGCCAGAACCAGATCAAGCTGATGTTCAAGCATTTCGGATTGCTGGTGGAAAAGCTGAAGCGCATCAAGATCGGTTTTCTGGAGTTGGAACCGCTTGCGCCGGGCGATTATCGGGCGTTGACGCCTCAAGAAGTGCATCGCTTCCGGCGTCTGCTGAAAATGGGGTGATGCGGTGTCGATTGTTGAAGTGCTTCGAAGCTCAAAGACGATCGCTGTCGTGGGTTTGTCGGGCCGCAAGTGGCGTCCGAGCTACGGCGTTTCGGAATATATGCAGCAGCAGCGGTACCGCATCATTCCCGTGAATCCGAACGAGACGGAAGTGCTCGGCGAAAAAGCGTATGCGCGGCTCGAGGAAGTCCCCGAGCCGGTGGACATTGTCAGCATCTTCCGCCGCCCGGAATTCGTGCCGCCGATCGTGGATGCAGCCATCCGTATCGGTGCGAAGGCTGTCTGGATGCAGGAAGGCGTGGTTCATGAGAAGGCCGCTCAGAAGGCGCGGCAAGCCGGGCTGGCGGTGATCATGGATCGCTGCATTCTCAAGGAGCACCGCCGGATGATCTGGGGTTAGCCTCAATACTGTTCAGTTAACCGTGATCGGGTTGAGGCTACGGGATTGCGCCCGTAGCCCCTCCCACACCACCGTACGTACGGTTTTCCGTATACGGCGGTTGAACCCAGCAGGGTCATGACGACTGTCCCGCAAGATCTGACGGCATGAGGAAACCGTAA
>JACQDF010000380.1 GCA_016201205.1 Acidobacteriota bacterium
AAACGCGACGGCGAGCCATACACGCAACAGCTCACCAGCTTCCAGGTGTCGCAGATCCGCGTGCTGCCGGAAGCATTGGTGCTGAACCTGGAAGTGACGCTGGTCGTGAAGTGAGGATGCCGCCGGCGTCAGGCGCCCTGCGGGCGGCACTTGGCTGCGATTTTCTTTTCCAGAGCCGCCAGCAGCCGCTGCTCGATATCCGCGGGAATGGCCTGCGCCTCCATGCCCTTGTAAACCCTCAGCGTCTTCTTGCTGGTGTCGAAAATCACCCAGCAATTGGGGCAATCGGTGACGTGCGCTTCCAGTTTGCTTCGCAATTCTCCGTCGATGGCGTCGTCGAGGTAGTCGCTCAGCTCTTGTAAGAATTCTTTACAGGTAAGCAAATACGTCGTCCCCCTTCTTCTTGAAGATGCGCGTGAGACGCTCCCGCAGATCGAGGCGGGCCCGCAGCAGGCGGCTCTTGACAGCGGGAATGGAAAGATTCAACGCGCTGGCGGTCTCTTCGGTGGATAACTCCTCGACGTCCCGCAGGACGAATACCGAGCGGAACGCCGGCTTCAGACTTTCGATCGCCTGATCCAGGATTCTTCGCAGCTCCTCTGCCGAATAGCGCTGCTCCGGGTCGCCGTCCCAAACGGCGATCTCCCGCATCTGAGGCTCGTCGCCATCCCCGGGCTCATCGAGAGAAACGGTTCTGTCGCTCTTACGCTTGCGCAGCCTCATCAGCGCTTCGTTCACCGCGATGCGCACGAGCCACGTATAGAACTTCGAGTGCCCATGAAACGTGTCCAGGTGCTCGTAAGCCTTGAGGAACGTGTCCTGCAGCACGTCCTCGGCATCCACGTCTGAATCCGTGATGTGTCTGGCCAGCCGGTAGATCTTGCGGTCATAGCGGCGCGGTCATAGCGGCGCACAAGCGTGCTGAAAGCCTCTGCGTCGCCCTCCCGGGCACGGGCCACCAGACCTGATTCATCGAATGCAACCTGGGTCTCGGCCGTTTCCATAGGGAGTGTGTTTTCCACTATAGCAGCCGTCGCCTGCCGCCTCTCTATCGGATGCGCGGGAGGCTGCTCCGGTCGCGAGTTTTCTCATCCCCTATGGGTTGATGGCGTTCTGGCTGAGCACATCCAGAAATGGAATCTTGTAAGTCTTCCCGTCGGGGGCTGTGACAGCAGGACTCCGTGCTTCCGTGAACGACCTTTGGATCATGTCGTTCCATTTCTTCTGGCTGCTGGCAATGGCGCCGTGGTCCGTCTCCGCCTTCGAATCGTAGATGTCGCTGATTTTCTGCGTCTTCTTGTCGAAGCGGCTGAATACCGCCCGCAAAGCGCTCAACGCGTCGCTGAGCGTTTTGAACTGCTGGCCTTTGAGCTGCATCACGTCGATGAAAAGGTCGCGGGCAATGAGGGCGACCATGTCGTAGTGCCCCTGCTCGTGCTTCAGCAGGTTCGCCTCGTAGGCCGCGCCTTTGCTCTTGATTTGTGCCGAGCGCTGCCAGCTCTTCTGGCTGTCCATTTGGATGTCCAGGACAACGTTGTCGGAAAGCTCGAACAGAGGAGGCTTCGTGCCTGCCACATGCGTGAACGTCGGCTGTTGCGAGAAGCTGAACGAGGGGCTGGTAAAGGCGTCCAGATTCGGCTTCTTGGGATCGGGCGAGCCTTGAAAGTCGCTCCAGGCCAGGGTCTTGAAAAGCCCGGTCAGTTTCGATGGCATGGCTAATTCCGCGTCACCCACATCGGCGACACCCACACGATTTCGCCGTCCTCCTGCTCCCCGCGCACGTAGTAGTACGACGTCTTGCCTTTCGCCGATTCGTTGTCTCGCCAGGCGAACTCGACTTTCGCCGTCTTTGGCTCGGAAGTATAGACGTACTTGTTGTCCTTGACGATCACAACCTTGGCAAACGGCGCGGCGCCGGTCAGCTTCACCCGGAACTCGGGCGCTTTGTCGACCGTGAACGCATCGCCCATGATGTAGTCGCCACAGCGGAAGTCGGCCAGGATATTGTCCGTCGCTCCGTAGACGTGGCGTTTCTGAAAGGCTTCGAGCACTCCCTGGCGGGTGAAGTCCTTCACCAGCATGTTGCAGTAGCTCTGGTGCGTCGAGATGTGATCCGAGCTCGCCTGAAACGCCATCTTATAGCCCATTTCCAGGGCCAGGCTGACGAAGCCCTTCGGCCGCCAGCCGCCGATCGAGTCCTGGCTCGAGTTGCCGCGCGGGCCGCCGGGGATCTCGTAATTCTGCCGGTCGCCCTGGTAGATCTCGACCACCGGCTCGGTCAGCGGATCGTTGTCGCGCCAGTCGGTTCCCATGCTCGTTCCGGAAGTGTGCATGGCGACGATGCCGTTGAACTGGCGCAGGTAACGGTAGAGCATCTGCGTATCAGGGGCCTTGACAACCGGCTCCTCTTTGGCGATCGGCAGCCGCGGCAGGGTGCGCACGCCGCGTTGCGCGAAGACGACATTGCGGTGCCCCTCCGGATACTGCACGCTGCGCTCGTAGCTGAACATGGGGATGAACTTGCCGGGCGTGTGGAAGATGTCGGTTTGCTTCTGCGTCATCCACCAGGTGTATTCGCGGCCGCCGCCGTTGTCGTGATCGCAGCAGCCGACCCAGTCCATGTAGCCGGCGTCCAGCATGTAGCGCCATTGTTCGAGGATGCTGCCATCGCCGCCGCCATCGGCTGAGACCTCGCTGTGGCGGTGGAACTCGCCTCGCAGGACGCGCAGCTCGCCGTGTTTTGTCTTCAGGCGCGCATTCCGAATCGCGGCCACCGCCTGCTGCTCCGCTTTGTCGAGCGGATCCATCGCAGCCAGCGAAGGCGCGGCCGCTTCCTTCACCTGGAGCGCGCCTCCAGCGGGGGACAGCGTGATGGTGTTGCTGAACAGGTCATTCTGGTAAGGATCATCCGGGATGCTGTCGCCGCGGCGCGGCGCCTGGAATCCCACCGGCGCCGGTCGAAACTGCCGGCGATGGTCGGAGGAGCCGATCACGGTGAGTTCGCCTGCTTTGAGGGACGCCAGCGCGGGCCGGTTGTCGAGCAGATTGTCGCTGTGCCACAGCATGATCGGCCCCGTCCACTTGCCGTCATAGGAAACAACGTACTCGGTCCAGACGGTGCCGATGGGAATCCACCAGGTGGGATGCGGGCTGCGCGCGGCCAGCCAGATGCGGCCCGACGAGTCGACGTGCAGGCTCGGGTGGGTGTTCTTGGGAGCTGTGTAATTCTGCGACGGGCGGCTCGGCTGGCGGTCCCGGGCGCGCTGCGGCTCCGGCTTGAGCCATTCCCGCGAATCGCCCTGGCGGGGGTTGTCATCGGCGCGCATGCTGGCGGCGCCGGGCAGAACGCGGTCCAGCGAGTCGGCCAACTCGACCGCACGGCCGTCTTTCTCGAAGCCCCGCAAACGGATGGCGCGGCCTTGATACAGCGCGATGCCCGTTGTGTCATGGGCGCCGAAGTCTTTGCCCCAGCGCTCAGCGCCCTCTTCATAAGCAACCCACAGGCGGCCTTGCGGATCGTAGGCGATCGAGGGGTAAGCTTCGTAAGCGAGCGTGCCCGCGACCACAAACTCCTTGCCCCACGCGCCGCCGTTCGCCGTGCGCGCGAACACGTCATAATTGCCGTTGCGGTAGCTCTCAAACGCCACCGTGACGCGGCCGGCGCCGTCCGCGGCGATGGCCGGATTCCACTCGTGGCCCGCCGAAGCGGACACCGTGGCCGGCGCGCTGAAGCCGTTTCCCTTTTCCGTTGCGGCAAGAATGGCGGCTCGGCCGTTGCGCCAACCCTGCCAGGCGACCCACACCTGTCCTCTCGAGTCCGTCGTCGCCACCGGAAACACGTCCGAGCCGGCGGCGTTCGTCAGGCGTATCGTCTGCCCGGGCGTGCCGTTGTCCAATGAGCGGGCGAACAATTCGAAATCGCCCTTCTCATTGCCGGACCAGAAGACCCAGACGCGACCGGCCCCGTTCACGGCGATCGCGGGCCGATAGAGATCCCCGCCGCCCGGCGTCATCGCGACGGGCTCGCCCCAGGCGCCGCCGGCGAACTTGCGCGCCAGGATGCGATCGCCGCCGGGAGGCTGCTTCAGATCATTGAAATTCGCCGGCGCTTCCCGATAAGTGCTGCGCAACGTCGTGTGCTCCGGATGATGCTGGAACTCGAAATAAGCCACCCACAGCGAGCCATCCTTGGCGGCCGCGGCGGCAGGGTAATCCTGCTCCTCTTTGTCCGAAGTGATGCGTCCATACGGCGGAATGCGGTCCGCCATCGCACGGCCGTTCAAAGCCTTCTTTTGCGTTCCGTAGGGGATCTCGCCGAGGCGGACGGAGAAGTTCCCCTGCGCCGTCTGGATTTGCAATTCGGCGCTGTCGGAGTCCTGATCGAGAAAGACCACGACGCCGTTGGCCACCATGAGCGGCCGGGCGAGTTGGGCGGCGGCTCCAAACAGACGCGGCGGGCGGGTGGCGGCTTTCCATGAGCTCCCGCTGATCGAATCCGGCGGCTCGAAGCGCCAGCCTTCGATCGCGGTGACGCGTGCGCCACCAGCACTGACCGAGCCATCCCAGCGGGTTTCTTCCTTGTCTGTGAGGCCTAGAAGGATTCGGACGCCGGCCTTGCTTTGCGGGAACGCCAGGCTGGCGGCGAGAAAAGTCAGAGTGAGAATACGGAGCGCCATGCCGCGTATTGTACTCTAAAGCTTGAAGAAAATCCTGCGCTGGTACAGCCACCAGCAGACATAGATCTGGAACGCCACCACGGTGCATTCGTTCAGCATCTTGCCCCAGGCGCCCCACCAGTTCACCGCCCAGCCGAAAAACACCAGCGACGTCTGCCCCAGCCAGCGGTGCATGATCTCGTAGAACAGGTAGATGAAGATCGAGTTCATGCCGACGATTGCGGGGATGGCCGCCCAGCGGCGGTGCTGCTTCACATCACACAGCCAGTAGAGCAGCGCCAGCGCCAGCAGCGTGTACCCCGTGCTGTAGATCGCGAAGGACGGCGTCCAGATCTTCTTGATGATCGGGATCAGCGGGTCGAGCGCCAGGCCGGCGGCAATTCCCGCAAAGCCCAGGATCGCGAGCCGGCGGATGATGTCGCGCGAAGCGCGCCCGCTGAGCAGCAAGAATCCCGCCATGACTCCGAAGATCGTGCTCGACGCCGAGCTGACGCAGTTGATGGTGGCGTAGCCGCCGTTCCAGTGCTTGCCGAGGACGGCGCCATCGAGCCACCAGCCGATGTTGGCGTTCTTGTCCCACGGCCCGGTGACGCCGGGCGCGCTGACAAACACGTAAAACGCCCAGTGCGCGGCAAGCAGGGCTGCCGCCGCGGCTGCCTGCACTTTCCAGCCGCGGTCCAGGACCAGGTACGCAACCAGGTACGTGAAGGAAAGCTGCCCCAGTACGTTGATCACATCCAGCGTCGGTTTGCCGGCCGAGATCGAGCGCGCCATCGTCCCGAGCAGAAGCAGCAATGCGCACCGCTTCAGCACGTGCCGGAATTCCAGCATCCGCGATTGCCCTCCGGCCCGGCGGCGCGACATCGAGAACGGCATCGCCACGCCCACAATGAACATGAAGAACGGCTGGATCAGGTCCCAGGCGTTCATGCCCTGCCAGTCGGCGTGCGTGAACTGCCGTTCGAGCGGCAGAATCGGAAGGCCGAGCAATGTCAGATCCTTGACGTAGTGAAGGCCGAAGGCTGCCGAGAACATCCAGATCATGGTGAGGCCGCGGAAGGCGTCGAGCGAGTACAGCCGCGCGGCTGCCGCAGCCTTGGGCGTTTCCTTCGAGACGGGAGTCGTATGAACCGCGGTGGCCATTTCGTCGCCGATTCTATCACATACTCCCCTTGACTTCCTGACCGGCTTGGAGCAAGACGGAATCAGGAGGCATCATGCCATACGCATTTGAATACTACATGGATCATCAAGACCTGTTCCGCCCGCTGATTTTCAAAACCTATCTGCCCCACTGGCATCTGTGGCGTCCGCTGGAGCATCTGGTGGACGAGTACGAGCGGATGGAGCGGGAGGGCGGCGCGGGCAAGGTCACTCTGCGGCCCGGGGACGACATCAAGATCATGGCGTTGCTCGAACAGCGCTGCACACCTCACGAGATGCAAGTCATCCGGACCAACATCAAAATGGGCCGTGTCAGGGAGGAGTTGGCGACCGCGTTCTGCGTCCTATACCGCAAGGAATACCCACTGGCGCTGGAACGCGCCCAGCGGGATTTCCGTCACTCGGACTTCCTTCACGAGTGGGAGTTCTTTGCCATGAAGTTCCGCAAAGTCCCGCCAAACACACCGTATGAGAAGAGGCCGCCGGGCAAACTGGTGGCGACGGTGGCCAAGATCTACATGCAGAAGAGCTAG
>JACQDF010000377.1 GCA_016201205.1 Acidobacteriota bacterium
CGAGCAAGAATCGCTCCAGCCGCTGCCGACATTTGGCGATCTGGTTCTCGGTCATGCCCCGAGCGTACCAGGGTTAAATCTGGGTGTCAATACTTAACGTAGTAATATTAGGGCCTGTCATTAAGGAACCTTTCCAGCCGCTCCCTCACGGTCGCGGCTCGGAAGCCCTTGCTGAGCCGCGCGCGTCAGCAAGCGGTCCCGAACGGTTGGCAACGTTATTCCGTGACAGGCCCATAGGTCAGATCAGGCGGATGGGCTCCCCGATGCTTGCTCCCCGCCGGGCCGCGGCGGGCGTCGCCTCTTCGGTCTCCATCGTGTCTCCTTCCCCTGGCGCAAGGAACAGATTGGCCTCCAGCCCGTGCTGTTTCGTGTACAGCTCGTGGTAGCGCCCCTCGGCGGCGAATAACTCCTCATGAGTTCCCCGCTCCAGGATCTGCCCGTCCTCCATCACCAGGATCTGGTCCGCGCGCCGGATGGTCGACAGCCGATGCGCGATCACGAAAGTGGTGCGGCCCTGCATCAGGTGCGCAAGACCGGCCTGGATCATCTGTTCGGATTCTGAATCCAGACTCGAAGTCGCCTCATCCAAAATCAGGATCCGCGGATCGGCGAGGATCGCCCGCGCAATCGACAGCCGCTGCCGCTGGCCGCCGGACAGCCGGATGCCGCGCTCGCCAACGACCGTTTCGTACTTTTCCGGGAAGCGCTCGGCGAATTCGTCCACACGCGCGATCCGGCAAGCCGCCAGGATCTCCTCTTCGGCCGCATCCGGCTTCGAGAAGGCCACGTTTTCGCGAATCGTGCCGTCAAACAGGAACACGTCCTGCAACACCACGCCAAGCTGCGTGCGGTAGGAATCCAGCCGCACGGTGGACAGATCAACGCCATCGACGGACACGGCGCCCGCGGTGGGTTTGTGGAACGCGGCCACCAGTCCGATGGTCGTCGATTTTCCCGAGCCCGATGAGCCTACCAGGGCGGATACCGTGCCAGGCATCGCGGTGAAGGAAACGTCGCGCAGCACCGGCTTGCCTTCTTCGTACTCGAAGCTGACGGTTTCAAACCGCACCTCTCCGCGAATGGGCGTCAGCGCCGACCGCCGCTCCGGATCCTGATCTTCGCGCGGCTCGCTCAGGATCTCCCGTGTCCGCTCCAGCCCGGCCAGCGCTTCGGTGAGCTGCGTGCCGATCCCGACGATCTGAAACACGGGCGCCACCAGGAATGCCAGAAAGGCCGTGAACGTGACGAATCCCCCCAGCGTCAGCGTCCCGGCAAGAATCTGCCGCGAGCCGACGAACATCACAATGGCCCCCACCAGGCCCAGCAGCAGCGTTGCCGAGAGACTCATCAGCGACACGCCCGTCAGCGACTTCAGCACGTTGTCAAGCAGCCGTCGCACCCCTTGCGCGAACACCTCTTCTTCGCGCGATTCGGCGTGATACCCCTTCACCACCCTCACCCCGCCCAGCGACTCCGTCAGCCTGCCGGTGACCTCGGCGTTGATCTTACCCCGCTCGCGGAAGATGGGACGCAAGGTGCCAAAGGCCCACTGGAGCAGCACGGAAAAGCAGAGAATCACGCCCAAGGCGATCCCCGTCATCAGCGGGCTGATCCGGAACAGCATCACCAGCGCCAGCACCGCCGTCAGCAGCCCGCCCAGGAATTCCACCAGGCCCGTGCCCACCAGGTTGCGCACCCCTTCGACGTCGTTCATGATGCGCGAAACCAGCTCGCCGGTCTTATGCGTGTCGAAATAGGCGATCGGGAGCCGGCCCACGTGCGCTTGCACTTTGCGCCGCATCTCGGCGATCAGCTTCTGGGCCGACTTGGACAGCAATTGCGTCAGCCCGAAGGAAGTCGCAGCCTGCACCGCGGTTGCTCCCAGCACAATGCCGAACAACGGCGCCAGCAGATCCGCGCGATGGCTGCCGATCACGTCATCCACCAGGAACTTCGTCGATGCCGGCAGCACCAGGCCGGCCACCCGGCTGATGACGATCAGCGCCAGCCCCAGCAGCAGAATTCCACGCCGCGGCTGCACCAGCGTCCACACTTCCGGCATCACCGCCCGGATGTCCTTCACGGCGCCAGGGCGGCTGGCGCTCCTTCCCTTCGAATGTGTCTTCTCAGGGGAACCGATAGAGGTAGGTCGAATAGCCCGCATACTCGATTGGCCTTTTTTCCGGCCTTCTTACTAGGTTCGCACTAATCGTGCGTTGGCGCGCCGGCACTCGTTTTGCGATCATATTCGGGATGGTCCGCAGTCTGTCCGGGGGTCGAGGAAGATGATCATTCTCCATGCGGCGTTCTGCCGGAACTCGTTGCTGGTGCGGTCGGAGCCAGAGGGAGGCAGGAAGGCTCTGCTGTCAGCCATCGCCGGGTTGGGCGCGCGGTTCAAGTATCCCGCGCGTGCGGTGCGCAAGGCAGTGGCATGGCTTCCGGCGCGGGAAGGCCGGCCCGTGCCGTCGAGCGCGTTGCTCGATCACGAGCCTGTTCCCGATCACGAGTGCTATCTCGCGCCCTGGGTCGTCACCGTGCTGCCGCTGGACCCGCTCCAGACGATGGATCTGGTTTCGGCGTGCCTGGGAAAGCGAATGGTGGCGCCCGGTATCCTGATCGGCGACGACCTCTCGTACTGGACAGCAGCGTTGCGTTTCGCAGCCGGCCTGGTGATGCGAGGTCAGTTCCTCCCCGCGCTCGCTGTCGAGAACGGCGGCTACCGGGCCCGGTGGAATCCTGTCTTCGCTGGAACGGACGCGGCGCGGCTGCACGCGCTGGCCAAGGCGATGCCGCCGGCCGCGCGGGCGCTCACGTTCGAGACGGAAGACAAGGCGCCAGACACCGCCTCGGAAGCCGTGCTGACCGGGTTCTGCCGTTTTCTTGTGGATTCGCTGGTGCGATCCTCGTCGGCTCCGGAAAAACCGTGCGCGGTTGAGAGCATTCACGACCGCTGGTTGGCCGCTCTGGCGGCCGGGGATGGCGAGATCCGGGGCAGTCCCGGCGAGCTCAAGACGCTGGCGGACCAAGTCGAGCAATGGCAGCGCGCCGTTCAGGTCTCCGCGCGCGCTCCCTTCCGCCTCTGCTTCCGTTTGCTGGAGCCGGAGCAAGACGGCGAACTCTGGGATGTGCACTATCTGCTGCAAAGCACAAAAGATCCCAGCTTGCTGTTGCCGGCTGTTCACGTCTGGAATCCGCGGCGCGGAATCGAGGCGGCTCTCGGCCAGGACAACTCCGCGATGCGCGAGCAATTGCTGGTCTCCCTTGGACAGGCCGCCTCCATCTGCGGCCGTGTCGAAGCCAGCCTGAAAGAACGCGCCCCCAACGGGTACCGCACCGACTCGAATGGAGCCTACGAGTTCCTGCGCGAAACCGCGGCCGCGCTCGAGCAGAGCGGGTTCGGCGTGATGCTGCCGGCCTGGTGGACACGCCGCGGCGCCCAGGTCCGCTTGAAAGCGCGGGCGCGTGTGAAGAGCGGCCCGATAGCGGGCGCCGCCGGGCTGTCGCTGGACACGCTGATCAATTTCGACTGGGAGCTGGCTCTCGGCGAGGACAAGATGTCGCGTGCCGAATTGCAGGCGCTGGCCCGCCTGAAGACGCCGCTGGTGAAAGTGCGCGGGCAGTGGGTGGAAGTGAATGCGGCGGCAATTCAGGCGGCGCTGGATTTTCTCAAGAAGAACGCATCCGGCCAGGCCGCGGTTCGTGACCTGGTGCGGATGGCCATCGGGGCGGCGGGCGAGGCCGGCCCGCTCGAAGTGGATGGCGTAACCGCGACAGGCTGGGTCGGGGACCTGCTGGCGAAACTGGAGGGGCGCGCGGCATTCGAAGAATTGCTCCAGCCGCGGGAATTGAACGGAACGTTGCGCCCGTATCAACAGCGCGGTTACTCATGGCTCGAATTCCTGAAACGGTTGGGGCTTGGCGCATGCCTGGCCGATGATATGGGCCTGGGGAAAACCATCCAGACGCTCGCGCTCATCCAGCGGGATCGCGCTGCTGGAGAGCAGCGCCCCGTGTTGCTGGTTTGCCCGACGTCGGTGGTGGGCAACTGGCAGAAGGAAGCGGCGCGCTTCACTCCCGAGCTGCCCGTGCTGGCGCATCACGGCGTCCAGAGGCGCCGTGGCGCCGCGTTTTCAGCGGAAGCCGCCAGCTACGCGATCGTGATTTCGAGCTACGCTTTGCTGCATCGCGACATCGACATCCTGCGCGATGTGAGCTGGGCAGGCGTCGTGCTCGATGAGGCACAGAACATCAAGAACCCGGAGACCAAGCAGGCGCGCGCGGCCCGCTCGCTCGGCTGCGGCTACCGTATCGCGCTGACGGGCACCCCGGTCGAGAACAACGTCGGCGACCTGTGGAGTCTGCTCGAGTTCCTCAATCCGGGCTTTCTCGGCTCCCGCAATGGGTTTCACAAGAACTTTTTCGTTCCGATTCAGGTGTACTCGGATCAGCAGGCCGCCGAGCGGCTGCGGCGGATCACCGGACCGTTCATCCTGCGCCGGCTGAAGACGGACAAGAGCATCATCGCCGACCTGCCCGAGAAGCTCGAGATGAAAGTCTTCTGCAACCTGACCAAGGAGCAGGCTTCGCTATATGAAGCGGTGGTCAAGGACGCGCAGGAAGCCATCGAGTCAGCCGAAGGGATCGAGCGCAAGGGGCTGGTGCTGGCAACGCTCATGAAACTGAAGCAGGTGTGCAACCACCCGGCGCAGTTCCTCAAAGACAACTCGGCGATTCCCGGACGCAGCGGCAAGCTGGCGCGGGCCGCCGAAATGCTCGAAGAAACGTTGGCCGTGGGGGACCGCTCGCTGATCTTCACCCAGTTCGCGGAGATGGGGGAGATTCTGCACCGCCACTTCCAGGAAATATTCGGCGTCGAGGCGCTCTACCTTCACGGCGCCACATCCAGGAAGCAGCGCGACCGGATGGTGGACCGTTTTGCTCAGAAGGACGGGCCCAGCATCTTCCTATTGTCTTTGAAGGCGGGCGGCACCGGCCTGAACCTGACCAGCGCCAACCACGTGTTTCACTTCGACCGCTGGTGGAATCCGGCCGTCGAGAATCAGGCCACCGACCGCGCCTTCCGCATTGGCCAGACCAGGAACGTGCAAGTGCATAAGTTCGTTTGTGCAGGCACGCTGGAAGAAAGGATCGATGAGATGATCGAGCGCAAGAAAAGCGTTGCCGGGCGTGTCGTTGGGGCCGGCGAAGCGTGGCTGAGTGAACTGTCGAACGCCGAATTGCGGAGTCTGTTCGCGCTTCGCAAAGACGCCGTGGGGGAATGAGCATGGGCCGCTGGGACTTCTATGACTACTACCCGCCGTCGAGGCCGCGTGCTGCCAAAGGCGGCATCCGGGCGCAGTCCCGGCGCGGCTCCTTCGGCGAGAGTTGGTGGGCCAGGCGCTGGATCGACGTGCTAAACGGGTTCCACATCGGAGCGCGGTTGCAGCGCGGCCGCAGCTACGCCCGCTCTGGCCAGGTTCTCTCCATCGACATTAAGAAAGGGCTCATTTCCGCCAAGGTGCAGGGATCGCGCCCGTCGCCCTATCAGATCCGAATCAAAGTGAAGCCGCTGGCCGGTAAGGCGTGGACCAGGTTGGCGGAATCTGTCTCCAGCCAGGCCGTGTTCGCCTCGAAGCTTCTGGCGGGGCAGATGCCTCACGAGATGGAGGAGGTGTTTCGCGCCGCCGGTGTGTCGCTGTTCCCCGAGCGGCATGACGACCTGGAAACCCATTGCTCGTGCCCGGACTGGTCCAATCCCTGCAAGCACATTGCTGCCGTCTACTATCTTCTGGGCGAGGAGTTCGACCGCGATCCGTTCCTGATCTTCACCATGCGAGGGATGAGCCGGCAGGAGTTCCTTGAGCTCTTGGGCGAGAGTGCGGGGAAGGAACCTACGGATGCGATCGCCGCTCCGCCCGAACCACTGCCGGCGGCGGTGAGTCTTTTCTGGACCGCCGGCGCGCTTCTCGAGGACCTGGCCGGCGAAGCGCCCATGACTCCGCCAGGCGCCGCTTTGCCGCGGCGGCTGGGCAACTTTCCGTTCTGGCGCGGCAGTCAGGGGTTGCTCGATTTCCTCGACTCCGTGTACGCCAACGCGTCGGTCTGTGCGGCGGAGGCTTTGGCCCGAGGCGACCTATGACTCATCCTGCTCACCACGTCAGCCGCAACGTCAACTGCAACTGCCGCGCCTCGTTGGCCGAATTCTGCAAGCTCAGAATACCCGCCGAGGAATCCGGCTGTCCCAGCCCCGGCATGTTCAGCACGTTGAAGAAATCCGCATTGAAGCGCAGCGCCACGCGCTCGGTGATCGGTGTGTTCTTGAACAACGATGCGTCCAGACCCCAGCTTCGCGGCCCTGGGATGAACTGGTTTCTCCACGGATGCAGGTTGGTGTCGAGCGTGGTGCGCTGCAAAGTGCCGTCCTTCATCTGGACGAACACTGTGTTGGTCTCATAGAAAGGGAAGTTCGGGTCCGAAGATGAGCCTCCATTGGCCGGCGTCGGAAAGATCGGCCTGTGCGCAGGACTGTAGTTGGAGGGAACGCCCATCACTCCATTCGGACGGCCGCTTGCATCCGTGCTGTTGACGCGGTTGGCCGGAATGTAACCGTTGTAATAGAGATACCCCTGGTAGCAGCGGCCGCTGCGGCAATCCTCGATCGGGTACTGCTTGCCATAGATCTCGACTTTGCCCGGTTCGCCCCAGTTGCCGGTCGGCAGCGACCAGAAGTTGCTGCGGATGCTGCCATATCCCGCGATCTGCCAGCCGCCCGCGACGCGGTCCAAAAAACCTCCACCGTGCGAAACCCAGCGCTTGCCGCGTCCAAAGGGCAAATCGGCGATCCAGTTCCACCGCACGCGATGTTTGGGAATCTCGATGTCGCGGCGGTAGTTAAGCAGGCGGTTGCGTTGGCCAAGGTCCGCCGGGACGGCGCCGGCGAGGAACACGTTCGGCTCCTGCAAGAAGTCTTCGCTCCAGCCGTTGCCGGCGGCTCGGAAGGCGTTGCTCAAGGTATAGAACACCTGGAAGCCGTAGCCTCTGCTATATCGCCGCTGCATTTCCAAGGTGAACCCGCTGTAGTTGGACCAGCCCGTCCTGCGGTATTCCTCGATATCGCCCAGCGCCTCGGTGGGGAAGTTGCGCCGTGCGACGCCGGCGAAGGCCCCGGTAGGCAGCGGCAGTCCTGTGTTCTTGAACCACACATAGGAGTTGGGCTGCTCATTGAAAGTGAAGAACTGCTCGAGCCGGCTGCCGTGCGTGCCTACGTAGCCGGCACGCACCACCATGTTGTCCAGGATTTCGCGCTCCAGTGTGAAGTTCCACTCGTGGGCTCGAGTCGTCGGCTGGTCGGGATCGAAATAGCTGGTGCGGAACGAGCCGCGGGTGACGCCGCCGGGCGTGTTCGGATCCAGCAGTTTGCTGCTGTTGACGCCGGCGATGACGGTGGGTGCGGAGCGAAGACCGTAGTTCGGCAGGCTGTCCGGGCTTTGGGCGGAATTGTTGATGTCGAAGGTGAATCGCGCGTTGGTGGGCGCGTTGCTTCTCGAACGGGCGTTGAACGTGCGCAGCGGAATGGGAAATCCGTAA
The DNA here is from genome assembly GCA_016201205.1 of Acidobacteriota bacterium. Taxonomy (GTDB): domain Bacteria; phylum Acidobacteriota; class Terriglobia; order Bryobacterales; family Bryobacteraceae; genus CADEFT01. Next base: position 7,588 of record JACQDF010000377.1, read on the forward strand.
ATCGAGTATCCGCCGCGCAAAACAGTGGTCCTGTGACCGGCGCCCAGCCGGTACGCAAATCCCACGCGGGGACCAAAGTCGTGCGGGTTGGAATTCATCATCCCGTCCGGAAGGCCGGCATCGCGCGGCAGGATGAACTTCACCCCGATATCCGTGAAGTTTTTCACAATGGCCGGGTTGCTGGCCCCCAGCTCATACATGCGCTCGAGCGGAATGCCGTTGATGATCGATTTTGACTTGAGATCGAAGCCGGTGAGCTGATTGTTGGCTTCCCGGATGGCGGGATAGAATTCCCAGCGCACGCCGTAATTGATCGTGAGTCGCGAATTCACCTTGAAATCGTCCTGAAAGTAGAGAGCGTATTCCCGCGCCCGCAGCAAATACCACTTGCGCACAAACTGCGCGGAGTAGGACCCCATCAGCCCAAGAAACATGCTGGCGGCGTTGTTGCCGGTTCGCGGGACTGCGCTGTACGTCGAGCCGGACGCCGGGTCGTACAGACCTGTAAAGACGCTCGAAAACTGATGCGATCCCTGCACCTGCTGCTGATCGGGCAGCACATGCAGCCGCTCGTGACGGAAGCGCCCGCCGAATTGCAGCGTGTGCCGGCCGCGGATCTTGGTCAAGTTCTGATCAATGCTGACCACCTGCGTGATGTTTTCGCGCTTGTTGTCTGCGTAGGAATACTCCATGCCGAAGCCGGTCGAGGTAATGTTGGGGAAGCCGGTCTCATTGAACGGATTTGGCAGACCGAGCCGGTCGGCGTGGTTGAGATCGTCCGTGCCGACGTAAATGAACAGGTCTTCGTTCGAGCCGGAGGCAATGGTTTCGCCAAAGAAAGTCGGCGAGAAACTGTGTGTCCATGTCAGCACCGCGCTGTCATCGCGCACGGGACGGAAGGTGACGTTGGCGGCGTCGTCCAGCAGGACCGGCGAGCCGTTCGGGCCCGACCGGCTCTTGGCCCAGCGGTTGCCGTGCGTAAACCGGCCGAACATCTGGTCACGGTCCGAGAGGCGGTGATCCACTCGCGCCGTTTCCGTGTGGTCCAGCCGGTTGGAGACGGCCGGAGCGAGGTAGTTGGACGAGACCAGCGGATTCACGTCCGGATGTGTCGGCGCCGGGGTGACGCTGTACAGGTACTTTGCCAGCGGGCTGAGGCGGCTCATGGGGAGCTGGTTGTTCGCGAACGGCTGGCGCTGCCAGCGGGCATCGGTCGTCCATGGATCGTAGAGCGTCGTCAGCCGGCCCGCGCCGTCCACCAGCCTGCTGAAGTCGCCCTGGCGCATCGCCATGGTGGGCATCGTGTTCGTTGTCGTGCTCGCCGAGAGGTTGCGGTACGCTTCATACGCGAAGAAGAAGAACGTGCGGCCGCGGCCATTGTACAGCTTGGGCAGATACACCGGCCCGCCCAGCGCAGCGCCGAATTCGTTGCGCACCAGGTGCGGCGGCTTGTCGTAGAAATCCTGGCGCCGCCGCGCCACCCCGATGGCGCTGTTGCGGTGCGTTTCGAACGCTGCTCCGTGCACGTCGTTCGAGCCGCTCTTGGTCGAGAGAATGGTGGTGGCGGGACGGTTCATCTTCGCCGAGGAATTGTTGGTCTCGACGCGAAATTCTTCCACCGTGTCGATGCCCGGAGGCCGGCCGGAGAGTTCGCCGGTGTCCCGGTTCGTCAGCACGGCGCCGTCCTGGAGAAACTCCATGGATGTGGCGCGCAGGCCGAAGACGCGGGGGCTCGAGGAGGCCCCCTCCAGACCCGGTGTGGTGAGAACCACCAGCGTCTGAATGAACCGGCCGTTCAGCGGCAGTTGTTCGATCCGCGCCCGCTCGACTACGTTGCCGAGCGTCGGACTGGTGGTGGTTACCAGCGGCGTCACATCGCCGGCGACGGTGATCTCAGTCACGGTCGCGCCGACCTTGAGCGACGGATCGACCACCGCCGTCTGGCCGACCTGGAGCACCAGCTCTCCTTCCCACGCCTGCATCCCGGCTGCCTGTGCTTGCAGCTTGTAGGAGCCCGGCACGAGCGAGGGGAACAGGAAGAAGCCGACCTCGTTGGATTGCGTCTCATACTGCCGGCCGGTCGCGGTGTGAGTGATGGTTACATTGGCCGCCGGCAGCACCGCGCCGGTTGCGTCCTTCACCACGCCCTGAATGTTACCGGTTCCCGTCTGGGCGAACGCCGCCAGACAGGCGAGCAAAAGAGTGCCTATGGAGCGGAACATGCCTCCCCCTTATCGCAAGTACTACATGCATGCATGACACAACCTGACGCCGGTGTCAACATGCTAATTCAATAAGGCATAACGCCGGCCGCCCCGTCTTTCGTTTGAGTGGAGATTCTCGGCATCTCCTCGGGACCTGTGCGGCCGCCGTTGACGATGCCTTCGGAAGCCGATCTGGCGGACCGGCGGGGGCTGCTGGAGCGGTACAAACTCCGTGACAGAACCCCGACCTGCGCAAGGCGCTTAGGGGGTTCATACCAGTAGGTGTGAGCCTTGCGGTCTTCTCAGGTTGTGGTGAAAGAGAGCGGCTCCGGCTCTGTGATCTCTGTCACAACCCGTCTTAGCTCTGCGAGCTCATCCAATTCAACAAGGCTCTCCGCGGAAAGCATGACAGCTCCGCGTTCTGACGCCGAGGCTTCGGCCCGAGCCTCTTCGTCCATTTTCTCGAAGATAATTGTGAAGTCTTTGTCCATGATGTCTCAAGCGACGATCGGTTTCTTAAACTGAGCCTCAATCTGGCGACGCGCATCCACCAGATTATGTTCGGTTCCGCACGTCGGACAGCGGAACTTGCTGTCTGGTGGAAACGGCACGCATCCCGGTTGCAGGGGCGCCCCCTTGACTAGATTAGCTTGCATCCTCGTTGAACTTTTGCACTTGTTGCACTGAAAGTCAAAGAATACAGCATTCCCTGCTGCGGGAAGTCCTATCCCAAGTGCTTGAGGCGGCGGCAGTTGTGGCGCCAGGAACCGCATCACCTGGGAATCGGCAGTTTCGAAAATTTTATATAGATTCGTTGCGAACGTCATCTGC
>JACQDF010000378.1 GCA_016201205.1 Acidobacteriota bacterium
GCCACCGCCGCTCCACCAGGCAGGGCCGCGAACAGCGCTGCCACCGCTTCTTCCGGACTCGCGTACGCCGGCCCCCACAGCGTTGGGTAATACTCCGCGCCAAGTCCCGGCACGTGAAACAGCACCCGCGCCCGCTCCAGAATCAGCGCCAGCTTCTCGATCTGCCACTGGTCCACCTCGACCGGCGTGTGCAGGATCTTTTCCAGGTACGCCTGATGGCCGGGATTCTCCCGGAGCATGCGCCGGAACTCCGGCGCGCCCGCACCCTCCCGGCACTCGGCCAGCAGCAGAATGCTGCCCCCGCGTTTCACGATGTGCGATGCCGCCGTCACTCCCTTGATCGCCTGGTAGTACGTCAGATCCAGCGGATATCCCGCGGAGGTCGTGATCACCGCGTCCACCGGCCCGGGCAACTGCTCGAGCATCACCTTTTGCACAAACTCGACGCCCTTGCGGTGCGCCTGTTCCGGATGCCCGGCGAAGACGCCCGCGATTCGCCGGTCCCGCGCCAGCGCCACATCGACGATGAAGTCGTGCCGCGCCATCCGCGCAATCTCGAGCAAGTCGCGATGGAGCGGGTTGTTCTCGATGGAGCCTTCCACGGCACGAGCCTCGCGCATGAATTTCGGGCTGTGTAGCACCTTGATCGTCTCTTGCGCTGCCAAGCCGGGCGCCACCAGCTTCCGTCCGCCGGAAAAGCCCAGCATCAGATGCGGCTCGATAAAGCCCAGCGTGATGCGCAGATCCGCGGCGACAAAGCGCTCGTCGATGTAGACAGGCGTGCCCTGTGTGGTCGTGCCGAGATGGCGGTGCATGTCCAGATTGCGCGCCATGTGGTTCACCACACGCACACCGGCGGCAATTTCCTCTCCCACGATCTCGCGGATCTCCGCTTCCGTCGCCGGCCGATGCAGGCCCGTCGCAATCAGAATCGTCACTGCCTCACGGCCGATGCCCGCCGCTTCGAGCCGGCGCAATACGTGCGGCAGCACCGTGCGGTTGGGCGCCGGACGCGTGATGTCGCACACGGAGATGGCAGCGGTCTTCTTTCCTCGAGCCAGATCGGCCAGGGGCGGCGCTCCGATCGGCGCATCGAGAGCCTGCTCGAGAGCCGAAACCGGATCCTCGAGCGGCGTTGCCGAGCGGGCTTCCAGCAGGCGGTACTCGTAGCCATCCGGAAGCTCCACCTCGAGCCCGGTCTTGCCGAACGCCAGCCGCACACGCATATACGAGCAAAGTAACACAGCGCGGCTCCGCCGTTCGCTGTCACCGATCAGCCTGGATTTGACGGAATCTCTTGCCGGCCGGCGCGGTCCAGGAAGGCTGGAGATCCCCCGACGGGGTCTGCGGCAAGCGGCCGGTCACCGTGCCGGAGAACATGTAATCCCATGCCTGCGTCAGCACAACGTTCAGCTTCAACTCGCTTCCGGAAACAGAGCCGTTCAGACTGCCGAACAGATTCACCGCCCGCCACGTGACGCTCCTGTTGCCCTCGCCTTTCTCTCGAATCTCATTGAGCAGCGCCAGCCCGTCCGATCTGCGGATGAACACGGCGGGGATCGAGGTATCGGGAGTCATGATGCTGCCAGGCAGGACCTGGCTCGCGGTCGAATCATACAGGATCACGCCCGCGGCGCCGGCCAGCGCTGCGTTTCTGACTTTGGGGGCAAACAGGCAGTCCCCGCGTTCCACAAGAACCAGGAACTTTCCTTCGGGCCCCCTGCCGCTTGCCGGCGAACATGCCCGGTTGTTTCCATTGCCCGCGATGCCGTCCTCGAGGAAGTCCCAACTGTAGAGCGGCGCCTCCAGATCAATCGAATCCCCAGCCACATCCCACAGGAAGGGGTTGGTCGAGCTTCCCACGTACATCGTTCTTGTCTGGGCGCCGGAGGGCCACAGCCATCCATTCACAAAGTACGCATCGAGTACGAACAGATTTCCGTTGTTGAAGCCGCCGAAATCGATCCTTGTTCCGGATTGGCCGAAACCGCCGCCGGCCACAGGCGGCAACGGAAGGGCAAACCGTTTGGTCAGAATCGACTCCGGATCCGTTGACCCCAGCGTGGACTCGATCTCGCTCGCCGGCGTCAGCGTCAACAGCGGACCCCGGTTGGTGCGAGCGTCGAATTCTTCCGACACCTGGACCGGAAGGACGTCCGGGTCCAACCGGTGGACAAGAACGCCTTCGAGCTTAACCGGGATGGATATTTTCAAAGGTTGCCCCAGTCCAGAACCCGAGAAAACAAGCAAAAGCCAGGCCGGCATGCGATGCATCCAATCGTCCCCCCAGGGAACTCATCGGCGAAGTGGCGATGCCGCAATAATGAGGACCGTCCGCTACCAACTGTGATACAACCCAATGGAGGTCTCATGTCTGCCTTGTTCCTGCTCTTATTGCTTCTCTCCGTCTTCGCCCAGCAGCCTGATCGCCAGCCACTTGCTGACGAATGGGGTTACCGGCCCGCCGACGGAGCCACCGTCGAAGTGAACCCTCCCTCGCTCACCTGGGTGCATGAAAAAGAAGCCGCCGGCTACACCGTCGAGTGGGCGGACAACCCATTGTTCACCCGCTCCACCAGAGTCAACCTCCTCAAGTGGAGCGTCTACACGCACCACTCCGCATTTCCGGCGGGTGAATTCCACTGGCGCTATCGCATCACCGGCAGGCAGGGACAGGAATCGGCCTGGAGCCGCACGCGCCGCTTCGTCCTCCGCGCCGGCACTCCTGTCTTTCCGCAACCCACCATCGAGCAACTTCGCCAGCGCATACCGAAAGATCACCCGCGGCTGTTCCTGAGCAATCAGGATCTGCCGCGTCTCAGAGCTTACGCGAAAGCCGAGGGAAGGGAAGCGTTCCAGCGTCTGGTTGCACAAGCGGACCGCCTGAGTCACTCCCAGCCCACCCCCGAGCCTGCCGTCCGCGGCAGTGCGAGCGATCCCAAGACGGTCGATTACTGGTGGCCCAATCGTGTCCAGGCGATCAAAGCGCTCAACGAAGCAGAAGTGCTCACCTTTGTCTGGCTGCTGACCCTCGATGCGAAATACGCGCAGCCGGCACGCGATTTCACGCTGCGGCTGGCCGCCTGGGACCCTGATGGCCCCACCAATTTCGCCCTCAACTGCGAAGCCGCCAAGCCCATGCTCCATCGTCTCGCCCGCGCCTACGACTGGGCTTATCCGCTGTTCTCGGAAGAGGAGCGCTCGCGCATCCGCGCTGTCCTTGTCCGCCGCGCCCTCGATGCATGGAAAAGCGGCGAAGTCCGCCAGGGGGCGGGCCATCTCAACCAGCCCTACTCCAGTCACGGCAACCGCACCTGGCACAAGCTCGCCGAAAACGCCATCGCCACCTTTGACGAAACACCGGAATCCGAGATGTTCCTTGACTACGCGGTCACCAAGTTCTTTGCCGCCTATCCGGTCTGGTCCGATGATGACGGCGGCTGGCATGAAGGCCTGTCGTATTTCGGCGGCTACATGTCAAAAGCAACCTGGTGGATGCATCTGGCGCACCAGGCGCTCGGCATCGACGGCTTCACCAAGCCCTTCTTTGCGCACTTCGGCGACTATGCGCTCTACAGCGCCCCGCCGGGCTCTCCCGATCTCGGCCTGGGTGATCTTGCGCACTCGACTCCTTCGCGCAACTGGTCCTTCATGCAGTACTTCGTGCGCCAGACGAGGAACCCCCAATGGGCCTGGTGGCTCGACGCATGGAAGATTCCTACTGAATTCGAAGAGCCCGTGCTCGGCTTTCTGTGGGGCTCGATGCCGCTGGTGAAGCCGCAAGCGCCCTCCGTGCTTCCCCCCTCGAAGGTCTTTCGCGGCACCGGCGTGGCCATCCTGAATACAACACTGGAAAGCGCCGCCAACAACGTCCAGATTCGCTTCAAAGCAAGCCCCATGGGCCGCTGGAGCCACGGCCACGACCCCCACAATTCCTTTACGCTGAATGCCTACGGCGTCCCGCTGCTGGTGAACAACGTCTATCGCGATCTCTATGGCAGCCCGTTTCACAGGGACTGGGTCTGGACCACGCGCGCTCAGAACGCCGTGCTGGTGAATGGAGAAGGGCAAAAGCCGCGCTCAGCCGACCTCGGCGGGCGCATCGTGAAGGCGGAATTTCACGACGGCGTGGATTATGTCGTGGGCGACGCCACCGACTCCTACCAAGGGCGACTGACCCGCGCCTTGCGCCACGTTGTCTTTCTCAAGCCGGACGTGATCGTGATTGCCGACGACGTGGCGGCGCCCGCCCCGGCCACTTTCCAATTCATGCTCCACGGGCAGATTCCCTTCGAGCTCAGTGAATCCTCGCAGCGGCTGGTTCTCGACCGCGAATCTGCAGGCGTGGTCGTGGATTACGTTGCACCTCGCCCGCTCCGGTTCCGCCAATGGACCGGCTACACGCCCGAGCCGGACAAGCGGTATCTCAGCTCGACCGGAAGAGCCATGATCCCCGAGCAATGGCATGTCGAGGCGGCAACCACGGAGCCTGCTTCTGAAGTCTTCACGCTTACTCTGCTGCGCCCTTACAAGAGCGGGAAAAAGCCCGAATCCAGCGTCACCGCGGAACGGCAAACCTCCGCCATTACGTTGCGCGCAGGGGACGTCAGGATTCGCTTCGTCCGCTCCGGCGGCGATTGGGGCTTCGTGCGCTACTAGCAAATCTGGCCTTCACGTGCAAATCTTGTGTTCTCCGGCTTCGCGTTTTCGCACCGTCTTGGCGATCTCGTCGCCGGCAGTGTTGCGGGCAACCCGCAGATCATATTCGGATTGCAGATTCAGCCAGGTCTCGGGCGCGGCGCCGAAATAACTCGCAAGACGTAGCGCGGTGTCCGCGGTGATGGCACGGGTTCCGTGAACGATTCCATGAATGCGGTTCGGAGGCACATGCAAATCGCGGGACAAGCGGTTGATGCTGATGCCGAGCGGCTTCATGAACTCCTCGTTCAAGATCTCGCCAGGATGGATTGGATCGAGTAGTTTCGTTCTCTTGGCCATAGGCGCCTCAGTGATAGTCCACTATTTCAACTTCATGCGCCTGGCCGCATGGAGATAGAGAAGCTTGTGCCGGTCACTCTAGCCGCAATACTGTTCAGTTACCCGTGATCGGGTTGAGGCTACGGGATTGCGCCCGTAGCCCCTCCCACACCACCGTACGTACGGTTTTCCGTATACGGCGGTTGAACCCAGCAGGGTCATGACGACTGTCCCGCAAGATCTGACGGCATGAGGAAACCGTAA
>JACQDF010000062.1 GCA_016201205.1 Acidobacteriota bacterium
CTGCCGGTGTTTGTGCTGGTGCTGCCCGGCCTGATCGCGAAGGCGCTGTGGCCGCAGGATGTGACCGGCGACAACGCATATCCGCTGCTGGTGATGCGCCTGCTGCCCGCGGGCCTGAGCGGGCTGATGGTGGCGGCGATGCTGGCGGCGCTCATGTCTTCGCTGAGCAGCGTCTTCAACTCCTGCTCGACGCTGATCACGATGGATGTCTACAAGAAGCTGCGGCCGGAGGCCGGCGACCGGCGGCTGGTTTTGGTGGGGCGCATCACGACGGCGGTGATCGTCGCGCTGAGCATCATCTGGATTCCGTTCATTCGCTATTTGAATAACGAGGTGTATCAGTACTTGCAGAGCGTGCAGGCATACGTCGGCGCGCCGATCACAGCGGTGTTCCTCACGGGCATCCTGTGGAAAAGCGCGACCGGACGGGCGGCGTTTCTTACGCTGATCTTCGGCGGCCTGGTGGGCGCGACGCGCTTCCTGCTGGATATCCTGCACAACGCGATGGGTCTCGATCTAGGCCCGTTGAACAGCGTGGTGGCGTTCAGCTTTTTGAATTTCAGCGTCATTGTGTTCGCCATCTGCGTGGGGCTGATGGTCGCGATCAGCAAGATGAGCCAGGCGCCCGATCTGGGGCGGATTCGTGGATTGACCATCGAGTGGGCCAGCCGGCGCCGCGAAGGGTATCTCTACGATCTGGGGTTGACGATGCTGGTGGGTGGTGTGATTCTCGGCCTGTGGTATCACTTCCGGTAGGAAGATGCCACGCGCCGGGGAAAAAGCCGACTCGAGCCGGATGCGCGAGCTGTTCACTACAGTGGCCCCGCGCTATGACTTCATCACGCGCGCTTTCTCGTATGGAATGGACGCAACCTGGAAGGCGCAACTGGTGAACGAATCGCACCTGAAGCCGGGCAGCCGCATCTTGGATCTGGCGTGTGGGACGGGCGATTTCTCGCGGCTGGCCGAAGAGCGAGGCTGCCACGCAGTTGGCGCGGATCTGACGTTGCGCATGCTGGAACAGGCGCGTCTGCCTCGCCGCGTCTGCGCCGACGCCATGCGGCTTCCCTTCCCGGACGGATGCTTTGACGCGGTGTTCATCGGCTATGGGGTGCGCAACTTTCCGCAAATGGAGCCGGCCCTCGACGAAATCCGGCGGGTGCTGCGGCCGCAAGGGGCGCTGGCGACACTCGATTTCTTCCTGCCCGCGAATGCTGTGTGGCGGCGACTGTTTGTCGCTTATCTTTGGGTGCAAGGCGCATTCTGGGGACTGATGCTGCACGGCCGCCCGCGCATCTACACCTACATCCCGCGGTCACTGGCGGAATTCCTGAGCGCGGCGGAATTCGCCGGCGCACTCGAGGCGCACGGCTTCGGCCAGGTGTGCACACGCAGGTTTGCCGGAGGCGGCATCGCGCTGCACTGGGCGGTAGCATCATGAGTATGCGTGTCCTCTTCTTTCTGGCATCGCTGCCGCTGGCGGCGCAGCCGATGATGCCCGCCTGCGCGGCGCCTTCCGCCGAATCGCTGCGCATCAACGCAACGGGTCTGAAGCATCACCAGGACCGCGCACTCGGCGCGGCCAGCAGAGCGTACACGGAAGTGCTCAAACTGGCGCCACCGCGGGATCCGAATGCAGCCGAGCGGGCGCTGATTCGCCGCTTCGCGCCGCGGCTGCTGGTGACACCCGCGGAATTCTTCCCCCTCAAGGACTTCGCCGCCATCCTGCACCCCGAGCGCCCGTGGATCGCCTTCCACCTGTTCTGGGAAGACGACATTGACTTCCCCGACGACAATGACCCCTGCGATCACGAAGTCGTCTGGGTTCAGCTCGACCGAGGCCGGGAGCGGATCGAAGGCTACGTGACGTATTTCCACAGCCGGCAAGTCCAGTCCTCGCCGGCGGCTGTCGAGGATGCCAGAAGGAACAACGGACGTCCGGCGGTTTGGGTGCAATGGGGTAAACACGGGAGCATGCCGGCGGCCTGGGATGGGCTCGAAGCGGGCAACCGCCGCGACTACGAACGCTTGCACACGACAGGGCGGATGTCCGCTGATTCGCCGCTCGGCAAGGGGTGGCCGCTAAAATTCACCGGCACATGGAAGGACTTTACCGATTTTTCGCGCATCGTGGATCCGGCGCCCCTGCTCGATGCCAATGGAATGGAGAAAGTGTCGTGGTTCTCCAACGCCGTCCTCAACCGCCATTTTCTGCGCTACAACTTTGCGGCCAAGACAGAATGGCCGGAGCTTGTCTGCGGCGGAAGGAAGTGAAAGAATCAATCGCGCTCCTTAACGGTCGCGGCTCGGAAGCGCTTTCTGAGCCGCGCGCGTGAGCAAGCGGAGGTGTCAACCTGAAGCAGTCAGGCAGGGCCGGCAGGATCGGGATGGTGCGGGCGTTTGTCCACAACGCTGGAGGGCCAGGGCAGAAGACGCCGCTGGGCTGCTACTTTTATGGCACGGAAGGCACGTTCCGTCTCGGCTGGCGTGATGGTTGGACGTTCTATCCAGCGGATTTTCTGGAGGCGGTCAGGAACAAGCGCCGGGCAGTGTGCGACATCGAGATTGGTTACCGCTCGACGGCGATGAGCCTGCTTGGAATGTTGTCGATGAAACTGGGGCGCAGTATCCGATGGGATGGGGAAAAGGAAATCGTCCCCGGCGATGCACAAGCCAATACGCTGTTGGCACGGCCATACCGCAAGCCGTGGGATTACCCGAAGGCGTAGCCTTGAGGACGGCTACTCGAGCAGACGGATGCTTAAGAGCAAGCCGCCCACTACTACGATGGAGATTACGGCGGTCACCACGTAGCGCAGAATCCTCTCACGCGGTGTGGTTTCTTTCTCCGCGTCATGCTTCATCGTCTCGTCCAAGCTGTCAAACATCTTCGACACCTCCCATGCAGGTTGCTAAGGGTTTCGAACTAGGGACGAATCCACTGTTAGGGTTCGCCCAACGAATTACCGGTCTGACGAGACTTCCAAAATATAAGATCACCGGGCACCGGCAGTTGGTTACCCGATCCTTATTGTAGCCCCGGAGCGATGGAAAAGCACGTGAAAACCCGACGCCTATGCCGCGCACACCCACTCTTACCAGGTGGCTTGCCCATTTTCGGCGCGTCAAACCGGTTCTTGTGCCCTAACTGATTCTAATGGCTTGAGTTCCTCCCTTAGGTCCTACGGCCCGGGATAAGACCCCCTGGCGGGGGGGCCCGGTGCGGCCCATAGTGGTTGGCCTTTCCCCCCAAGCTCCGATGCCGGCGGCTTCGCGCCGATGGGCCAGAAACTGTGGCCGTTGTCGACGGCTTAAGGTTCGGAAACGACGCTTCGACGGCCTGGCTCCAGGCCCGCAAGCCGTCGCATCGACGACTAATGGAAGTTTTCGATCATCATCAGGTGGTTGTCATCTCGGTCGATATGAGTCCACACGATGCTCTTACCGTCCGGCGAGGCCGCGAAGCCAGTCCATAGCCCGCGTCCTCCTCCTGGAAGTTTCGCCACACGCCGAATCTCGCCGGTGTCAAACCTGTAGAGCATCACGTCGCCACCCGTCCACCGGTCTGCGCGGTTCAGGAAGTAGATTCCACCGTTGAAGAGGGACCAAAAGCCTTCCCTCGCCGAGGCTGCCACCAGTTCCTCGCGGCCTCCTCCCACTGGTATTCTCCACAGTCCCGGATCTTCGCGGCTGCGGATGTAATAAACCATCCTGCCGTCTGGGGATTCGAACGCTTCGTTGCCGCCGTTCCTTGTCACCTGGACAGGTTCCCCTCCTCCGTCAGCCCGCATCTTCCACACCTGCTGCGTGCCGGAACGGGTGGACCGGAAATAGACCCACTGTCCGTCCCTGGACCAACTGCCGAAACCCTCGGCCGATGGATCGCCGTCCGAGGTGAGCCGTTTGATGGGACCACCCACGGACGGGACGAGAAAAACGCGATTCGAGTGGCCATCCATACCGGAGAAGGCCAGCATCTTGCCATCCGGCGCCCATCGAGGCGAACCAGTCAACGGCCCGTTCCTGTAGGTGATGCGCAGCGGTCCGAATCCGTTGCGCGAACTGGTCCAGATTTCGCCGGCGCCGGAGCGGTGCGAGGCGAAGGCGAAGTCGGCGCCATCGGGCGAGAACGCGGGTGCTTCATCGAGTTTTCGCGAGGCGACAGTGAGTTGGGGCGATGAACCTGCTTCGAGGAAATTTTCCCAACGCCAGATATTCACGTCGCGATCTTCACGCTGATAAACCAAGCGCAAACCGCCGTTTACCTTCGAGCGCGCCAACGTGGGCTGGACAGCGACCGGTTCGACGTTTTCCACCGGCCGCAACCCGGACCCATCGGCCGAGATCCGCCACAGACGATACTCGCCACGTCCGCGCTCGGAAGAGTACACGATCTCACGGCTATCGGGAGTCCAGTCCAACCCGCGGATGATCGAGCCATCCCATGTCAGTCGGCGTGGGGCTCCACCCTGGGCAGCCGTCACCCACAAATCGGCGATCGTAGTGGTCCCATAGCGGGCGAAGGCAACGCGCTTGCCGTCGGGTGAGAAGGCGCAGTCCAAGTCTCCCGGTCCTGTGGGCGGAGGAAACGTGAGTCGGCGGCGGCGCCCGGAATCCACCTCGATGAGAAATATGGAGAAAGGATCGTCGGCCCGTTCCCGGTCCACGATTCCTAATGCTTTGCTGTCGGCCGTCCAGGCAAAGTAGTCGCTCTGAATTTCTGTTACGTCACGTTGGCCGCTTCCATCCGGGCTGGCCACCCTTAAGTAATGCGAGATATCGCCCCGCGAGACGGACAGCGCGATTTGACGACCATCAGGAGACCACTTGGGAAACTGTGACTTCGCGGGCGACTTGATCAGTGGCCACGCCGCTGGCGACCCTATCACCTGCACCCAGACGTATTTCATGTCGTTACCAGCGGCGGGATCATATTTCGAATAGGCGATGCGCGTACCATCCGGCGACAGGCTGGGCAGTTTCCCGTGATGAGGACCGGAGACCACGGGCACGATTCTGGGCGGTTCGTCGCGCCGCGCCCCAATCCGGAAAACAGCGAGACACGCAGCCACCGTAACAAGCAGCACCGCGACGGATATCCATCGAAGCGCGCGCCACCGACGAAGGGCGCGCCACCGGCCGGTTGAGGTTACTGGCTCTCCCGCCAGGAAGCGGCGGATGTCACCGCTCAATTGATCTATGGCCCCGAATCGCTGCAATGGGCTATATGCCAGGGCTCGCGCGAGAACCGGGACCAAGCCTCTCGGGATTCCACGCCAGTCTGGAGCACGCTCGGAAACTTTGCCAACCGCCTCAAACGGGCTCATCCCGTCGAGCGAGTACGGCTTGCGGTCCGTAATCAGCTCGTAGAGGATGACGCCCAGCGAATAGACATCGCTGGCGGCGCCAACCGGCTCGCCACGCATCTGCTCCGGGCTCGCGTAGCCCAGTGTGAAATAGCGCGACTGTGTGCGCGACTGCTCGGACTGATCGGTTCCGGGCTCGATCAGCTTGGCGATCCCGAAGTCCAGCAGCTTCGGCTCATCTTGAGGCGTGACCCGGATGTTGGACGGCTTCAGGTCCCGATGGATAATGAGCCGGTGGTGAGCGTACCCCACGGCATCACAAACCTTAAGGAACAATGCGAGCCGGTCTTTGAGCGGGATTGCGCGTTGGGAGACATATTCCCGCAGGGTGAGCCCCTCGATGTGGTCCATCACCAGATAAGGGCGGCCATCGGGAGTGACGCCGCCGTCAATGAGACGGACGATATTCGGGTGATCGAGATCGGCCAGAATCTGCCGCTCGCGAAGGAACCTCTGGCGGACGTCTTCTCCGAAGATCCCGAACTTGAGGATCTTGAGCGCGACCTGCTTGTGAAAATGGCCGTCGGCCCGCTCGGCCAGGTAGACAAGCGCCATGCCACCCCGTCCGATCTCCTTCTTGAGAAGCCACGGCCCCAGCGTCTCCACCGCTGCCTCTCCCGCCAGCAGACGGGCGGCGGCTTGCGGGGCGGGTTCGGCCAGGAATTCAGGGCGGTCGTGGCAATGGAGCATCTCCCGCACGGAGCACGCCAGTTCCTCATCGACGCCGCAGCGATCGAGAATGACGCTTTCCCTCTCCGCCGGATGGATGCCGGCGGCTTCGAGAAAGATATCACTGAGCCGGCGATGCCACTCCGGGGTCACGGCTCGCCCCTGGCCAGCTCGCGGGCGATCCAGGCGCGGGCCGCCGTCCATTGGCGCTCTATTTTGTACGGGGAGACTTCGAGAATCTCCGCGGTTTCCTCCACCGTCAGTCCCCCGAAGTAATGCAGTTCGACGACACGGGCTTGAAGCGGGTCGAGGACCGTGAGGCGATCGAGGGCTTCGTCGACCATCATCCACTCGAGGAACGGCTGGCGCGTGACCAAATCGGCATCCGGAAGCTTCACTCTTAGCGGGGCATCCCCGCGCCTGGCAGAGTGGCGCTTCCGCGCGTAGTCGACCAGAATCCGGCGCATGAGGCTCGCCGCCGAGCCGAAGAAGTGCATGCGATCGCGCCACGCCGGCGTGCGGTATTGAAGCAGCCGGATGTATGCCTCGTGAACAAGGGCGGTCGGCTGGAGGGTATGTCCGTTGCGCTCTTCCGCCATTTTGCGTCCGGCGATCCGGCGCAGCTCGTCGTAAACCAGAGGCACCAGCTTACCGAATGCCTCCGGGTCGCCCGCGTTCCAGGCGTGGAGACAACGGGTAATCTCGCCAGGGGGGTCAGGCATCGGGGCCTTTAAAAAAATAACCCAATCTCGCGGGAGTTGCAAGATTTTTGCGCCACACACTCTTATAGACGCTAAGGAGAGTGAATGTGATGAAAAGACGACTTGGCGGAGGATTGCTGGCGTTGTGGTGTTCTTTGGCCACGGGTTGGGCGACTTCGTTTGCGGGGCCTGGCACGAACTTTGGCCTGAGCACGGTCTTCGATTGTCAGAATGTCTCCGTGGATACATCGGGGTTGGTTTTTTCGGATACGGCGACGGGGTTCGAGTACAGCGGGACGTTGGGGATCACGGCCAGCGGCGGGACGGGGCCGAATGGGTGCATTGTGAGGTTCCAAGGGACCCGCCAGTTGGCTGAGCCGGATTTGACGGCGTTGACGGACAGGGTGTCGTTCAACGGCACATTGACGATCACAGGGGATTTGGTGGTGGGTCAGTATGACGCTCAAAACTGGCTGCCTGGTTGCGGCAACACGAACGCGTTCTTCATCAACCTCGGAAATCTGGGAGCGGGGGTCCACCCACTGTCGGGTTCACAAGAATCTGCGCCGTGCATATTGGGGAGTAGCAGCCCGTCAAAATCGATGTGGGCAATGTGGAATTTGATTCTGTCACCTTCTTCGGGTGCCGGCACGGCGACGCTGAATCTCGGATCCTCGGCTGATTTTTCCGCTCTCGCCGTTCCGGAGCCGTCGACGTTCGCATTACTGGCGGGGGCGCTGGGTGTGGTTGGCTTGATTCGCCGCAGACAGAGGTAAGCCAGCCCCAGGCCCAAGCTCAGCTAATTCGCCCTGAGAGCGCTGTCAATGCGGGAAATGTACAGCTTGGCGCGGTCGGCCTCAGCGATCTCCGAGTTCAGAGCCAGCATCGTGGCAAAATGCTTGCGCGCAGGAGGCAGAAGGCTCATATC
>JACQDF010000374.1 GCA_016201205.1 Acidobacteriota bacterium
CGGCCCCTTTCGACGCCGGCGACTTTCACCGCCAGTTCAACGATTCCGCCGGCGACTGGCGCATCGTGGCGCTGCTGAGCCCCACTTGAGCGAAATGCTTGCAGGGGGCCTCTGCACTCAACCGCATGCTGGCGGAGCAGCCGGATGCCGGCATCAAAGTATTCGTGATCTGGGAGCGTGTGCTGGGCACGGATTGGGGCGCGCCCTCCAGCGTCGTGCTCGGACTCATGCGTGACCGGCGCGCTGCGCAGTTCTGGGATCCGCGGCGCAGTCTTTCCCATCGGCTCGGCGAGAAAGATGGAGATCGCAAGAGCATTGTGTGGGATTGGGTGGCCCTCTATCCGCCGGGTTTGCGATGGGACGACGCACCGCCGGCGCCGGCCTTCACCGGCCGGCCAGTCGAGGACGTGATCGGCGGATTGCGCGACGCGTTGTGGTCTGCGCGATTATAAGGCGTCAGCGCTTCGGCATGCGCCGCATGGCTTTGTGGATCTGTTTCCATTTCCGCTTGTGCTCCCGGGCCGCGTGCACATCGCTCATCCGCTCGAGTCGCGCCAGCTCGCGTTCCAGTTTATGGAAGCTGGCGAGCCGCACAGCGTCCATCTCGCCGGTGTGCACAGCGGCCTGAACCGCGCAGCCGGGCTCGCCTTGATGGCGGCAGTCGCGGAAGCGGCATTGCACGGCCAGCGTCTGGATGTCTTCGAACACTGCCGCCGCCGCTTCCGGTCCTGCCCAGGGTTCCAACTCGCGCAGACCCGGTGTGTCGATCAGCAGCCAGCCGGCGTCGAGCAGAAACATCTGCCGCGACGTCGTCGCGTGGCGGCCGCGGCTGTCGTGCTCACGCACCGCTCGCGTCAATTGCAGTTCGCCGCCGAGCAGGCTGTTCACGATCGTCGACTTGCCCACGCCGGAAGAGCCGACAAGAACAGCCGTTTGTCCCGGCTCGACTGAGCGATGAAGTTGGGCAACGCTCCCTCGGTCGAGAGCGGACATGAGCAGCACGGGCACGCTGGGCGCCAGCCGATCCACCTGGCGCATGTACACGAGCAGATCGTCCGGCAGATCAGCTTTGTTCAAGACGATCACCGCGGCCGCGCCGCCTCCCTCCACCGCCACCAGATAGCGCTCCAGACGCCGTAAATTGAAGTCGTGATCGAGAGCGGTGACGATGAACACCACATCGACATTGGCCGCCAGCACCTGTTCCTCCCAGACGCGGCCCGCCTTCTTGCGCGAGATCCTGGTCCGGCGCGGAAGCAGCGCCTCGACCAAACCCGTGTCTGGATCCCAGAGCACCCAGTCGCCGGCCACCGGCCGCTCATCGCGCCATGCTCCCGGCAGGCGGGCTGTGTATTCGCCGTCCGCAGTCCAGAGTTGATAATGCCCGCGTGTTTCCGAGGCGATCCGGGCACGCGTGAAATCCTCGCTCCATCCCAAAGGAGACAGTTTCATCGCAAGACACCTTTCGTGAATTGTCAGGGGGACAGATCCGCGGGGTGCGGATCAGGGTCAGCTCAGGATGGAAACAAGGACCAGCAGAGGCGCCTCTTCTCTTAAGGAATACGCGCAAAACGGACCGCAGGCGGCCCGTATTCTTTCTAGCAGCATAGCACAGGGGCCGCCCACTACAAGTCGGGTAGTGCGCTAAGACGTGGTTGATGCTGACAACGACGGCCTTCCGCCGATTAGGCAAACCGCTGGTGCTTGGAAAACAATGGCTTTCGAGATCACGCTAGCGGGGTTCCTGACGCCAAACGTGTGAGTGCGCCCGCCATACCCCTCCTTCGCTTTGCTGGTTTCGTATTTCCAATGGCCGGCTTGAAGAAAGGGCACATCCACGCGCCAGACTGCTACGGGACGACTTGGTTTCATGAGGCGCGTTGCGTCTACGACATACCGCCAGATGATGTACCAGCCTGGATGGTTGTAGTGAGATTGGATTGCCCAAGGGCGTGTGCTCCCCTTGGATTCGAGGGCCTCCAGTGGAGGCGGATTCAACTTCCCTCCTAGGGAAAGGTCCGGGAACCGCTGCTGTGCGACGTCGGGATGCTTGTGGCGCTTGTAAGGGCTGAGAGAATCCAATGCCCGAGCACCAAGGATGCCGATGACGGCGCTGAAGATATTGGCCTGCTCGAAGTAAATGTCAAGCCATTCCTCTGCCCTCGTCTCGATGAATTCGATGGCGTTCTTTACGTGGACGACATTCAAGCTCGGTGGAAGAGGGACGGAAGCGTCAAATCCATCAGCGGAACGCGGCACGATGCAAATCGCCTTTTCCGTTCAAGTCTATAACACCGTTGGTCTTAACCACACGGGTCGTGCCATTCACACGAATGGAAGACAGTAGGGGGATCGCCTTCTCTGCGAGCGCGAAGAACACGGGATCTATTTCAATCCCTATGCTTGTGTACCCGACAGCCACAGCGGCAGCTATCGTGGACCCGGCACCCATGAAGGGATCAAGCACGATACCACTTCCAAGGGGCAGAGAGGCTCTGACGATCTGGCGCATGAACGCCTGTGGCTTCAGCGAGGGATGCGGAGCTATCTTGCGCTCTTCGGAACGCGTAGGAGAGGATGGGATCACATCCAAGAATGGAGCATCGATAGAGGGCCTTCTGAGTCCTCCGGTCTTCCACTTGCGTAGGTTGTCTTGTACCCTCCCCTCGCATGGCTTTCGGAAAAGCCCCCAAGGTTCCCACGCCGATCGCGGCATGACGCTCACATCCGGAAACTCGTCATGTGCGTTCTTGGGCCTGTCTCCACCGCGTAGGGTCTGAACGAGCCTTATGACCTCGCCGCGCTTCTCAAAGCCGGCCGCCATCAGAGGCATATAGACGAGGTGGGAAAGGAGTGGGCTGCTGGCGATAAACAAGTGACCACCGGGCACCAAGACTCGCAGCGCTCTGCCGGCAAAGGAACTGAAGAATGTACCCAATCGCTGGAGGTCTGCCTTCGTCAAAACCGTGAAGCGCGGGACCGGACTCCTTTGGCATCCATCAAAAGACGGCGGTATCCGCCAAATGCCGCCTCTTCGGTTTCGCAATTTGCGTTTCTCCTCGGTTGTGTATTCCCTCAGACCGTATGGCGGGTCAGTCACGATGGCATGAATAGAGCATTCGGGCTGTGCGTCCAGCCAGACAAGACAATCAGCCAAATGGAGAGAATACGGGGCTGAACGCGCTTCTCGGGTCACACAAAGACGATCTGCTCGAATCGCCATCAGCCCGTTTCGCGGAGCACTAGGCAGAACGCTTGGATTCGCCATGGTTGGTCTCCACCCTGGAAAGGTAAAGCTCAATTGCATCCATAAGAAGATCGGCTATCGGCCTATTCTCCTGCACGGCCCTGATTTTGAGACGCTGATGCAGCTCCGTGGGAAGCCGGAAGGTCGATTTCATTGTCGGAAGCAGGGGCAACTGCTCTGCCATCTTGCCACCTTTGCAGCAGTATGGCATACACGAAGCCTGAGATCAACGATGATTTCAGCCGTCCTGCGATTCAGACAGTGGGGGAGCCTTGAGAGGTGGACGGCGGCAGTGAGGCGCGGTCGAACCAGAAAAGCGGGGAAAGCTGCGGAACTATTTTGTATTGGGGACAGGTGCATGGC
>JACQDF010000079.1 GCA_016201205.1 Acidobacteriota bacterium
ACCGGCTACTACGAGGCGAATCTGCTGCTGCCCGGCGGCTATCAGGTCACAGTCGAAGCAACCGGATTCCGCACCTCGATTCGCCGGGGCATCGTGGCGCCGGTCGCGTCCCGCGTCGAGATAAACATGCACCTTGAGCTCG
Organism: Acidobacteriota bacterium; assembly: GCA_016201205.1. GTDB lineage: Bacteria > Acidobacteriota > Terriglobia > Bryobacterales > Bryobacteraceae > CADEFT01. Next base: position 143 of record JACQDF010000079.1, read on the forward strand.
GCTCGGTCTCCGAGTCGGTCACCGTAGTCGCCGACGCTCCCCTGCTCGACACCGCTTCGGCATCCTCCGGCCGCGTCATCGACAACCGCACCCAGTCCGGCGTCCCCATTTCCTCTTCGAACATTACTTTGTTTGCGCGGATGGCGCCCGGTGTTCAAAGCAACGGCGAAGTACGTGTCATCGGCCCCGGCGACCAGGTCTCGACTTCCGACTACAAAATCGCAGGCGGCGTCGGTGGCAATGACTGGTCCATCGATGGCGGCTCCAACACCGGTTCGATCGGCCGCCGCGTAGGCTACGTGGCCCATTCGGACGAAATCTCTGAGATCAAACTCGAAACCGGCGGCTTCGACTCCTCGATCGGCCACACCAGCGGCATTGTCGTCGCCATGATGTCCAAGTCCGGCACCAACCGATTCCACGGTGGCGTCAGCGACATCCACGACCAGGCGCGCTGGAACGCCACGCCGTTCTTCACCCGGCAGCTCTACTACCGCCGCATCGCCGAAGCCGATGCCGCCGGTGACACAGCGCTGGCCAATCAACTGCGGAACACGCCCAAGCAGCTTTCCGGCCGCAAGAATCATTACAGCGCCTTCCTCGGCGGACCCGTCATCATTCCTGGTTTGATCAACGGCCGGGACCGCCTGTTCTTTTTCTTCAGCTTCGTCGGCTTCCGGCGAATGTACCCCCCGAACCCCATCAACTTCAATCACACCTTCCCGACCCTCGCCAACCGCCAGGGGGACTTCTCTCAACTGCTCAATGTGGACACATCCCGCTACCAGATCTATGACCCGCTCAGCGTGCGGCCGGACCCCGCCCGCCCAGGAAACTTTATCCGCACTCCCATCCCCGGAAATATCCTTCCTTCCTCCCGCATAGTGAATCCCGCTTACAAGTTTTACGAAAGGGTTCTTCCCACGCCCAACAACGATCCGACGGATCCCCGCAAAGAGCCACTGAACAACTACCTGGGTGTGAGCATTCCTTGGAATGCTCCCTACGAAGCCTACACCAACCGCATCGATTACAAGTACTCGGATCAGCACCGCTTCTACGGCCGCTGGACCTACGATGACTACTATCTGAATTCCTCCGACTGGGCTTTTCAGACCGAACCCGGCCTCATGGCCGACAAGGATCGCCGGCATAACATCGCCGCGGTGGTGGATTGGGTCTGGGCGCGCGGCGCCAGTACCGTCCTCGACGTCTCCGTTTCCGGCAACCAGTACATCAGCCCCACCTACCCGCCGGTGATCATGAAATACAAGCCGAGCGATGTTGGCCTGCCCGCGTACCTCGACCAGCGCGCCGGGGACCTGCACATTCTGCCCACCATGAACTTCGACGGCTACAATTCCGTAGGCCGCAACGTTGCTTCGATCTCCCGCTTCCGCTCAGCGGCGCTGAAGGCCGACCTTTCGCACATTCGCGGCAAACACTCCTTCCGTGGTGGAATCGACTTCCGCCGCCAGTATTACGTCGGCGGCGGTGGCGGCAATACGTCGGGCAACTTCAACTTCAACAATTCCTTCACGCGGCGCTACGACGACACGCTCACGCCAGCCGGCAGCCTCGGCCACTCCTGGGCGGCGTTCATGATGGGCTTGCCCTCCAGCATGACTATCGGAGCCACCGACAGCTTCGTTATCATGAACCCCTACTATGGCTGGCATTTTCAGGACAACTGGCGTGTAACGCCGAAGCTGAATCTCAACCTCGGCCTGCGCCTGGAGTATGAAAAGGGCCCCACGGAGCGCTTCGACCGCTGGCTCGGCTATTTTGTTCCCCAAACGCAGCTTCCCATCTCCGGCGACGCTCAGGCCGCGTACGCGGCCAATCCAGTGCCGGAGCGCCGTGGCTCGGATTTTGTGGTGCGCGGCGGCCCCGTGTATCCGGGCTCCGGAGGTGTTCCCCGAAATATCCGCCGCAACGAATTCATGTGGCTGCCTCGCATCGCGGCCGCGTATCAGGTCGATTCCCGTACCGTGATTCGCGGCGGCTTTGGTCTGTTCTTCGACACGCTGAATGCAGCCACGGAGACCGTGAATCAGTTGGGCTTCTCGCGCACCACGTCGACGAACATCACCAACGATTTCGGCGTCAACTGGCTGGCCGGCGATCCGCGCAACGGTATTTCGCCGTTGCGCGATCCTTTCCCCATCCGGACTGGCGGAACGCGCTTCGATGACCCGGTGCGCGACCAACTGGGCGCCATGGCAACGGCGGGCCGTGGGCTGACTTTTGCGGATTTCGACACCCGCCACGCACGCCAGCGCCGATGGAGGATCGGAGTCCAGCGCCAGGTCCGGGCCTCGATGATTCTCGAAGTCGCCTATACCGGCTCTTACTCTGACCGCGTCTACGTGACCAGGAACCTCAACCCCCTCTCGGAGAGCTTTTGGGCCGACGGACTGGTGCGCAACAACACGATCGCCAACAACCTCAATGCTAACGTCCGCAACCCGTTTCAGCTCTCGAACTTCAACGATCTCCGCTCGTCGGCGCCCCTCGTCTACCAGGACCTGAGCACGCAGGGCTTCTTTGTTTCGACGACCATTCGCAAGAACCAACTGCTCCGGCCTTTCCCCCAAGCCTCGGGCCTTTCGCAGCGTAATGCGCCCTTCGGACAAGTTCGCACGCACGACCTGGAACTGAGCTTCGAGCGGCGGTTCTCCAAGGGTTTCAGCGTGTACTTCGCCTACACGCGCCTTCGGGATGAGGACCGCGACGTCTACCTCAACGAATTCGACGCCCAGCCCTCCTGGCGCGAAAGCAACAACGGCCGGCCGCACCGGTTGGTGCTAAACGGCATCTGGGAGCTGCCCTTCGGAAAAGGACGCTCCTATGCCCGTCAGGGCCCGTTGAGCTGGATCGCGGGCGGCTGGCAGATCGGGATTGCCTGGGAAGCGCAGCCCGGACCGCTGCTCGACTTCGGCAATCTCTTCTACTACGGCAAGCTCGAGGACATCAACACCGGAACCCGCACCTTCGACCGCTGGTTCAATACCGCCGATTTCGAGCGCACCGCCGCCCGCGCTCCGGCCGGCTTCCACCGGCGCGTCTTCCCGACGCGCGTCGACGGCCTGCGAGCCGACCCAACCAATGCCTGGAACGCCAACGTCCTTCGCGAATTCAAGTTCGCCGAGCGGGTGGCGTTTCACGTTCGCCTGGAAGGACTGAATGTCTTCAACCGCACGCAATTCGCCGCGCCCGTCACCGATCCGCTGGCGACCAATTTTGCCGCGGTGACCGTGGTGTCGCAGACCAACAAGAGGTTCTTGCAGATCACCGGGCGGATTACGTTCTAGTCATGCTCACGGCAGCGCCAGCGGAAACATGAGAAAACCAGACTGAGGAGGACAAGCCCATGACGGCTATGCTTCAGGCGCCATCTCGACGACTGGCGCTATATCCGCAACATTTCCTTCTGCTGATCTTAATAGTTGTGCTGGCGGGCAGCTTAGGCGGCCAGGAGCTTCGTGGACGCATTCAAGGTGTGGTCACCGATTCCAGCGGATCTGTTGTCGCTGGCGCCGGCGTCGTTCTGCGGAACGACAACACCGGAGTATCCGTTCAGAGGCAGACCAGCGTTGCCGGCAGTTATCTTTTCGATTTCGTCAGCCCCGGTACTTATACGCTCACCGTCGAACTGTCGGGTTTCAAGACTTTCGTTCAGCGGAACATCCTGGTTCAAACGCGCGCCGACATCTCGGTAAATGCCACGCTCACCGTCGGCGCCGTCACCGAGAGGCTGACTATCACCGAAGCGCCGGTTTCGGTGCAGTTCACCACTACCAGCATGCAGACCACGCTCGACACGAAGATGTCGACCGAGCTGCCGATCATCCACCGGAACCCCTTCCTGCTGCTGACGCTCGACCCTCAGGTGGTCCACACGGGCAACCAGGAGCAGAGTCCTTACCACAGCTTCGCCGCCAACGACATGGACGTCGGCGGCAATACCCAACGCAACAATGAGATCCTCGTCGACGGCGTGCCGAACACATGGGGCATGAAAAGCAACTACACCCCGCCGATGGACTCGATTTCCGAGCTGAACGTCCAACAAAACGCGGTGGACGCCGAGTACGGGCACAGCGCGGGCGGCATTATCAGCGTCCAGATGAAAAGCGGCAGCAACGAATGGCATGGCACGGCATACTACTTCGGCCGCAATCCCAAGCTCAACGCGGTTGCGGATTCGATCACGCACTCCCCCAGCGTCATACGCCAGAGCGTTTGGGGCTTCACGCTCGGCAATCCGATTCGCAGGAACAAGATCTTCAACTACACCAGTTACGAAGGCCAGAATCTGCGCGACCCACGCAACCTGGTAAAGACGCTGCCGACGGACCTCCAACGGCAGGGGAACTTTTCGAGCTCGCTGAACGCCAGCGGCGGCCTGCGTATGATCTACGACCCTTACACGACGGTCTTCAACCAGGCGGCCAACAATTCCACCCGTACGCCGTTTGCGGGCAACGTCATTCCGAAATCGCGGATTGATCCCGTTTCGGCGCGCATCATGAACGATATCTGGACGCCGAACGGCCCGGGTGACGACATCACCGGGGTGAACAACTACCGCTTGACCTACCCGGCCACATTTAACTACTGGAATCTCAGCGACCGCCTGGACTGGATCGTCAACGACAAGTGGAAAGTCTTCGGCCGGTTCAGTCGCTTCCACACCATCGAGAGAGCGCCCGACGTGACGGGCGGCTCGAAGGCCCAGGGCACGGGTGGCAGCCAGCGCAACGGCCTGCAAGTCAGCGGCGACGCCGTGTGGACCATCAGCCCCACAGCCGTTCTGAACGTCCGCGGCGCCTGGAACAAGCCGGTCGACAACTTCGCCGATGAGCAGACGATCATCAAGTCCGTCTCCGACCTATGGCTGGGAAACCACTGGTACGATTCTTACGAGAAGGAGTTGCCGGCGCTCTATTACCCGGGAATCAATATCGGCGGTTCGGTGTTCGGTCGCACCAGTTGGTGGTATGGCGAGCCGCAGTTCTGGAACTTCAGCGCCAAGCTCTCGCAGCAGTTGGGCCGGCACTACCTGAAGGTCGGCGGCGAATACCGCGGCATCCACATGCGGCAGGGCGCCTTCAGTCCGAGCAACATGAGGTTCGTGGCGAACCACACCGCCGATACGTTCATCAATCCGAACACCAGGCTGCGCGGCGACGCCTACGCCACCTTCCTGCTCGGAGCGCTCGACGACAGTACCGCCATTCAGACCCGTCCGCTCAACATGGGGCGAAACAGCTTCTACAGTCTTTACATCCAGGACGATCTCAAGCTGAGTCAGCGCATCACGCTGAACCTGGGCCTGCGCTATGAGTACGACTCCCCGATCACCGACGCCCTGAACCGTCTCTCGCGCTACCTGGACCTCACCAGCCCGATTCCGGAGTTCCAGGGAGCGGGCGCCCCGGTGATGCCGCGGGAGGTGACCGCCATCCGTCCTTCCGCGCCGCTTTACAACGGCGCATGGGTTTTCACCGACGACTCTCACCGGAACCTCTACAATTCGCCGAAGCTGACCCTGCTGCCGCGCGCCGGAATCGCCTACCGCGTCAACGACCGCACCGCGATTCGAGGGGGCTGGAGCCGTTACGTCGTTCCGCCGAGCATCAACTTCAACGGCGGCATCAACATCCTCAACACCGTGCCCTATCCCGCCTACCTGGTGACCTCCTCCCCGCTGCCGATGCTCGAAGGGATCCCGCAGGCAAAGATGAGCGATCCCTTCCCGGCGGGTGTCAATCCGCTGGTGCAGGCGCCGGGCAAGGCTCTCGGGCGCTACACCCAGCTTGGGGCCACCGACCGCACCATGTGGTCCTACCAGAACCTGACCAACGCCACCAACGACCGCATCAGCGTCACGTTGCAGCGGCAGACCTTCAGCCAGATGGTAGTGGATCTCACTTACTTCATGAACCTCGGCCGCAACCACTATTACTCCAACGAGCTGAACATGGCGGATCCGAACCTCAGCTTTACCCATCAGTCGACGCTGGCCAAGCGAGTGGACAATCCGTTCTATAACATCCTCACCCCGGAGAAGTTCTCCGGCGCGCTCCGTAATCAGAGGCAGGTGACGGTCGGGGACCTGCTGGTTCCCTACCCGCAGTACGGCAGGCTGAGCGAGCTTTTCACGCCCGCCATGCGCAGCCGCTTCCAGTCCTTCCAGTTCAAATTGCAGCGGCCCTTTACTAACGGCTTCAACATCCTGGCCGGCTACAACTACCACCGCTTCAAAATGGACGAATTCTACGACAGCGTCGATCAGTACGCGCATAACTTCACGCTTCAGGAAAGTGATGATCCGCGGCATAAGTTGAACGTCGCCGGCATCGTCGACCTGCCGTTGGGGAAGGGCAGGCGCTACGGTTCCAGCTTCGGCGCGGTTGCGGATGGGCTCCTCGGCGGCTGGACAGTCAGCGGTATCTACTCGTACGTTAGCGGCGATTTCCTCCGCTTCGCCGCGATGCTGGTGAGCGGCGATCCCGTGATCTCCAACCCGACCCGCGACAGGTGGTTTGACACCTCGAAGTTCACCCGCCAGCCCGCTTACACGCGGCGTTCCAACCCGCTTCAGTTCGAGGGGCTCGCCGGACCGGCACGCTTGAGTCTCGACATGACCCTCGCCAAGACATTCAAGCTCACGGAGCGCCTGGGCTTCGAGCTTCGGATGGAGACTTACAACCTGACAAACAGCTTCATCGGCGCCCTGCCGAACGTGGCTGTGGACAGCTCGCAGTTCGGGCGCGTCACCGCGCAACGCGCCGGTTTCTACGGCCGCCAGTTCCAATATACGGGCCGGTTCCGGTTCTAAACACGGCGTCTGAAGTGTTTGCGTAAGACCGCTTGCTGACGCGCGCGGCTCGTTTCTTTTCCGGGCCTCACGGCAGCGCCAGCGCAAACAGCGCTCCCCCCGCGGCAATCGCAACGTGCTGCCTGCCGCGGCTCGAATAGCTCATCGGCCCGGCGATCACGCGCCCGCCCAGGTTCATATGCCACAGGTCCTTGCCGGTCCTGGCATCCAGCGCCATGAAGTAGCCGTCCTCGGTTCCGGTGAACACCAGCCCGCCGGCGGTTGCCATCACGCCAGCCATGGGGGCCAGCAGCAGCTTGTGCTCCCAGCGTTTTTCGCCGGTCAGCACATCGAGGGCGCGCACGGCGCCCCACCAGTCCGGCTCGGTCGCTTTGTTGTCGAAGAAGCTGCCTTGGAAGCGCGTTCCCGGCCGGTACTCCGCTTCGCCGGTGGAATAGACGCTGGCCCCTTCCCGCACCGCCACGTACATCAATCCCGTCTCCGGGCTGAACGAAGGCGAATTCCAGTTGGTTCCGCCAGTGACTTGCGGGTATACCTTGTTGCCCTCCGGCGTCGGCAGCTTCCCCGGAGCGCGCATGGGCCGCCCTTTCTCATCGATCCCCATCGCCCAATCCTGCTTCACGTAGGCGATCGAGTGCAGATACTCGCCCGAGGCGCG
>JACQDF010000080.1 GCA_016201205.1 Acidobacteriota bacterium
GCCCAAGCTCAGCTAATTCGCCCTGAGAGCGCTGTCAATGCGGGAAATGTACAGCTTGGCGCGGTCGGCCTCAGCGATCTCCGAGTTCAGAGCCAGCATCGTGGCAAAATGCTTGCGCGCAGGAGGCAGAAGGCTCATATCGCCTGTCGTCTGGAACTGCATCGTGTAATTCACGCCGAGAGCGAAGTGGGTGTAGGGGTCGTTCCGGTCAAAGGAAAGCGCTTTCTGGCAGAAGGCGATGGCGGCGGTGTAGTGGTTCAGCATCCGCTCGCACTCGCAGAGCCCGAAGTACGCCATGCTGCGCAACTCGCGCCAGACGTCGGTCGAGCCGGCGCGCTTCTTGCGAAACAGCTTGAAGCCGATCGCGTAATAGCCGAATTTCTCAATGCCGCTGCTGTCAAAGTGGCTGAGCTTCAGGTACTCCTGGTATTCCGCGGTGGCGCGCTGGTGCTGCCCCTTCATACGAAGCCCTTCAGCCAGCCAGAAGTGCGCCTCGCCGTTGGCGGGCGTCAGCCGGATGGCGTTTTCGGCAGCCTCGACGGCCTGGTCGTACATTTCTCTTATGCGATAGGCCTGCGCCAGCAGGTACCACGCCAGTGCGTGATTCTTGTCGCGCTGGATCACCATGTTGAGCTGGCGAATCGCTTCCTGGGTATCGCCGATATCGAACAGCATGCCGCCGTAGGTAGCACGCGCCTCGACATAATCCGGATCGAGATCGAGAGCCTTCTTGAAGAACTTTCCGGCGTTGTCGTAGTCGTTCAGATCACGCCACCCGCGAGCCAGGTACAGCGCAGCCTGGCTGTAAGTCCCATCGAGCGAAAGGACCTCCTCAAAATCACGAACGGCCCGGCGATACTCTTCCGGGCCGCGCGCTCGCTGGTATCGTTCGACAGCGTTGTCGAACTTGTCTAACGCCGCCTTGGGGCGGCGGCGCGGGATCAGCAATTTGAATGTGATGGTGGTCTCGTGGCCTGGATACACCATCTCCTCCCTGGGCCCGTCCGGCTCGTAGCCCATCCGCACCGCCTTCACCTGGTGGATGCCGGGCGTCAAGCCGGGCTGGCGAATCTGCTTGCCCTTATTGACGACACCGATGGACTTGCCATCGAGGAACATCTCGACGCCGTCCATGTTCGCTTCGAAGATCAGCGTGCCGAACTTCGGCGGCGGCGGGGCGCCCAGGCTGGCGCCTGCCGGGTTGAACGCGAGCAGCATGGCGTTATCGAAACTGCCTCCGACGGTGGGGTTCTGGCTGCCGCCCGAGGCATCGCGGACGTTGCGCTGCACGTAGGCGGTCAGCTCATCCGCGGTTACCACGCCGTCCTTCGATTCATCCGCCTCGCCCTCCAACCCCTTCACGACGTAATAGGTGAAGATGCCGTGCCCGCCGCCCCACTCCGGGCTCTCGAAGGACTGCTCGCGGTCGCGGCTTGCTGTCAGCGAAAACAACGAGCGGTTCAGATCCAGCAGGCGGCTGTTGATCGTTCGGACATCCGTGTCTGAGGTGACCGCGCCGCTGTGACACGCATCCGTCAGCAGCACCTTCCATTTGCCTTTGATCCTGCCGCCGAAGGCCGCGCCGAGCGCTTCAGTGGAATAGCCGGTGGTTTCCGGCTTGCCCGGGTCAAAATCAGATGGGGCCAGAAAGACGCGGCCGGCCCGAACAAAGCCGTGCCCGGCAAAGTAAACAAGCACGCGGTCGTCCTCTTGGGTGGCCGACGGAAGCCACTCCTCGAGTTCGCGGCGAATGCCGGCCAGCGTCGCCTTCGGGCCAATCAGCTTGTGCACGTTTTCCGCCGGGAAATTGCCCCCTTCCCTGCTGATGAGAATCGAATAAACAGCTTCCGCGTCGCGCTCGGTGTACCGGAGCTGAAGCTTCTGTTCGAGGTTCTTGTACTCGGAGACGCCGATCACCACTGCGTAACTGCGGGGTACGGCGACTTTTCCCGCGACCGGCGTGTCGATGTTCTCGAGCGTTTCGTATTTCAAGTCGCGCTGTTGCGGAGCGCCCTTTTTCTGCGCGCCGGGCTGGGCGAGCGCGAGGCCGGCTGCCATCAGGAATGCGGGCAGGAGTCGCATCATCTTTCTCACTTGTGCGCAAGGCGGAATTCGTACACCACCGGGCCGCCGAGCGGCACGGGGCTCGAAACCACGCTCTTGTTCTGCTTCTTCATGAATACCAGCTCTCCGCTGCCATCGCCCGCCATCTGTTTGATGTTCTCCGGAAGCTTCTGGCTATCGGCAACGGGTTTGGGGCCGGCGGAAGAATCCACGCATTCGCCGCGCGCACGCAGGATGGTGTCGTCGCAGCGCGGCTTGAGCGAAGCCATCGCCTTGGCCGACGGCGGAGGAGCGGGCGGCAGCGGAACATACTTGCGGTCAGCGGCAAGCTCGGCCGGCAGGATCAGCCAGTAGACGATATCCTGCCCGGGCGGCCCATCGATTCGGAAAGCGCCATCGGTGGCCGGCACCAGGGATTCAGCGGCCGCTTCGATCTTGTTCATGGCGCCCGTGTCCTCCCGCGGAAAAAGCTGTGTGTACGTGCCACCGGTGCCTTGATTCATGACGTACAGATAGCCGTCGAAATTGGTCCGGAAGCGGAAGCGTACACGGTCGCTCTTGTTGAAGACAGTGCCGGGGTCTACCACACGCCAGCCGGAATCATCCAGCCGCTCGAGGGTCAGTTCCATGCGGTGAGGGCCCTCGATCAGGGTCTTGGTTTGGCTGAAGCCCGGTAGGGCAGCCAGGAGCACGGTTAGCCAGGCAGGAGACATGGTAGTGGATCCTTTAAGCAATACTTCGGCTACTCGTGCTTTAACTTGATATCGGCAACCAGGCGTGCGTCCTTACGGCCACTCTTTTCAACAACATAGACGGCAGATTCTTTCTGGGGGCCGGGCGCGGAATCACTGACTTTCTCAAACACCAGGTCGCGACTGAGCATCTCGCCGCGCAGCTTGCCGACCAGCGCATCGTCGATCGGCGAGATGGACTGGGCCAGCATCATCCGCTTGGGCTCGGCTGCTTTCTTCTCCTGGGGGGCTTCCGTTCTTGGCTTGACAGGCGCTGCGGTCTTCTTGGTCGCGGCAGGGGCCTTGGCTTCCACCGGCGCCGGCCGGGAAGCCTCGTTGAGATCGTAGATGAGTTTTTCGAGATCGGGCACTTCGTTGCGCGCCAGAACAAGGAAGAGCTTCTCCTCGCCCTTCTTCTCATCGAAGCTGAACACGCCGTTGCCGGAAGGGATCATCTGCGGCTGGCCCGCTTCCACGTGATTGTCTCCGCTCTTGATTTCCGGAGATGGGAACAAGACGCGCCAGTTGCCGCTGGCGCCGCGCATGACGATGTAGAGATGACCGTCTTCGTTGCTTTCCACGCGCAGCCGGATCTTGTCGCCGGAGCGGAAGATGGAATCGGTGTTCACTTCGTCGAAGGTGCGATCCTCATTGCGCTTGAGAATCGAGTAGCGCAAACCAAGCGGCCGCGGCCCCGAGTACGCCGCCGAAACAATCTCGACGTCGTATTGGTGCTGCGCCGGTGGTTCAGGGGTTGGAGTCTGGATTCTGGGCTCGCTGTTCTTGGGAGTTTTCTTTTGCGCCTGCGCGGCCGCCGCCGGAACATAGAACAGCTCTCGCGGGGTGAGCCGGGTCTGGTTCTGGCCGGGGAGAAAAGCGGAAGCAGCCAACGTAGCCGGCAGCAACCTTCTGAAAATCATAAAGATAGTCCTCTTTCGGCAGGCCGGCGGTGTTCCGCCGCCCCCTATCCTCTAACTATAAAGGTGAAATCTGCCGGTGAAAACCATCATGGCTGGCTCCAATAGCCAGGGCGGGCTCGAACGATGGCTTCCGGACGGTTCTTCACAACCACGCGCACAGCCCGATAGCCGGGCGTCTCGGCGGGCGACGGTGTGAAGCGCAAAGGCCGCGCCCCGCGGCGCCATAGCCTTGAGGAACACCGGAGTGTCCCTGCCGCGGGCGCGGTCCGTTTTGCGCGTATTCCTTAGAAGCTGAGCAGATACTGGGCGTGGAGATCCTCGGAGATCTTTTCCAAAACCTGCTCCAGAGCTTTGAGCCGCGTGAACGACAGGCGCTCCCCTCCCGTGGAGCGCGCCAGCGCTTCGGCGGTGTTCGTCTTTCCAAGACGCGACAGTTCCGAGAAAGCTGAAATCAGGCTGAGCCCGGCGCCACTCTGATACACCGGCGGCTTCCTGCTTTCATCGCCACACTCGTCCTGGCCAAAGCGTTCCGCGCCTTTTGTGGTGAAGGAGGTGAGATAGACGGAGTAGGTGACCGGGTAGATGGTGACGTTGGACCGGGTCACATCCTCCAGCACGGCATCGAGTTTCGATTCGCTGCCTCGATCGCGCGATTCTCCTACCACGAGGATGACGCGCCTCCCGCTTCTTGCGGCAAGCAGGTGGAGTGCGAGCTGGATCGCATCGAGCAAGCGGGCGTTGGCGCCTTGCGGCCGGAGCGTGCGAAAAGACGTGCCGAGCTGGCTGGCATCGGCGGTGAAATCCGTCCGCAGCCGCACCTGATCCCCGTACGTGATGATGGCGGCCGCGCCTCGCTCTCCAGCCAGATGCGGAAGGACCATGCTGCCCACCTTCAGAATCTTGGCGAGGGCGGGGCCGGCCGCGGTGTTGTTCTGGATGCAGAGGACCACCGACACAGGCTGTGCTGTGAACTCGACCTGATGCGGCCACACCTTGCCGCCGTCATAGAGCAGGAAGTCCTCTTCGGTGAGCCCGTGGATCGCTTTGCCCTCGCGATCGGTGACCGTAGTGGGGACAAGCACGAGCGGGACGGTGGTGCGGATATTGGGAGAAGGCGGATTCTGGACATTCTGGAGGGTGAGGAGAGCGGCCAGCAGGCGCCCGTACATGTCGAAAGGACGGACGCGGCGGAAAACAGGTTGCAGAGAATCGTAGACCGGAGACCCTGTCCTGTCGCCTCCCTTGCCCCCCTTGACACCCCCCTTGACAGCCAATGCGTCCCCCCCTTTTTAATGCTGGAGAGATTTGATAGTTTCCCTCCAAGCGCGTGTCAAGGAAGTGTGAAGCCATGACGCTGCTCTTGGTCTTCCCCTTGTTGCTGTGGTGTGCCAGCCTTCCGGGACAGACCATCTCCAGCTCCATCGTCGGGACCGTCACTGACCCGGCGGACGCCGTTGTCCCCGGTGCGTCCGTCCAACTCACGGACCAGGGAACGGGCGGACGTCATGAGGGAGCTTGCCAAGTGCGTTGAGTACTGCAAGGAGGCACTTGCATAGAACCGGCTCAGGAGACCGCAGGCCGGGAGCGGTTGGCTAAAAAATGAACGCCAGCCCGCCACGCAGGGCGCGCGGCGAATGCACAAGCTGCAAGCGGCGCCCGCTGGCCATGCTGATTGGCTGATAGCCTTGGGCCAGAATGTTGCGTACTTCCGCCGATGCTTCCAGCTTGGCCGGCATCCCGGAGAAGATCGGAATCGGCTGCCGGACATGCACGTTCAACCCCTGTGCCGGATACATGCTCTGCGTCATGTAGTAGTGGCCGGGCGTGAGGGCGCGCCCGTTCATGAACTGGTAGCTGGTTGTGAACCGTGTCCCGGCGCCGGGCACAACGCCCGCGACTTGCGTCGAGGCCCAGTGGCGCCGCTGTGTGTGCACGATGCCGCGCAGCTCGTTTGCGTCGTCCGTGAGGAGTGTGTCGCGAGTGGTTTCGAGCACGCCGCTGTTGCCGTAAGCGATCGTTGCGTTCCAGCCCGGGGAGAACGTCTGTTGAACAGCCGTCATGTACCCCACGCCATGGTAGCGGCCGGAATTGAAGATCGAGGCGGTCGAGAACAGGTCGGGAAGCAAATCGCCGGCGGTGAACGCGCCGTCCGCTCCCACCGCGGTCAGCGCTGCGTTGGAGAGTGACTCGCGGTATGCGCCGGCGCTGACTGTGCGGCTGCCGATGGTCTTGTGAAAACCCAATTCGAAGTTCTGAGCGCGCTGCACATGGGCGTGGCCGTCCCGCAGGGAGACGCGTGGGAAGAGAGCCAGATCATTCAACTGCGGCTGGGAATCGCCTTCCGAGCCGCGCAAGAACAGTTGCGCGGGCGGCAGACCGCTGCTGTAGCCAAGATCCAGCGTGCCAATCGAGCCCAGCTTATAGGCGAGGTGGGCAAACGGCGAGACATAGTTCAGACGATCCAGGAATGTGACCGACTCGAGCGTTCCACCGTAGACCAGCAGGACGTTGTCGGTGAGCTGCAAGCGATCGGAAACTCCAACGGACATGGTCCGCAGCATGGGGACTGCGTCGGGCTGCCCGCCCACCAGGGCGGAACCCGCGCGACCGGACTGAAAGATCTGGCGCATCGTCACCGCCACTTCCGGTGTTCGCCCTTCGCCGAGCTGGCGGCTGAAGGTGGTCCGGAAGCCGGCTGCCGGCAAACCGGATTGCGAGGAATAGCCGACGTTGCCGCTGAACGAAAGCTGGTTGGCGCCGAGAAACGAGGTGGCCAGGGCGAAGGCAGTCCCGAGGTCGGGTTGCGAGCCCAGCGTAGGAGTCGGAGTCGCGTCCCCCGCCGACAGCTTCACAACGCCTCGCGTATGCGTGAACAGGCTCGATCCCGTCCGCATCTGGCGGAGCGGATCCCGCGCATCCGCGCTCAAAATCCGCAGAATCGGCCGCGTGGCCAGCGATGCCCGCAACGCCCACTTCCAGTCGTCGCTCATCAGGCCCTGCTGCACCGGCAGAGAATAAACCAGCTCGATGCTGCTCAGGAGGACGGCCATGTTAATGGACAGGATTCGGCGGATGCCCGGTTGCACGCTGATATTTGCGCGCATGGCGGGAATGAAGCTGGCCAAAGTGACGCGGATGTTATACAGGTCCGCCGGCAGCGATTCGAAGTGGAAAATACCTTTGTCGTCGGTCAGGGTTCTGGCGACCTGGCGATCCAGGCGGTTAAACAGAGTGACCGAAGCGCCCATCTGCGGGATGCCGAGCGCGTTGCTCACAATCCCCGCGATCGAGCCAGTGAGAGAACTTTCCGCTTCCAAAGCCGGGACGGCCAGCAGGGCGGCCACGGCCACGATAATCCAGACGGTCATCTTTCTTTGCATTGGCTCCTAAGGACTGCTCCATTTCGCCGGCCGGTTGGCCGGGCTAGCTTAGGTGACCGTGAAGGTAACAGAAGGAGTCAGCGTCTGGTTGCCGACTTTGTCCTGCACCTTCATTTTCAGCATATACTGCCCCGGCTCCATGTCCTGGAGCGGGAGTATCTTTTCAATCGTAACCTGCTGCGACGATGCGCCCTCGATCTTGTCGATCTCCTCGGCGAAATCGAAGATTTTCTCGTTGCTTCCGACCTTGATGACTTCGTACTCGATGGTGCCGCTGGGCTTCTTGGTTTTCTCGTCGGCGGCGAAGTTGTAAAGCTGGAGGTAGATGCCCATTTTCTCCCCGCGGTTGAAAGTCTCGCCGACGCGCGGCCGCACCTTCGAGGTGCCAATCACGAACTGGCCCGTGCCGATGCTCCGGGTGGGCACTTTTTCGATCATATCGGCAAGCACCAGGGAACTGGAGCCTAGCTTTTCCTCGTCGTACCGCGGAACGTGCAGCGCCATCTCATAGTTGTTCATGTTGCCGCCGTTGATGTCTTTAATCACGATGTTCAAACGGTAGGTGCCAGGCGCCAGCGGAACCGACTTCTGGTAGACTGAGCCTCCCTTGATGGCCTGCTGCATTAATTCGCTGGGGAATTCGACGGTGACGACATCTTCAAACACGTTGACCACGCGGCGCGCCATCGAGGTGATGCGGGCATAGATGTTGACCACGCCCTTCGAGACTCCGCCCTCCTGCTTGTACTGCAAATCCTTCTTATCCAACTGAAGGGTAAGGTTGGTGAGGATGGTGGAACTGGTGAGCCGCATGAAATCGGCCCGCACCCGGACCGGCAGCAGGTTGTAGCGAATCGTCGAGCTGACCGCCGCCTCGAGGTCTTTGAACTTGATCTTGGGGGCCTTCTGCAGGTCCGCGTACTGCTGAAGTCTTTCGAACTGGTTCATGCGAGCCGGCAACGGCATGTTGCCTGTGCCGAGGCGGGTGCCGTCCGTGCGACTGAAGCGGTCCGCCTTCGAGGCCAGCCCCATTTGCTCCATCAGGGTGAGACCGGCGTTGGGCACCATCAACAGTGCGTCCTTCTCGGAAGGATCCATCGTCATGCGATATTCACCGGTCATCGTCGGGTCCACGAACTCGATGATGATGTCGCTTCCTGAGCCCACTCCTTCGATATAGCGGTAGCGCCACTTTTCAAACGGGTAGGTGGATGTCGTGCCGCCGCCTTCTTCAAATGGCCGCTCGTAGGTGCCGCCCGATGGATGCGATTCGATTTCATCGGGAGGGCCAAACGAAATATAGATGCGGCCGCGGTCGGTTTTCCAGCCCGGGATGCCCGAGGCGTAACGCTCATTGGCGTAAGCGATACGGCGGTAGTGCTCTTCTTTGAACTCGTTTTCCTGCGTGTCCGGAGACGGGTCGCGGCGCAGCCAGAACTGCTCGATGAACTGCTCGCGCTCCTCGTCGGTATTCAGATTCCTGAACGCTTTGCGCTCTTCATCGGTGATGATGTAGGTGACGTCTTCGTTGAGCCATTTGCGGTAGGGCGTCTCGAGCTCTTTGCGGAGCTTCTCTTCCCGCCTTTTGCGCTCTTTCTCGGTGAGCGGCTTGGCCACGGTTTCCTTTTCCTGCACGGCAGAGGCGGCTGCCTTCTTTTTGTCGGCGGCGGAAGCAGGAGAAAGGATGAGGGTCAGGGCGGCAGCCCCGGAGAGAACGAACAGCGTTTTTGCTCTCATGGCATCCCTGTGGACAGACGTTCTCAAACTACCTTAATTCTAGAACTTCAAGGAGATAGCGTCAAGCCGGTCAAGCCGGACCAAGCTACGCTTGCCTCCAGCACTTGTGGGGCGGGCTTTCAGACCGCAAGCCCGCTTTCAGCGGGCTTCCCCGCCTGGAAAGGCGGCGGCGGCCAGGATTGGCCGCTCCACCATGAGGCAGGTCTGCGGCCTCAGGTGTTTTCTGGCTTGGCACGAAACAGAATCGCGTGCTATTGTTCCGAGTAGGGGACTTTTCCCGCGTCCGCGCCCCGCACGAGTGTACTTCCATGAGGTCCTTACTCTCGCTTTTCTGCTATTCCCTGGCCGCATCCATGATGCAGGCCCAATTGCCGATGAACCTGGCCCCGACGCGGGTGGTGGGGCATCCTTCGCTGCGGCTGGTTTCGACAGCGCCAAACCTGGTCGAGGGACGCGAATTATACTCGCCGTTCGGCGTCGCCGTGGACACTTCAGCGTCGCCCTCCGCCATCTACGTTGCCGATACCGGCAACAACCGCGTGCTGGGGTGGCGCAACGCCGTGGGATTCAATAACGGCGCCTCGGCGGACATCGTGATCGGCCAGCGCGATTTCATCACCACCACCAGCCAGGGGCCTGGCACCCCGCTCTCGACCGGGTTATCCGCACCGACTGCTGTTGCCGTCGATGTGGAAGGCAATCTTTACGTCGCCGACGCGGGCAACAACCGCATTCTGCGCTATTCGCGACCGTTCGCCCAAACCGACGAATTGAAGATTCCGGAAATGGTGATCGGCCAGGCAAATTACAATGCAAGAAACCCGAATCCGGATGGCGCCCCTCGAGCCAACAGCCTCGCTCTGAACCTGGGAGGCGACATCTTTCGGACGGGACTGATCTTCGACGCAAACGGCAACCTCTGGTTCTCCGACGCAGGGAACAACCGCGTACTAAGGTACCCGGCCGACGCGTTGCGCAGACGCCAGAATCAGCCCGCTGCCGACGTGGTGCTGGGGCAATTCGATTTCAATACCAACAACCCCAATGCGCAAGCGGACCGCACGAACCATTTCGCCATGACGGCGCCCTCAGGGTTAACCTTCGACAATGTGGGACGCCTTTATGTATGCGACGCCCACAATCGCGTGCTGGTCTATACAAACCCTGCCTCCAACCGCCAGGCGCAACGCATCATGGGCGTGGTCATCGTGCCGCAGGGAGTGACGCCGCCTCCCGATGTGAACGAGACAACGCTGGGCCGGCTCATCAACAACCAGGCGGCGCCGCCGGAATCCGTCTTCTTCGCCTCGGGCACCCCCTACGTGGTCGATACCGCCAACCACCGCATCCTCCGATTCGATCCATTTGAATCCTGGCCGCTGGAGAGCATCACATTTTCCCCGCCAGCCCGGCTCGTCTTTGGGCAAACGACACAGTCGGATTTCACATCGTCCAAACCCAACCGCGGGCTAAACGAGCCGTCGAATCTCGGATTCAACACTCCGGTGTCGGCGGTGGCGGCAGGCGGCGATGTTTATGTGGTCGACACCGGAAACCATCGAGTGCTCGTGATGCCGTTGCAAGACGGATTGCTGAGGCCTGCGACGCGCCTCTTGGGGCAGGCGGAATTCTATCAGTCGGCGCCGAATTACGTCGATGGGCGGGAACTGTATCTGTACAACGGCTTCGGCCTGGTCGGACAAGGAGCAGTCAGCGATGGCGCCGGCATTGTGGTGGACTCACGCTCGAACCCGCCTCGGCTCTACATATCGGACACTTACAACCACCGCGTGCTGGGCTACAAAGATGCGCGCAACGTCCGGCCCGGGGACAGAGCGGACCTGGTCATCGGGCAGAGGGACCTCCAGCGCACCATGGTGAACAACCCCTCGGGTCTCACCGATCAGTTGACCGATGCAGGATTGTTCCTGCCTGCCGGCCTGGTCGTTGACGCCGGCGGGAATCTGTACGTGGCCGATGCAGCCAATGGCAGAGTCCTTCGCTACCAGCGGCCTTTCGAGCAGCAAACCACGCCGCTGCGTCCTGATCTCGTCCTGGGACAAACTTCCTACTTCACCAAGTTCACGGATGCCACATCGCGAACGATGGCGCGGCCTTACGGGCTGGCGTTCACCACCGAGGGCCACCTGCTGGTATCCGATGCCTCGCATAACAGGATCCTGTTTTTCCGCAAGCCCGCCGGCGGCGACTTCTCGTCTGGCCAGAGCGCGGAAAAGGTGTTTGGCCAGCCGGACTTCCTGACCATTATCGGGAGCAATCTTCCCAACCGGATGATTTCTCCGCATGGGATTGCAGTGGACTCCGACGACCGGCTCTACGTTTGCGACACCGGAAACAACCGCCTGCTGATCTACGATCGGGTGACGCTGGCGGATACCGACCCGTTTCCGGCATTCGCCATACCGGGATTCAGCAGCCCACACGGGATGTTCGTCAGCGCCACGACCGGTGAGATCTGGGTCACCGACACCGGTCGCGGCCGCAGTTTACGATTCCCGCGGTTTGACCGGCTGGTGTTTGACGTGAGATTCGATTACGAGATCCCCAGCCCTGGCTTTCCGCTGGCCGTGACCCTGGACGGCTTCGGAAATCTGCTGACGGCGGAATCGGTCAACCGTGTCTCGATGTATTTTCCGCTGATGCTGCCTTCCAACGGCGGCAACCAGTTGTCGCGGTTCGCGCCTGCTGTCCATGCGACTCTGAAACCCGTTGGCGACTACTCGTTCGGGGACGCCACCTTATCCTACGAACAGACGCCGGACACGCCTCCCATGCCCACGACCCTGGGAGACATTCAAGTGGTGGTGAACGATGTTCCGGCGCCGATTCAATCCGTCTCACCCGGCCAGATCAACTTTCTGGTTCCGCAAGGGACGCCGGCGACAGGCACTGCCGAGGTTCTGGCGGTGCGGAAGTCCACCGGCCAGATCCTGGGAACGGCAGCGATGCAGATGAGCCAGTATGCGCCAGCCTTCTTCACTGTCAACGGCGAAGGCAGTGGGCAGGTGTTAGCCACCAACCAGGATGGCACACGGAACTCGATTATCGAGCGCGCCGGACGCAGCGAGACGCTCACGTTGTTCGGCACGGGAGCGGGGAAAGTCTCCGGGGCGCCTCCTGACGGCGCGGCGGCTGCGGAGAAGACGCCCATTGCAGGGGACTTGCGCCTTCTGATGGGCACCGACTTCGTTCCCGCTGAAAACATCCTCTACTTCGGGCTGGCGCCCGGTATGGTGGGTGTCTGGCAAATCGACGTGAAGATCCCCGATCGCGTGCCGCCGGACCCGCAAGTGCCCGTTGTCTGCGTGCTCAACAGCATTCCGTGCAACCAGGACGGCACGGGCCGCCGGGTGCCTACCTTCATTTCGGTGAAGCCGTAGTTTCCTGGGACCCGCTTCCCAGCGGGTCCAGCCGGCCGGAAGGCCGGCTGGCGGCCAGGATTGGCCGCCCCACCCTGATACACTTTTATCCAGATGCGTCTGCTTGCCGCAATCCTGGTTCTGGCGGCGTCGGCCGCTGCCCAGGACTTTCGCGCCGCCGTTTCCGGCCTGGTCACGGACAAGACGGGGGCAGCCATCCCCAACGCGCGCGTCAACGCCATCCGATCGGGCAGCAACGCCGGCGTTGAAGCCAGAACGAACAGGGACGGCTTCTATACGTTGCCATTTCTGTCTCCGGGCGCGTACACCTTTGAAGTCAGCGCCGAAGGCTTCCAAAAACTGCGCAGCACCGGCATCCAGCTCATGGTCGCCGACAAGATCGATTTGCCCTTTGTTCTCGAAGTCGGCAACATTGCGCAGGAGATTACCGTCTTTGCCGACCAGGAGCTGCTCCGCACGGGCGACGCCAGCGGCGGAACGAATTTCGATTCGCTCCAGACTTCCGAATACGCGCTCAACGGCCGGCAGGTCTACATGCTGATGGATCTGGCGCCGGGGGTCCTCTTCACCCAGGAACAATTCGGCGCCAGCGGCTTCTCGGGCACCCGCGGCTGGGACACGAATGGTTCCTACGTCATGAACGGCGGCGTCCAGGGCGCCAACCAGTTCCTGTTGAACGGCGCCCCGATTAGCCTCACCGGAAGCTGGCAGATCTCTCCGAACGTTGAAGCGATCCAGGAATTCAAGGTGATGACAAACACCTACGATGCGCGTTATGGACGCACCGGGGGCGGCACCGTCAACACCACGCTGAAATCAGGCGCCAATTCATGGCACGGCTCGGTGTTCGATTATGTCCGCAACTCGATCCTCGACGCCAATGTCACCCAGAACAACCGTGTCGGGGCGCCGCGCGGCAAGCACATTACGCACCAGTTCGGCGGCACTATCGGAGGCAGGCTGCAGCCGGACCACGATTTTGTCTTTTTCAGCTTTGAAGGCTTCCGCGAGCGCGTGCCGTTCCCGGTGGTGCGCGACACCGCTCCCATGGACCTTCGCGACGGCCAGGGTTTCTCCCGCTACCGCACGAATATCTATGATCCCTTGACCACCCGCACTTGCGTGCCCGGTGTCGATACCGCCTCACCCAGGACGGCATGCTCGGGTACGTATGTTCGCGACCCGTTTCCGGGGAACGTTCTTCCGCAAAGCCGCATCAGTCCCATCGGCCGCGGGATTCTGAGCCTCTGGCCGGAACCCAACTACATCGGCGAGACGCAGAATCTCATCGCCGCCAGCAACGTCGGCCGCTACCGCTACGATCAGCCGATGGGCAAGTGGGATCACATTTTCTCCGCCAAGGACCGCCTCACCGTCACCGTCAGCTACCAGCACGGCTACGAGTGGCGCAATCAGAACGGCTTTCCCGTTCCCATCGACACCGGACAGATCTATTCGCAACGCACCACCCAGCACTACATTCTCAACTGGAACCATATCCTCACACCCACAACGATCTTCGATATCCGTGCTTCGTTTGGCCGCTTCACTTCCTACTTCCCCGATGGCGAACTGGAGAATGGGTTTTCGCCTCAGGACCTCGGCATCAGGAAAATGCCGCGGGCGCCGACTTCCAGCCGCAACCTGGCTCCGCGCATCAATCTGGATCAGTACACGAGCATCATCGGAAACACCTACACGTGGAGCACGCAGAATCAGTGGTCGATCACGCCCACGATGACCCGCGTGCACGGCAAGCACACCACCCACATCGGCGGCGAATTCGCCTATGCCGGCATCGGCAGCGGCAACATCGGCCGCGCCAATGGCGAGATGAGCTTCAGCCGCACCTGGACTCAGCGGTTCGCCGACCGGGCCGGCAACCGCTTCGACGGCAGCGGCATCGCCGACCTGCTGCTGGGCCTGCCAGGCTCCGGATTCATCGACTGGAACGACACTTTCTACCGCACGTGGCCCTACGTTGCTTTTTTTATTCAGAACGACTGGAAGGTGAGCCGCACGCTGACTCTGAATCTCGGCCTCCGCTATGACATCCAGATCCCCTTCGTGGAGCGGCACAACCGCGTCAATTCCGGATTCGACCTCAACAGCGTGAATCCCTTGAGCGAGGAGATTCTCACACGCTGGCGCGAGCTGAAGGCATCGTACGACGCACGCAACCCGCAGTTTCCGTATCCTGACCCGCCTTCGGCTATTTACGGCGGCAAGCTGTTTGTCGACCCCTCGAAGGGGCGCAGGGTCTACGGCTCTGACTTCACCAACATCCAGCCGCGCGTTGGGGTGGCCTGGCTGTTGATGCCGCGCACCGTGCTCCGCGCCGGCTTCGGTGTGTACCATCGCACAGCCACCCAAAACAGCCAGACGGATGGCTTCAGCCGCCGCACCAATTACACCAAGAGCGACGAGGAAGGCGATTACACGCCGCGGGCCGGACTCACCGGCCCTTATTCGCTCGAAGATCCATTCCCGGATGGCATCGCGGCCCCCACCGGCGCGCAATTGGGTCTGCTCACGAATGCCGGCAACGCGATCACCTTTGATGGCCGCCAGCGCCCCATTCCGCGGACATACCAGTATTCCTTCGGATTTCAGCGCCGCTTCCCCTGGAGCATTCTCATCGACGCCTCTTATGCCGGCAGCTCCACTCTGCACGACAGCTTGCCGCTTCAGATCAACTACATGTCCATGGGGACATTTCTCGAGGGCCAGGCCAGACCTACGTACCTGAACCGCAATGTGCCCAACCCGTTCTATGGCATCGTTCCCTTCACTGCCGACTTCGGCAATTCGCCAAACATCCGCGCCGAGAACCTCTTCCGCCCCTATCCGCTTTATAACGGCATCACCATCGCGACGAATCCCTGGGCGCGCTACCGCTACGACGCGCTGCAATTGCGTTTCGAGCGGCGCTTCTTCGGCGACCGGCGCAAGAGAGGCGCACTCACGCTGATCTTCAGCTACACCTTCTCGAAGAGCTTCGAGCAGAACCACCGCCTCAACGCCTGGAATCTCGACGAGAATCCGGTCCACCAGCTCACCAGCGCCGACAAGCCGCAAAACATCGCGTTCAGCGGCGTCTGGGACCTGCCGGGCCGGGGCCACAAGTATCTGGGCGGCTGGAACTTCAACTGGATTTACACATTCCGCTCGGGCTACCCGGCGCCGAAGCCGAATACGCTGTTTTCCTGCGAATCCTACATCGTGCCGGATCAGAGCATCAACAAGTGGTTCAACAACGACACATCGTGCTATCGATCGCGCCCCTCCTACACGCTGCGCGACACCGAGGACCGTTTCGCCAACATTCGCAACATGGATGCTCCGGCGCTGAACATCACGCTGGCGCGCACCTTCCGCTTTCGCGAGAGGTATTCCTTGCAGCTTCGAGGCGAGGCGTTCAATCTCACGAACACGCCTCTGTTCGGCGCGCCCGACGCCAACTTCCAGAGTGCGCGCTTCACCATGCTGCCGCTGGAGCAGCGCAATTTCCCACGCCTGGTTCAGGTGGCGCTCAAGGTGCTCTTCTAAGGAACACGCCAGA
>JACQDF010000391.1 GCA_016201205.1 Acidobacteriota bacterium
TCTGGAGCGGGCGCGGGTGCTGTTTCACGTGCCGGGACTTGGCGCGGAGTATTACCCAACGCTGTGGGGGCCGGCGTACGCGAGTCCGGAAGAAGCGGTGGCAGCGCTGTTCGCGGCCCTGCCTGGTGGAGCGGCGGTGGCCGTGATTCCCGAGGGGCCGTATGTGCTGGCGAAGGTGGCCGAGGCGTCGGCAATGGCCTAGTAGGCCCGATTTCCACGCTATCCCGCTGAGCGCCGGATTTTGTCAAAAAGCCCGCATAAGTGTCGTATTCTCGCTTGCGACGTTATGTATGTACAGTACTGATAATTAGATTATGGGAGTGCTATCTACTCAGACCTGCGACGATTTCCAGATCGAGAAGAAGAACTGAGCCATGCGGTGGGTCACGCGCGAGAAGGTGAAAGTTGACAGGGTTGCCTGCCCATGGCTGATCCGGCGCTTCATCGACGCTGAAGCCGAGTTCGTGTTCCTGCCGCACGACACGGACTGGGACCGCGTGGATGGCATTATCTTTGACACTCCCGGCGCGGAATTGGGGCATCACGGAGAGGGCGTCTCGTTCGATGCCATTCTCGACAAGTACGAACTGAGCGATCCAGCGTTGCGCTGCTGGCCGACATCGTAAGAGCCGTCGATTCACGTCCCACCAATCCGCACCCCGCAGGCGAGGGACTGCGCTGGATCGCTCACGGCTTCTCTGTCCTCGGGCTCTCGGATCACCAGATTCTCGAACGCGAGTTCATTGTATACGACGCACTGTACGCGGGCTGCCAGAAACGTGTTGGCGCCGGGCAGTGATCAGCAAGCTGAGCATGTCCTCGGATGACCTCTGGCTCCTGCTACTATTCGTGTTGATCCGTGCGCAACAGAGCCGGTTTCTGAGGAGACCGTTTTGGCGTATCCCGAGCGGCACGAGATCCGGGTTTCTTAGCAACACGTCATGGCCAGAAGGCCGAGGCCGAGGCCCGCGCGCGGCTTTCGGACCTTATGTCACTTCTCGACGGTCGATCCTCCGGATGATCGTCGGGACCCAAAACGACCCTCTGGATCAGCGTTTATGCTCGGCTTCTTTCTTGGTGGCCGACTTGGCGCCCCCGGACGGATTTGGCGCCGGTAAGCCCAGAATTACTTCGTTGGCCATCCACTCGCCGGTAGGCAGCTTGTTGCCGACAATACCTGCCCGATCTCCTACCTTTACGTGGCTTCTATCTACGACCTTCTTGTCGTGCTCGAACTTGGTCTTGCTCGAGAATTTGACCTTGACCGTCTCAGTCCTTGTCTTCAGCTCCATTCCGTCCGCGCCGGCCGCCACCACTTGACCGGTCACCGCGTTCGCCCCGTGCAGCCTCTCGTCGTGGCCCCAAAGCATCGTGGAAGACATCAGCAGTGCCAGAGTCGCAACAGCCGTCATTAGCATTCGATTCATTCAATTCTCCTCTTTCATGCGTTCGCTTTTTGACGCCCAGCCGCATAGTACACGGCCGGTACCACCACCATGTTCAAGGCGGTGGATGTAAACAGACCAAACAGGATCACGATGGCCATCGGCGCCTGAATCTCGCTTCCCGGCTTGCCCATGCCCGCCGCGATCGGAATCAATGCGAGGCCGGCGGCGAGCGCCGTCATCAGGATCGGCGCAAGACGCTCCGACGCACCGCGTATCACGGCTTCGTGCAAATCGGTGACACCTTCGGCCTCGCCTAAGTGCCGGATATGCGACACCAGCATGATGCCGTTACGCGTGGCGATGCCGAAAAGTGTGATAAATCCGATGATCGAAGCCACCGACAGCACACCCCCGGCCAAATAGACACCGGCAACGCCGCCGACCAGGGCCAGTGGCAAGTTGAGCATGATGATCAATGCGTCGCGGGTCGAGTGGAATGCCGTCGCTAGAATCAGCAGAATGCCCGCGATCACTCCCGCGCCCAGGATCAACAACCGGCGCGAGGCTTCCGCTTCGCTCTCAAACTGACCGCCGTATTCGACGCGGTAGCCTTGCGGCAGCGTGACCTTTTTCTTCACTGCGGCTTGGATCTCATTCACGACCCCCAGCAGATCGCGACCGGCGACGTTGCACTGTACCACGATCTTCCGTTGGACGCCTTCCCGGCTGATGAAGTTGGGGCCACGATCCTCGTAAAGATCGGCGACAGCATCTAACGGCACTTTGGCCCCCGACGGCGAGTCGACTAGCGTTCGGCCAATCACTTCCAAATCGTCCAACTTCGTCTCGGGGTAGCGGACCACCATGGGGAAACTGATCTGTCCCTCCAGTACGCGGTTCACTTCTATACCGACAAAGGCAGTTTGAATCATCGCAGTTACCTCGCCGGGCTGCAAACCGTAGCGGGCCGCATCCTCAGGTCGCACACGCACGCGCACGGTGGGGATATCGGTTTGCTGCTCCATCGAGAGATCGACGACACCGTCGATCCCTCTCATTGCGGCTTCGACCTGGCGCGCCAGCGATCGCAGCATCGTGAGGTCGTCGCCGAAAACCTTGACCGCGATGTTGGCGCGTGTGCCGGAGAGCATATGGTCAATGCGGTGCGAGATCGGCTGGCCGACGGTCACGTTCATCCCGGGAAGTAGTGTCACGCGCTCGCGAATCTCGGCGAGCACTTCGTCCTTCGGCCGCTCGCGCATCCGCAGCATCACATCCACTTCGGCGGACTCCACGCCTTGTACATGCTCGTCGAGCTCTGCTCTGCCCGTGCGCCGAGCCGTCGAGACGACCTCCGGAACACCCAGGAGGATTCGCTCCAGTCCGCGTCCGAGACTGTCGGAGTCCGCGAGACTTGTCCCGGGAAGCGTTACGGCGCTGACGGTGAGAGTGCCCTCGTTAAATTCCGGCAGGAACGCGCGCCCGGTACGAGATAGTGCCATTCCGGCGCCGATCAGTAGCAGCAGCGAGGACAGCACTACGATCCACGGGTGATCCAGCGACCAGCGAAGCGAAGGCTGAAAGACGCGCTTCAGGCGGCTGACGAGCCACGGTTCATGCCCGCGTAGCACGGACCGCGCGTTCGGCAGCAGAAAGGAACAAAGGGCGGGTGTAACGGTTAGCGCGACAACGAGTGACGCTGAGAGGCTGACAATGTAGGCGAATCCCAGCGGTGCGAGCAGCCGCCCCTCGACGCTGCTCAATGCGAATAGCGGTAAGAAGACCAGCGCGACGATGATGGTGGCGAAGACTACCGATCCGCGGATCTCGGTGCTTGCACGGTAGATTACTTCGAGTGCCGGCAGGCGTTCCTCTTCAGGCTTCAGCGCGTTCTCCCGCAGCCGGCGCATCACGTTCTCGACATCGATGATGGCGTCGTCCACCAGTTCGCCGATCGCGATTGCCAGACCTCCCAGGCTCATGCTGTTGATCGTGAAACCGAACCAGTTCATCGTGACCACCGCCGTCAACACCGAAATCGGGATCGCCAGAAGGGTGATGATCGCCGCCCGCAGGTTCATCAGGAACAGGACAACTACAATCACCACAAGGATCGCGCCGTCCCGGAGCGCCGCCGTCAGATTCTCCAGGGATCGCTGAATGAAATCTGCCTGCCGGAAGACCTGCTTGTCGATCACCATTCCGGGCGGCAGGCCTTTCTGGATCTCGTCGAGCGTGACATCCAGCCTTCTCGTAAGCTCCAGCGTGTTCGCGCCCGGTTGCTTCTGGATTCCCAACACAACGGCAGGTTCGGCGTTGTGCGACCCTTCGCCGCGTTTCAACGCCGGGCCGATCCTCACCTGCGCCACGTCCCGGACGAAGATCGGGCGGCCTTGCCGCGACGTGACCGCGATCTGGCCGATGCTCTCCGGTGTACTGGCGCGCCCTACCCCCTGAATCAGGTACTCTTGTCCACCTGCGACTCGGAAACCCGCCGAAGAGTTCTGGCTCCCCTGCCGCAGAGCATTTTCGACTTCGCCCAGTGAGACCGAGTACTCTCGAAGCAGGTGCGGCGAAATGAGCACTTGATACTGTTTCTGGTCGCCGCCCGTCGGCACCACCTGGGCTACGCCAGGCACGGCGAGAATGCGTCGCCGGAGAACGGTGTCAGCAACTGTGCGGATCTCCATCGCGGAATGCCGGTCGGACTCCAGCGTGATGAAAAGAATCTCGCCCATGATCGATGAGATCGGAGCCAGGAACGGCTGATCCACACCAGGCGGAAGCGACGCGGAGGCAAGCGACAGTTTCTCGTTCACAGTCTGGCGGGCTCGATGGATATCCTGGCCCCAGTCGAACTCGACCCAGATCACAGCGACGCCGACTGCGGTCGCCGAACGTACGCGTCGCACTCCTGGGGCGCCGTTGATCGCGGACTCGATCGGGAAAGTCACCAGCGATTCCATCTCGGTCGGGACCATGCCGCGCGCCTCCACGAGAATCGTTACCGTCGGCGCCGTCAGGTCGGGAAGCACGTCGAGAGGAATGTCCCTTACCGAATATCCGCCCCAAATCAGCAGTGCCGCGGCGAGAAATAGGACGACTGCACGATGATGCAAGGACCAGCGAATCAACGCGTCGAGCATTCCAGTCTCCCTAATGAACGTGCCCGTGAGCCGGCACTTGGTTCGACATCGCGGCCAGGCGGATCAGGTGCGCGCCACGAGTAACCACGCGCTCGCCCGGAAAAACCCCATCGGTCACCTGCACGTAGCCGCCCTCACGTATGCCAAGCTGAACAGCTTTTCGCAAGAAGGTCTCGCCCGCCGCCTGAATGAAGACCACTGGACGTCCGCCGTCGTCAACGACTGCCGATTCCGGAACTGCCGGCGCAACTCCGATGGCGGTTGTGAGAAGACGCACATGGACCGCCTGATTGATCGCCACGCGGCGGTCGCTGTTGTCCATAGCATAGATCACCGAAAAGGTGCGCGAAGCCGGGTCCACAACGCGGCCGACGGAGATCAGACGACTGAGTGGTCTCGGCTGCCGGGAGCCGGGCACATCGAGTTCCGCTCCGCTCAGGTTCCTTACCCGCGGGAGTTCCACTTCGGGAACAACGGCGGACACATAGACGGTGTCCAGATCGACAATCTTGAAAAGAGTCTCGCCGGCTTTCACATTCGCACCTGGGGCGGCGTGGGTCCCGACGATGAGCCCGGAAATCGGAGATCGCAGTGCGAAGAGCCTCGCGCCTTGCGGATTTGCTTCGGCTGAGCTCGATGCCTCGTATTGGGCGATGCGGGTGTCCGACGCCTTCAACCTCGCCTCGGCAGTGGCTTCGACGGTTTGCGCCTCATCGAGGCGTTTTGCTGGCGCCGCTCCCGCTTTCACCAGCCTTTCGGCTCTCTCGCGGTCCTTCCGCGCCAGTTGCAATAAAAGGCTGGCTTCATTCCTTGCCAACTCTATCGATGCAAGATCGCTCGGGGAACTTGTCGGCGGGAGGAGGCTTGCCAGAATCTGCCCTTGCCTGACGCTCGCGCCGATCACGGGTAGGGCGGAGGCGACGATTCGGCCGTCGAAGGGCGCCGTAACTTCAGCTTGTCCTCCGGAGCGCGGAATCACTTCCGCCGGGACGCGCAGACTGGACCTGAGCTGGCGGTCCTCCACAATTGCAGTGCCGAAGTCCAGCGTCCACTGCTGCTCCTTGAGAAACGCGATCGTTTCCTGCGTTCCGGGACCATGCTCATGAGTTGCCGCAGTCTTGGTTGGCGACGACGTGATTTGACCGAGATCGTGAACATCGCTGATTCCTTCTCCGCTGAAGTGCACCGAGACGCGAAACTCGCCCGCTGCAGGCGCCTTCACATCCACGCCGAAGATCCCTGGACGGGACGGCGCCTCTGCCGCAAAGACGTCCGATTTGCCTTCCGCGCCGGTGAGCCGGACCTCCACTCTACCCTTGGCGATCGGCTTGAAAGTGTCGAGACGCGTCAAGTGAACGGCGAACCGGCTGGTCTGACCCGCCACCAGTGGCGGGTATTCCATAAAGAGTTCGGTCTTGGTGGTCCAGTTGGTGAGGCTCTCCGGATGAGGTTCAGGTTCCTGTGACGAAGTGGCAACTGTGCGCGGTTTCTGGCATCCCGCCGCCAAGATTACGAGAAAAAGGCAGGCTGTCCGCTTCATCTGGCGAACTCCTCTCCGATCACGCGTTCGAGTTCGATCTGGGCTTGCTTGACCGCAGCTTGTATGTCCACAAGCCGCAGTTGCGCCTGACGTTGCGTGCGTAGCGCGTCGAGAAGTTGCAGAATGCCGACCTCACCTTCCTGGTATGCGACCGTCGCGATCCGTACCAGTTCCGGCCCTGTTTCGGCGAGTTGGTTTCGGTATTCGTCACGCGCCCGTTGACGGACACGGAGAGCCTGGACGGTTCCTTCCACCGCGCCGCGAATCTGTCGCGAGAGCACTTCGAGCCGCGCCGAGGCGCGTTCCTGTTCGGCAGAGTATCGCGCGACTTCCGTCTGACCCTTGTTAAAAAGAGGCAGTGGGACTGTAATGCCGACGACCGGGCCATTTGCAATCCCCCGCTGCCCGACCTCAGCCCGCTTCAAACCTGCGTTGAAAACCGGCTCGGGAAAACGCAGACGCTCCGCCGCTCGCTGTTCCAGCCGATACTGCTCGAGCCTCCGCTGCTCGGCACGGTAGTCCTCACGAACCGCGAGGGCCCGCTGCGCTAGTTCGCTCGCGTTCAGCGCCAATAGGGGTGTTTCGATTTGGCCCGAGACTGTGGCTATGTCCGTACCTGCGGGAAGGAAAGCGAGCATCTGTGCGCGTTCCAGCGCGATTGCCGCCCGCACAAGCGCCAACTCGGCCAGCAGCTCCGCTCGCTCACGTTCTGTGCGCAGGCGATCGAACTTCGAGCCTTCACCTTCGCGCTCCCGGTCAGCGAGCACTCGGATGACATTCTCGATGTCCTTCAGTCCTGCCGCATAGATGGTCTCGCTTTGCTGCTCGGCCAAGACGCGATAAAAGGCTTGCCTAAGACTGCTTCGAGCCAGCCATAAAGAAAAGGCTCCCTCGGCTTCGGCGACACGAACCAGAGCGGCGCCCGCTTGCCGCAACAGTTTCAGGCGTCCCGTGATCGGAAGGATCTGCTCGGCCTGAAAGAACTCCGTGCGTCCGGCGCCCTCGTGGCTAAAGTTGACTCTCGGGTTTGCGTAGAGCGCTCTGCCTCGTGCATCCGCCTCGGCGATCGCCACCCGAGCTCGGGCCTCACGAGTCTGCGGATTCTGATCAAGAAACTTCTGAACGACGACAGCTTCCGTCCACTCCTGCGCGGAACCGGCACCCGCAGCCCCGGCCACCAACAGCGCAAGAGTGGCGGCGCGATTGGGCAAAGACATTGCGCCACCTCAACTCACTTAGTTTTTCGAACCTAAAGGGGAGGAACGCGCACCGAGAGTGCGCCTGACTGGTGGGTTAGGCAGGTGGGCCGCGGGGATGGAGAGTTAGGAGGCCCGGAGGATCATGGTTGTGTGGCGTCAGATCTGGAGTCCGAGCGACCTGGATCGTGAGACCGGCTTGGGCGATCGACTCTGGGAGGGCGACCACGAACTTAGCCGGAGCGCTTCCATCTCCAGCGAGCCAATCGAGCATCCGCGCGTCGGAATCATGGTCGTCCGCTTGCCAGGAACGACCGTCAGTGGGGTAGGTCTTCCAGTGCGTGTGGATGAACCCTTGCGCGTGCTTGTGGTGCGGGTCGCTCGAGTGGGCGTGCTGGAACGGCGCCTGCCCAAAGGACAGCAGCAAGCTTGCTACTACGCCGAGATGGAATAGGCCGTGCACCAGTTTCCTGATTGTACCCTAGCTTAGCAGCTAGGCCCGGCTTACTGCTGCGCCGGCCGCACTTGGGTGACCTTGCCATTCACCATGTGCACCGAGCCCAGCGATGTCCCCTGGCTGCGGAAGGAATACACCTCGACCAGCCCGCGCTCATCATAGAGCGTGATGCGGCCTGCCGGCTTGCCGAGTTTATCGGCTACCTCTTCCCGGGAGGAACCGGGCGACAGCGATTGAAGGTCGGCGGCGGTCGGCAACGGCCTGGGCGGCTCGGAAACGGCCGGGGCCGGTTCGGGAACGGGCGTGGGCACAGCTTCGAGGGGAACGGAGACGATGCGGTTGTTCAACCGCAGCGTCGCCTGCGGGGGACCGGCGACCGTCCGGGGCGCCGGCGGCGCCGGTGGTGCGGGCCGGCTCGCCAGCCGCACTTTGGGTTCTGGCGGAATGGGTGGCGGCAGACGCCGTCCTTTGGCCTGTTTGTCGTCGCTGGCGGACTTCTTGCCCAGCTCGGAAACCTTGGTCATCACGGAATCCAGGCTATCGCTGACTTTCTTGCCGGCGACGCCGGCCGCCGATCCGCCGGCGGCGGCGGTGGCGTGCTCGAGCATCGATTGAGCAGCGGCGGGCACGGCCAGAAGCCCCAGAGCAAAACCAATGAGTGCGCGCATGGTTATCTCCCTCGCCCGCAGTGTAGCCTCCCGCGCGGGGAACATACCATTGCCAATCTTACCTAGGGTCCCAAAGAGAAACGCTTTAGCTGAGCCCGTCCCACAGTACAATAAAAGATTGCCTTTTGCTCGGCCTCTCGAACAGATCGAGTGGCCGGCGGCACGGGTGCTTCATCCTTGATTAACAAACTGGTCATAGAAAACTTGAAACACCGCTGGGTGCGGACGGTGCTCAGTGCGGCTGCCGTGGGCGTGCAGGTGACGATGATCCTGACGCTGGTCGGATTGAGCTACGGAACGCTCGAGGACCTCGGACGCCGCTCGCGCGGAGCCGGCGCCGATATCCTCATCCGGCCGCCCGGCAGCTCGATCATCGGTCTGACCACGGCGCCCATTCCGGAGAAGCTGCTCGATTTCATCGCAAAGCTGCCCTATGTGACGGTGACGACGGGGACTGCGGTGTACCCGATCGGCGGAACAAACACCGTCACCGGCATTGATCTGGCGAGCTTCACACGCATGAGCGGCGGGTTCAAGTACCTGGCCGGCGGCCCGTTCCAGGAACCCGACGATGTCATCGTGGACGAATACTGGGCGCGGCAGAACCGGCTGCGAATCGGCTCGACGACCACCTTCATGAACCGCCAGTGGCGTGTGTGCGGCATCGTGGCGCAGGGCAAGCTGGCGCGCTTGTTTGTGCCGCTGAAGCTGCTCCAGGAGCTTTCCGCCAACACCGGCAAGCTGACCGTGATCTACGTGAAAGTGGACGATCCTGCCGATACGCAGGCGGCGATGACGGCCATCCGGAAAGCGCTCCCCGATTACCAGATCTATTCCATCGAGGAATTCGCCTCGCAGTTTACGGTCAATAACGTCCCCGGGCTGCGGGCGTTCATTTACGTCGTGATCGGCGTCAGCATCGTGGTCGGCTTTCTAGTGGTGTTTCTTTCGATGTACACAGCGGTGCTCGAGCGGACGCGCGAAATCGGCATCCTGAAATCGCTCGGCGCCACTTCAGCGCTGATTCTGGGGATTCTGGTGCGTGAGACGGTGGTGCTGGCGCTCTTCGGCTCGGCGGCCGGAATCCTGCTCACGTACGGCACGCGGTGGGCGATCATGAATTACGTGCCGGGCTCGCTGACGCAGATCATCGTGCCGGATTGGTGGCCGGTGGCGACGCTGGTTGCCATGGCGGGCTCGCTGCTGGGAGCCCTGTATCCCGGCTGGAAAGCGGCCCGGCAGGACGCAATCGAGGCGCTGTCGTATGAGTGAATCGCATCCGCTGATTCACGTCAAAGGCCTCACCAAGGTCTATAAGATGGGAGACGTCGATGTGTCTGCTCTGCGCGGGGTGGATCTGACCGTGCGGCGCGGCGAATTCATCGCCGTCGTCGGACCGTCCGGTTCTGGCAAATCGACGCTGTTTTACATTCTGGGCGGGCTGGCCGCGGCCACGGCGGGCAACGTGATCGTGGATGGCCGCGACCTGACGAAAATGACCGACGCCGAACGCACCCGCATCCGCCGCGAGCTGGTGGGCTTTGTGTTCCAGCGCTACAACCTGCTGCCAACGCTGTCCGCCCTGGACAACATCGGCATGGCCCAATATATCGCCGGGCGATCGGCATCGAGCGACGGCTGGTTCGAGGAAATCCTCGACCTGCTGGGTGTGGGCCACCGGTTGCATCACAAGCCCAGATCGCTTTCCGGAGGCGAGCAGCAGCGGGTGGCGATTGCGCGCGCGATCGTGAATCATCCCGCGCTGCTATTGGCCGACGAGCCGACGGGCAACCTCGATACGGAGAATTCCGACAATGTGCTGAAGCTGCTCGCCGATCTGAATGAGCGCAAAGGCCAGACGATTCTGATGATCACGCACAATCCGGAGGCGGCCGCGTATGCCCATCGGATTGTGCACATGAGGGATGGACGCATCGTGCACCCATAGCGGCGCCGCCGCTTGATCCGTTCCAGGCAGTGCGGTATGAATAGTCTGTCATGAGTGCACCTGTCGCCGCCGGGAATGCGAAATTCGCGCGCCCCATCGAGGGCGCCTACAACGAAATCCTGACCCCGGAAGCCATCCGCTTCCTGGTCGAGATGGCTCGCAAGTTCGAGCCGCGCCGCCGGGAGCTGCTGGCCCGCCGCGCTCAGCGATGGGAAGAATTGCGCCGTGGCGCGATGCCCGATTTTCTCGAAAGCACCCGGGAGATCCGCCAGGCCAAATGGACCGTGTCTCCGATTCCGCAGCCGTTGGTGGACCGCCGCGTCGAGATCACCGGGCCGGTCGAGCGCAAGATGATTATCAACGCGCTCAACTCCGGCGCCAGTATCTTCATGGCTGACTTCGAGGACTCCAACTCGCCCACCTGGGACAACAACCTGCAAGGCCACGTCAACCTGCGCGACGCCGTCGCCGGCACGATCAGCTATACGAGTCCCGAAGGCAAACAGTACCGGCTGAACGAAAAAACGGCTGTCCTGCTGGTGCGCCCGCGGGGCTGGCATCTGGTGGAAAAGCACATGTTCGTGGACGGCGCGCCCATCTCCGGCTCGCTGTTCGATTTCGGCCTGTATTTTTTCCACAACGCCGGCAACACGCTGAAGCGCGGCTGGGGGCCGTATTTCTATCTGCCGAAGATGGAGAGCCATCTGGAAGCCCGGCTGTGGAACGATGTCTTCAACTTCGCCCAGGACTATATCGGCATGGCTCGCGGAAGCATTCGCGCCACCGTCCTGATCGAGACGATCCTGGCCGCCTTCGAGATGGATGAGATCCTCTACGAGCTGCGTGAGCACTCCGCCGGGTTGAACTGCGGCCGCTGGGATTACATCTTCAGCTTCATCAAGAAATTCGGCCACCGGGCGGACAAGGTGCTGCCGAACCGCGCCCAGGTGACCATGGACAAGGCCTTTCTGAAGTCCTATGTCGACCTGCTCATCCAGATCTGCCACCGGCGCGAAATCCACGCCATGGGCGGCATGGCCGCGCAGATCCCCATCAAGAACGATCCGGAGGCCAACCAGAGCGCGCTCGAAAAAGTACGCCAGGACAAGCTGCGCGAAGTCAAAGCCGGCCATGACGGCACCTGGGTGGCGCATCCGGGACTGGTCGGCATCGCCAGGCAGGTATTCGATGAGTATATGCCTGCGCCCAACCAGATCCATGTCAAGCGCGACGATGTGCAGGTGACGGCCGCAGACTTGCTCGCCCCGCACGGCGGCGGCATCACCGAACAAGGGTTGCAGCAGAATGTGGATGTCGGCATCCAGTACCTGGAGGCCTGGCTCAACGGCAACGGCTGCGTGCCCATCTACAACCTGATGGAGGATGCGGCCACCGCGGAGATCTCCCGCTCGCAAGTCTGGCAGTGGGTGAAGCACCAGGTGAAGCTCGATGACGGGCGCGCAGTGACTCCGGCCATGGTGAGCGCCGCCATCGACCGCGAGCTGGCCGAGAAGCCCGGCACGCCGAACAAGAAGGCAGCCGCCGAGCTGTTCCGCGACATGATGACACGCGAGGACTTTGTCGAGTTTCTGACGATTCCGGCTTACGAGCGGATCGATTAGGATTCGGGCGCCGCCCGGCGGACGCCGCCGGAAGCCGGCATGCGAAGCTCCAAAAAAATTTCAGGCGGGCTGAAGCCCGCCGGCAGACTAAAGTCTGCCCCAGTGTGCCCAGCATGGGCAGAATCTTGTTGGATGAAAGGAGCCAACCGGAGCCGATGACGGCAACCGTAGCGAAACCGCAAGGCCTAACCGTGAGGCGAAAGCTGAAGGAAGCGGCTAGCAAACTCTCGACCGAA
>JACQDF010000081.1 GCA_016201205.1 Acidobacteriota bacterium
ACATCACGCAACTGCTCAATCGATGGCGGGCGGGGGACCAAGAGGCGATGCACCAACTGGCCCCGGCCGTCTACGGAGAATTGAAGCGGCTGGCCAGTTATTATTTGCGCCGGGAGCCGGCTGGACATACCCTGCAAAGCACCGCCCTGGTCCACGAAGCCTACATCCGGCTGGTGCAGCAGGAAGCTGTGAACTTCCAGGATCGGGCTCATTTCTTCGCCATCTGCGCCCGCATGATCCGTCAGATTCTGGTGGATCACGCCAGGAAAAAGAAGGCAGCCAAGCGAGGCGGAGGCATGACGCTGGTGCTGGAAAAAGGAATGGAAGCGGCCGGCAGGCGGGAGTTGGACCTGGTGCGGCTGGATGATGCGCTGATGGCGCTGGCCCAGTTCGACGAGCAGCAGAGCAAGATCGTCGAGATGCGCTTTTTCGCGGGTCTTTCGGTGGAAGAGACCGCGGAGGTCCTTAGCGTGTCCCCGCGCACCGTCAAGCGGGAGTGGGCGTCGGCGCGCGCCTGGCTGTACCGGGAATTGAGCGGGGAACCAGCATGAGCCCGGAAAGGTGGGCGCGGGTCAAGGAAGTTTTCGACGCCTGTCTCGAGATGCCCTCAGATGAACGGGCCGATTATCTGGAGCGGATGGCCTCGGCGGACCCGGCGCTGTGCGAGGAGGTTCATTCGCTGCTGCGCTCCCATGAAACGACAGTGGGCTTCCTCGACCGGCCGGTCCTCGATCAGCAGCCGGCCGACCTGCGTCTGGGGGCGTGGAGAATCCACGGGATGGTGGGCGAAGGCGGGATGAGCCGCGTCTACCGGGCCGAACGCGACGACGGCGTCTACCGCCAGCTTGCGGCGCTCAAGATCCTGAAGCCGGGGCTGGACAGCGATCACGTGGTCCGGCATTTTCATCAGGAGCGGCAAATCCTGGCCGAGATGAGCCATCCCAACATCGCCCGGCTGCTGGACGGAGGCATCACCCAGGACGGGCGTCCGTACTTCGTGATGGAATTTGTCGATGGCGAGCCGATCGACATCCACGCCGAGCAGCGGCGTCTGGGAACCAGGCAGCGGCTCGAGCTGTTCCTCGCGGTCTGCTCCGCTGTGCATTATGCGCATCAGCGGCTCATCGTGCACCGCGATCTGAAGCCGGGCAACATCCTGGTAAACGCAGACGGCGCAGTGAAGCTTCTGGATTTCGGCATTGCCAAGCTGCTCGATCCCGAGCGCCGAACGGTGACGGCGGCGCAGATGCTGACGCCGGAATACGCCAGCCCCGAGCAGATTCAGGGAAGCCTGATTACGACGGCCAGCGATGTCTACTCGCTGGGGGTGGTGCTGTACCGGCTGCTGACCGGCCGCAGTCCCTACCGGCTGGAGACCCCCACGGCTCCAGCCCTGGCCCGAGCCATCTGCGAACAGGAGCCGGCGGCGCCTTCGACGGGCGAGCTGGATGCGGTGATCCTGAAAGCGCTCGAGAAGGATCCGGAACGCCGCTACGGCTCGGTCGAGCAGCTCTCGCAGGACATCCAGCGTTTCTTGAAGGGCCAGCCGGTGCAGGCCCGGCCACAGACGGTTCGCTATCGAATGGGCAAATTCGTCCGCCGGAACAGGCTGGCGGTGACGGCGGCCGCAGTGGCGGTGCTGTCGCTGGCCGCGGGCATGGGGACGACGCTGTGGCAAGCCAGCCGGGCCCGCCGCGCGCAGCAGCAGGCTGAACAGAATCTGCGCGAAGTGCGCCGGATGGCCTACACCATGCTGTTCGAGATCCACGACGCCATCCGCGACCTGGCTGGGGCGACGGCGGCGCGCGCCAAACTGGTCGAGCGGGCGACCGCGCACCTGGACCGCATGCTGGCGACTCATTCTAATAATCCGGCGTTGACCCTCGAGCTGGCGGAAGCGTATTTGCAGTTGGGGGATGTCCAGGGAAATTCCTCCCAGGCGAACCTGGGTGACCGCGCCGCCGCCCGTCGCAGCTACGAGAAAGCCTTGCAACTGTTGGAACAGAAGGAAAGCTCGGCTGAGCCATCGAGGAGACTGCGCCTGGTGGCGCGGCTGCTACAGCGGCTGGGCGGGATCGAGAACGCCACCCGGGCGATGAAACTCCTCGAGTCCCTCAGCGCCGAGCCGGATAAGCTGACCGGCGCATCCAGAGAATCGGACCTTTCGCTGGCCTACGGCTCGATGGCTGACGAATACGTCGAGAGGCGGCAGTTGCCCCAGGCGCTCGAATTCCGGCAGAAGCAATTGTCTCTGTGGGAAGCAATCCTCGCCCGCAATCCCAGCGACACGAAGAATCTGCGGGATTGCGCGCTGGTTCACAAGAGGCTCGGAGCGCTGCTGTGGAAACTCGACCGGGCCGGCGAAGCAATGCCTCATTATGAGAAGGCGCTCGGGATGGAGCAGGAATGGTCCCGCCGGGAACCGGCGAACGCGGACGCCCGGTTTGCTGTTTCCTTCAGTGAAAGCGACATTGGCTTCCTGCTGAGCTCGAAAAACCGGCATCGCGAGGGGCTGGCTCACTACCTGCGGGCAGTGAAGGTTCGCGAGCAGCTCGCCGAAATGGACCCGAACAATGCCCGCGGCCGGCACGCGTTGATTTCGATCTACTGGCGAACTGCGTCGGTGCACACCGCGTTGGGTGAAATCCGGGAGGCGCTGGGGCTTCTGGGCAAGGCAGAGAAGATGCTGGGCGATGCCCGCAACGCCGACCAGCGGAGGGACCTTGGCAGGGTGCTCTTGCAGTATGGTCTGACGTATCTCCGGGGCGGCCGGCGGATGGAAGCTCTGGCCGCGCTCGAGCGGTCGAAAAAGACGCTCACGGATCTGAAGAATCGAAACGAGCTGGACGCCGACGGCGCCGATGCGCTGAGCAGCGCCGAACAGGAGCTGTCTGTGCTGCTGGCGGCGCAGCGCTGACGCGCGCGGCGGTGGTGCGATAGCCGATTGAGCGTGCGGCAGTGCCGACGCCTCCTGCGGGAACTTCGTGACCAACAGCACGGAACCAGCCGAGGGGCCGGCGCGCGGTGAAGTAAGTTGAGTTGGTCGAGAAGAACCGACGGCTACAGATCGTTCTCGCCTTCGCCGGCGACATCGGGCCCCTCCGCATCGCCAGATTTCTGCTGCCCATCGAAGAGCTTACCCTGCGAGGCGGGCACTGGAAGATCAGCAACGCGCTTAGTGGCGAGGCCGCAGCTTGAAGCGAACCTCTCAACGCCGTCGTCGTCGGAGTAGAGCACTCGGGCGCCGTTGACCGGCGAAATGGCGACGATCTGGCGGTCGAACTTCATGGCGCTCTTGGTGATCCGCATCCCTTGGCGTGGGTCGCCGGATTTGATCGCAGCGCGCAGGCGCATGGCGAGTTCCACCGCGGCGCGCTCGTCGAAGTCGCCGATCCGGATGAAGGAGGACCCTCGCAGCGTGGTGAGCACGTCCTGAACGTCCACGCCCTCGGTCACCAGGACCTCGGACAACGCTGGGGCAGGCACAAGGACCTGCTCTTTGCCAGCTTCGAGTTCCCGAACGAGGCCCGCCACGCGCTCGTGAGCATGTTCGACAGCGTTCCCTTGTTCTCCCTGTCGAAGCTCGGCGTCGGAGAAGAGCAGAAGAGAGAGGATCGTGCTGTCGAAAGCGACCATAAGGGCTGTCACTCCTCTCGAAGCTGGCGCACCAGGTCAATCGGGTTGAGACGTCCGCCTTCCGGCGGCGTCAATCGCGCCCGTAGCCCCTCGAAGATCTTCGAAAGCGGAGTCTCTTCCAGGGTCTCGAAGCTCTCGATGTCGAAGCGGTGAAGCTTCCATTCACCCGATTCGGCGCGCGACCAGGTTCCTCTGCCACGGACGCGTACCGGCGTGCCGAAGATGTGCTGCGTCAGGCGGCGCGCGATAGCTTTCGTGGTTATGCAGCGGTGGATGTCGTCGCCGGTCTTGATGTGAATGTTGATCGTTTCATCGCGCCCGCCGACCTGGATCACCTCGCCGTCCAACGTCCCAGGTTGGATGATCGGGCCTACGCTCGACTCTACAGGGCGGGTGCAGCCCGAAAACTCGATAATCCTGGCCTTCCCATGGCGGATGCTCCCGATTGCGTTGTCGGCCGCAAGTTTGTCGTCGATCGAACGCAGAGCGTCCATCGCCGCCTTTGGGCCGGTTCCGTAACGAACCTCGTCGAGACGCCGCTGGACTTTGTTTTGCGCGACCTGGTCGGCGCGCGCAGCCAAGGACAGACTGCCGGGCTTGAGCTTGTCGAAGTGGACGTGCTCCTCGTGGCCGAGCAGCACAGCGAAATCGGCCATGTACTCCGCAAGCCGCGACATCGGAATCGACGCCGGCGTGAAGGCGTCGATGTAGAGTTCGTAGGTGTCGTCTCCGCTCATACTGGCGCCTTTCTCCCTAGAACCGCATTATGGCAGATCGGCGGGATTCTGTTTTCGCCGCACCCCTATTCATTGTGACGAATCGCGAGGCCGGGTGGTCACACCTGCAAGATTGACGCGATTCGCTCAGCGTGCGACCTTCTGGCTGGACGTCCACGCGTAGGATGCGCGCTTCAGCGCCTCGTAGTTCGGGTCCAGTTCCGGGCCGAGTAGAAGGATGGCCGCAATGCGCCGCGCCATGCCCGTGACGTACCTTGCCTCTTCCACCGTGAGGGACCGCCCGAGCAGGTCCTTTTCCCGGTAGCTGAGCCACTTGTTGATGATCTGGTAGCCGCCGCTTTTGAACTCCCACACGCGGGCCGGGATGTTCTTCCAGTACGTGCGCTCGTTCAGGTACACGTCGAGCGTCGTCTCTCCCAGCAGCGTGATCGAACCGGGTGGCAAAGCACCAGTCGCTCTCCAAAGAGGAATCGGACAAGGCCGTGCGCGTGGCCAGGGTCACCGCCATGGCCGAGCAGGTGTTCGGTGGGTCCGAACGCGCCTGGCGGTGGTTGCGGAAAACCAGGCGTCGCTTCGACGGCAAGACGCCCATCGACATGTTGGCGACCGAGGCCGGCTCCCGCCTGGTGGAAGAGATGATCGCCCAGATCGACGACGGCATGGCAGCGTGACCCTCTGGCGAGTTACCAATCACGTCAGACTGGATGGCGGTGGTGGTCTGCGCGCGCCCGGGCGGTGGCACACGCGAGGCCGGCGCATCGTCTACTGCGCACCGGACCCGGCAGCGGCGCTGCTTGGCAGACGAACTTGGAAACAACGCGCCGAGCCGGTGACGACTGGTTGCACCCGGATAGCGCGCAAATCCGGATTACCCAGATTCACACCCACGGTATTGACCCGCGTCTGCTGCGGTAGACCGCCGGGGGGCGCGGCCGCCGGAGGCCACGTGGCCTGGCTGCTGGCGCTTACGCGGTTCCAGCGGTGGCAGGTCGCGCTGCGCCCCTGCCGGGTCGCCCCATATCAGAACATCAGCTTCAGCGCGAAACGGAACTGGCGCTCGGTGGCCTGCGCCGTGGTGACTTCCGTGAACCCGTTCAGATTGGTGATGACGCCGCTTGAGCTTCGCGTGGCTGAAGAGGCGGTGGCGCCCGGGTTGTTGAACGCGGGCGTGTTGGACACGTTGAACGCCTCGGCGCGGAACTGGAGCTTGAACCGCTCCGTGATGCGGAAGTCGCGGAACATGCTGGCGTCGAAGTTCACCAGGCCGGGACCGCGGAGGATGTTTCTTCCGCTGTTTCCGAAGCGGACCGCGGTGACGGGTGCGAATGCGTACGGATCGAAGTAGCTGTTGCCGCGGCCGATGCCGCCCAGGATGGCGACCTGCGGCAGGACTTGATCCGCCGTCTGCGTATTGCCGGGAGCATCGACGCTGGTGCCGACAGTACCGACAGTGAAAGGCGTCCCGGTCAGGGCGCTGAAGATGCCGTTCACTTGCCAGTTGCCGACGACGTGGCTGGCGAGCCCTTTGTTGGCGTACTTCTGGCCTTTGCCAAAGGGGAGCGTGTAGACGCCGTAGAGCTGAAGGTTTTGTGTGCGGTCAAAGCCGGCGGGCGCGCGGTTGCGGCGCCACATTTCGGGTATGTTCCAGGTGAGCCCGGAATCATTGTTGTCCGCATAGGAAAGCGATTTGGACCAGGTATAGGAGAGACCGAGGATGCCGCCGCCGGAGAAGCGCCGGGTCAGTTGATTCTGCCAGCCATTGTAGTTCGAGGTGTTGAAGGGCGTATACATGGTGACGTCGGCTGTCCGTCCCCAGATGCGCGCCAGCCTGCGGCCGTTGGTGCCGCCGCCGGGGACGCCGTGGTTGATGTTCGGCCGGGCCGTCTGCCGGATGGCGCAGGTGGCGACGTACGATGTCTGGAAATGGAAACCCCAGCCAATCGCCCGTTGGATGGTGAGATTGAAGCTCTGGAAGTAACCGCGGCGATATTGGACAGGCCAGGTGACTGTTCCAACGGTCCGTGGAATGGGGATGCTGGGCTGGTTGAGGTCGGGCACGAGGACTGCGGGAATGCCTGTGCGGAGCGAACCGGCGGCCTCGAGGCTGCTTGGGGCGTTGAACTGCGAAGAGATGGTGGCCGGATAAGAGTCGCGCATATAGCGGAAGGAATCCGGATCGATGGAAATCCCATAGCCCAAACGGAAGACGGTCTTTTCGGTGGCGCGGTAGGCGATGCCGAGACGGGGAGCGACCTGCACCGCGGGAACCTGGACGCCGGTGTCCGTGGGAGTGGCGCCAACGCCGCCGATCAGGACCAGGTCCGTCCCCGGATCATAGCGCTCGCCGCCGCGATGGTCGCGCGTGGCGAAGGGATACCGTTCCAGCCGGGCGCCGTAATTCAACGTCAGCTTGCGGCTGACTTGCCACTGGTCGCGGGCGTATAAGCCGTAGCCGGGCATGCGCACGGCGGCGGGGTTGATGTATTGGATGTCCTTGCCCATGGCGTTGGGCAGACCGAGCAGAAAGTCGGCCAAACCGCTGTATTGGCCTGGAGCCGTACC